>JAABRT010000011.1 GCA_011390805.1 Gemmatimonas sp. | reverse complement strand
CTACACTGCGAACCTCGGTCAGCCTGATGAAACGGACTACGACGAGATTCCGCGCAAGGCCATGGAATACGGCGCCGAAAAAGCCCGGCTGATCGATTGCCGCCACCAGCTCGTAGCCGAAGGCATCGCGGCGATTCAGAGTGGTGCGTTCCATGTCACCACCGCCGGCGTCACGTATTTCAATACCACGCCGCTGGGTCGGGCCGTGACGGGCACCATGCTCGTGGCCGCGATGCGCGAAGACGATGTGAACATCTGGGGCGACGGCAGCACGTTCAAGGGCAACGACATTGAACGGTTCTACCGCTACGGTTTGCTTACCAACCCCGGACTGCGCGTGTACAAGCCGTGGCTGGATCAGGCGTTTATTGACGAGCTGGGCGGACGCAAGGAGATGTCGGAGTATCTCGTGGCGCATGGCTTTGCGTACAAGATGAGCGTGGAAAAGGCCTACTCCACCGATTCCAACCTGCTCGGTGCCACACACGAAGCCAAGGATCTCGAGCTGCTTGATCGCGGTGTGCAGATTGTGCAGCCGATCATGGGCGTGCCGTTCTGGCGCGACGATGTGGAAGTGAAGCGCGAGACGGTGAGCGTGCGATTTGAAGAGGGCACGCCGGTGGCGCTCAACGGACAGTCATTCGATTCACTGCTTGATCTGTTCCTTGAAGCCAATGTGATCGGTGGACGTCACGGCTTGGGGATGAGCGATCAGATCGAGAATCGCATTATTGAAGCCAAGAGCCGCGGGATTTACGAAGCGCCGGGCATGGCGCTGCTCTTTATCGCGTACGAGCGACTGGTCACAGGCATTCATAACGAAGACACGATTGAGCAGTACCACATCAACGGTCGGCGTCTGGGTCGCTTGCTGTATCAGGGGCGGTGGCTCGACTCACAAGCGATGATGCTGCGCGATTCGGCGCAGCGTTGGGTGGCGCGCGCCATCACCGGTGAAGTCACGCTCGAACTGCGTCGCGGCAACGACTACAGCATCTTGAACACGACCAGCCCGAATCTCACGTATCAGCCCGAGCGGCTCACGATGGAGCGCGGCGAGGCGTTCTTTACGCCCATGGACCGCATTGGCCAGCTCACCATGCGCAATCTCGACATCGTGGACACGCGCCACAAACTTGAGCTGTACACCGATTCGGGGTTGCTGCGCGCGCCGTCATCGTACGATGTGCCGCGGTTGCCGGGTACGGGGGAGGAGTAAACCAGCGCGTCCGGTGCCGCAGTGCTACGCTTGGGCGCGAGAGATAGGTGCATCGTCGACCGACCTGCAAACCTTACATCCGAGGTTCCGCCATGTCTTTCCGTCGCTTGTTGCTGCTTTCGCTATGCTCCTCACTGCCCGTCAGCTTTGCTGCGGCACGCCACGCCTCGGCTCAGTCTGCTCCGCCTCCGATCATCGACGTTCACTTGCACGCGCTGCCGGCCGATGGGCAGGGACCGCCGCCCATCGCGCTGTGCATGCCGTTCGTTGAATGGCCCCGGTGGGATCAGCGCGAACTGTATCAGATGGTGTTTCTCGCCGAACTCAAGAATCCCAAATGCGAAAACCCGGTCTGGTCTCCTGTCACTGACTCGGCGATGCGTGTGCAGACGCTCGAAGTTCTTGAACGCCGAAACATTTTCGCGCTCGTAAGCGGCGATCCGGAGCTTGTGCCTGCCTGGCTTGCTGCGGCACCACATCGGCTCACCGCCTCCCTCTCGGTAGGTGGTGGTGCCAATGGCACTGTTGTACCGGATCCTGAGCAGGCACGTGACGCCTTCACCAACGGACCATACAAAGCGATGGGTGAGGTGGGAACGCAATACGCGGGCATCCTGCCAACCGATGAGCGTCTCGCACCGTACTGGGCATTGGCCGAAGAGCTGGACGTTCCCGTAGGCATTCACGTGGGTACGGGACCGCCGGGAGTCATTTACATGGGCGCCACCGGCTATCGCGCGCGCATGCACTCGCCGCTCACCATGGAAGAAGTGCTTGTGAAACACCCGAAGCTGCGCGTGTACCTCATGCACGCCGGCTGGCCGATGCTCGACGACCTTCTCGCGGTCATGTACGCGCATCCGCAGGTGCACGTGGACGTGGGTGTGATCGCGATGGTGCTGCCGCGCGCGGAGTTCCACACCTGGCTGGAGCGCATTGTGCGTGCCGGGTTTCACTCTCGCGTGATGTTCGGCTCCGACCAGATGCAGTGGCCCGGGGGCATCGAACGCGCCATCGAGGCCATCGAAAGCGCACCATTCCTGAGCACTGTGCAGAAGCGCGACATTCTGTACCACAACGCGGCGCGTTTTTTGCGCCTGAGCGAGCAGGAAATCGCACGGCACCACCGCGGCGGCAAGTAAACGGGTGCCCGGTCAGCTTCGCCGGTACCGCACAAGTACTGAGGTAATACCGTAGCGCTGCCAATACTCGCGTGCTGGTCTTTCGACGAGCTTTGGTGCGTGGCCCTCGGTATCGCGCGGCCAGCATTTCCTGACCCCGTTCGGAATCGGCATTTGCTTACTACATCTGTTGCGCAGCCTGCATCTCATCGCACTGCACCCCACGCTGGCGGCACCGGCATCGTGCTGCTGAACATGGGTGGTCCGAAGACGCTCGATGACGTCGAGCCCTTTTTGCTCAACCTGTTTGCGGATCGCGAACTGCTGCGATTGCCGTTTCAGGATGTGCTAGGACGTTTCATTGCCAAACGGCGCTCGCCCAAAGTACGCGCACTGTACGATGCCATCGGCGGCGGTTCACCGATTCTGCATTGGTCAAATACGCAGGGGCAGGGGCTGATTGAGCGACTTGATGCGCTGTCTCCCGAAACTGCACCGCACAAGTTCTACGTGTCCTTCCGCTACGTGGCGCCGTTTTCAGACGACGCGGTGCTGGCCATGAAGGCGGACGGAATCACGCGTGCCGTAGCCCTGTCCATGTACCCGCAGTACTCCTGTACGACCACGGGTTCGAGTTTAAACGAACTGTGGCGGGCGCTCGACCGCCACGGCCTGCGCGATGCGTTTCAGTGGAGCCTGATCGACCGCTGGCCCACGCACCCGGGCTTTGTACGATCCGTTGCGCAGCAGGTGCGCGAGGGGCTCAAGCAATACGCACCGAGCGAGCGTGACAACGTGTTGCTCATGTTCAGCGCGCACTCGTTGCCGTTGAGCGTGATTGAGCGTGGCGATGCATATCCTCAGGAAGTCGGCGCGACGGTTGAGCGCGTGATGGAAGTGCTGGGCGCACGTAATCCGCACATGCTCACCTATCAGTCAGAAGTGGGACCGGTGCGATGGCTTGGTCCGTCTACCGAAACGATGATCCGTCGTCTCGCGTCGGACAAGCGCAAGAACGTGCTGGTCGTGCCAGTGGCATTCACCAGCGATCACATTGAAACGTTGTCGGAAGTGGATATTGAGTACGGCGAACTGGCGCATGAACTGGGACTGCACGGATTCAAGCGTGCACCGTCGCTGAACGATTCGCCGATGTTCCTTGATGCTCTGGCTGATCTTGTGCACACGCACATGCAGAGCGGTCAGGCCCATCACACGCGCTATCGCGAGAAGTGCCCGGGCTGTCGCAACCCTTCGTGTCGCACCATGCCCACAGCGGTGGTCGAGCCAGCCCTGGTACGTGCGGTTGCCTGAGTTACGCCCGTCCATGTTGCCGCATCTTCGCATTGTCAGCATCTCGCACCGCACGGTAGACATGCAGCGCCTGGTTCCGCTCATTCCCGATGCGGAGCAGACGTCGGTGCTGCAGACAGACGTGACAGCCGACGGGACACCCGCGGTGGTGCTGGCAACATGCAACCGCGTGGAATGCATCTGGCTTGGCGAGTCCAATGCACCCGAGCACACGTTCGTGCATTCCATGCGGGCACGGGCGGGCGCCGCACTACTGGCGAGCGGCAGCCCGGATCCCGCGACGGTTGCGCGCGAGGCAAAGCGGCTGACCGAGCGCGCGGTGGTTCGCTATCACGGTGAAGCGGCGCTCGAACATCTGCTGCGCGTGTCTGCCGGCCTCGAATCACAGTTGCAAGGCGACAGCGACATTCTCGGACAGGTGCGACTGGCGTGGTCTACAGCCCGAAGCAACGGGTATACATCCACCGCACTCGACCGGGTTTTCGAGCGCATCGTGAACGCAACGCGCCACGTGCGCCTGCACGCCGGCTTCGACGATGCCTCGCGCACCATCGGCCGCGCTGCCGCCGATGTGCTGGGTGAACGCATCCCGCTGCCATGGGAAGATGCCAAGGTATTGGTGTTGGGTTCAGGCGCCGCGGCTACGAGTGCGCTCGACGCGCTGCACCAGTATGGACCGGCGTCATTGGCCGTGAGCAGCCGCACAGACGCCCGCGCCGCCGATGTCGCACGCAAGCGGAGCGGTGTGCAGTGCGTGCCGTGGCATTTGCGCGAGCGGGCGATTGCCCATGCCGATGTGGTCGTCTTCGCGCTCCGCACAGAGCAGCCGGTGGTCGGAAGTCACAACGTGTCCACGCTGGCCGATGAGCGCGCCCGCCTGGCCGTCTGGGCTGACCTGGGGATGCCGCCCAACGTGCATCCATCAGTGCAGCACGATTCACTCGAGATTCTGTCGCTCGGCACGCTCATGACGTGGCGGGAGCTCGAATCGGCGTGCCGCGACCGGGCTGAAGCAGCGTTAGCGCGTGAGTGCTCGCTGCTGACACAATACTTTGAGCGTCGCGCGACGAACCGCTTCACGCCTCGCTTTACGGCCGCTGTGACGGTCTGACGCGGTATCCCCACGGCAGGGGAGGAGTGGCCGCAGGCACGGTGAGATCAAACTCCAGGTGATGTCGGAACTCCCCGTTGCGCGCCGTGCCGTATGCAAAACGCTTGCCTGGCTCCACTTCAACACGCCAACCACTTCTGATGCCGTTTCGCTCGGTGACGAAGTCCTGGCGTGTTGCCGTTCCCGCTGTCATGGTGGCAGCACCATACCACGTGTTGCGTGACTCCGTACCATCGCTTTCGCGGTGATCATGTCGTAGTTCAATGCTGTCGGCGTGACGAATGAACACCCACGTGCGTGAACGATTGTCGTTCACGTGCAGCGGAAATCGCAACTCGGTGTCGCCGCATTCCCAGAAATGCACAACCAGCGTGGCCGTGGGATCGATTTGCGTGTCGCCGGGCGGCGCCTTGAGCAGCCGTCCGGTCGCTGCCGACTCACACAGCGCCCGCAAGTTCGACCAGAACGCATCCTGCGGTGCACTGTCTGCCGCCGCGTGTTGTTCGACTCCAGGCGCGACGTCATGCGCCACCTTGAGCGCGGCGTAATGCGTCGTGTTCCGCGCGGCGTGGTGCGCCGTGTTAAGCGCGGCGTGATGCGCCACATCGGGCGCGAACGCCGCGGTGACAGCCACTGAAAGCAGCACAAGAAACTGCACCATCTGAATCTCCGGACGAGGTGGGCGAGCGTTCAATATACGCGCGCCCGCCTTTCCGGGTCCGGTTACAGCGTCGCTTCACTCCGGGTCGTGTCGCGCATTGACGATTCAGCGCGCTGCAGCAGTGTTTTTATCGACACCGGCGCGGCTGGACTCCATACGGCAAAGCCCACCCGGGCATCAAGTGCATACAACCGGTGCGGCGATGCGTTGTGCACATCAAACGCCGCGGCCAGACGTGCGGTGATAAATGGGATATCCGATTCTGCGGCGTCGACGATGAGGGCGACGAACTGATCGGCGCCGAGTCGGGCCACAATGTCTACTGGGCGAAACGTCCCTTCGAGCAGCGCCGCGACTTCGACCAGCGCAGAATCACCACACTCATAGCCGTGCGCATGATTGACCGCGTGAAAGCCGTTGAGGTTCAGGGCGCACACCACAGCACTCTGCTTTGCCTGCTTGGCCTGCGACAACTCCTGCTCGGCACGCACACTGAAACCCGCTCTGTTGAGCAGCCCCGTAACGGAATCCCGTATCAATTGTTCGGCCAGACGACGGTTGCTGAGCAGCAGCGCCCGCGCGGTAGAGCGTAACTCGATTTCAGACATGGCAATGGCCGCCAGCTCCGTCATCGTCTCCAGCTGCTCCGCCGTCCACTGTTCCGGGACCACGTTTATCGCGCAGAGCGCACCGAGTGTAACTCCTTCAGCCGTGCGTAGCGGCACTCCTGCGTAGGCCGCGATGCCAAGCTCGGTGTGCGCCTTGTTTCTGGACGCCAGTTCATCGGCCGCCGCGTTGTTTACGATATAGGGTTGGTCGCGCTTGACCACGTATTGGCAATAGGAATGGGACAACGGCGTCCCACGCACATCGCCCGCCTCGCCGTCAAGTCCAACCATACCGGGAAAGTGTTGGCGCGCATCGTCGACCAGCGACACCAGACTCACCGGCACGCCAACAAGCCGCGTGACAAGCCGCGCGATGCGATCAAGCACGTCGCTCGCGGCACCGTTGAGCAAGCCGGTTGCTTCAAGTGCGGCCAGCCTCGACGGAGCAATCAGGCGCGCGTACTGCGTTTCTTCATCTGACAAATAGACGTGCGGCGTCGCGGTCATCGTCTGCGTAGAGCTCGGGAGCTGGTAACTGCTGGGCGCCGTAACCCAAACGTTCGGCGGCGCACCAAGGGCTGCCTTTCAGTGTCGGTTGCAGGCACGTGGCACTAAAGCGCCACCAGCGATCCGCTAGCCGTTTCAGGTCACTCGACGCAGCGCGGCCCGGACGCCGTCCACCATCTGGTCAATTTGTGATTCATTCACAATGAGCGGCGGCGACAAGGCAATCGTGTCGCCGGTCACACGAACAAGCAGTCCGTGGGCAAAACAATCCGCCATGATATCCGCCCCGCGTGCTCCCACCTTTCCCGCGCGTGGCGACAGCTCAATGCCTGCCACCAACCCGAGATTGCGAACATCGATCACGTTGGGCTCAGTGCACAGCGAGTGCACCGCATTCTCCCAGTAGGGCGCCAACGACCGGGCCCGCTCAAACAATCCTTCGCTGACGTAGACGTCGAGCGTCGCCAACGCCGCGGCACACGCAAGCGGATGGCCCGAATAGGTGTAGCCGTGAAAGAACTCGATCCCACCGTCCACACTGTTCACAACCGCGTCGTGTACATCACGCCGCACCAGCACCGCGCCCATCGGCACCGCACCGTTGGTCATTCCCTTGGCGATTGTCATCAGATCGGGAGTGACCGCAAAGCGCTGCGCGCCAAAGGCTGCACCCAAGCGACCAAAGCCCGTGATCACCTCATCAAAGACGAGCAGAATCCCGTGCTCATCGCACAAGCTGCGCAACCGTTCCAGATAACCGACCGGTGGAACCAGCACACCCGCCGAGCCAGCCAGTGGCTCAACAATCACCGCTGCGATGGACTCGCCACCATACGTGTCCACCATTTCACCGAGCGCGTCGGCCAGGTGCGCACCGTGCGACGGTTGACCGCGCGAAAACAGATTTTCCGCCAGCCCGTGTGTGGCAGGCAAGTGCGCATTGGTGTGTGGCAGGAGGTGATGCGCGAACACACGGCGGTTGTTTTCAATGCCACCAACTGAAATGCCGCCAAATCCTACACCATGATATCCACGCACACGTCCTATAAACCGGCGGCGCGCATGGTCTCCACGGGCCGAGTGATAGGCGATCACGATCTTGAGCGCTGTGTCGACTGATTCCGATCCCGAGTTCGTGAAAAACACCCGATCAAGATTGCCGGGCGCCAGTGCCGCCAATCGCTCAGCCAACTCAAACTGCGCCGGGTGCGACATGCTGAAGCCCGGCGCGTAGTCCAACGTTGCCGCCGCCTGCTGAATCGCCTGCACAATCTGCGGTCTGCAATGACCCGCATTCACGCACCATAATCCGGCCGTGGCGTCCAGCACTTCATTGCCTGCATCGTCGCGATAATGCATATCGCTGGCGCTCACCAGCACACGTGGCGCGCGCTTGAAGGCGCGATTGGCCGTGAACGGCATCCACAACGAATCAAGCGCCAACGGCGCGCGTGCGGAATGATCGGCGGACATGATTATTCGGTAGACGGACCCGTGCTGCCTTCGGTGCCGCGCCTATCATCGCGGGCGGTGACGCGAGTGGGAAAGGGTTCGGCGACACGATAAATCGTGATCGCCGTGTCCTCAAACAGCATCTGCACGCCGCCCGACGGAATCACGTGAGTCCGTGCATGCTCCACCGCCAACACACGTGAGAACCGCGAGACGAGCCACCCTTCAATCACGCGATCGAGCATGCGTGATTCATACGGCGGATCGACAAATGCGATGTCGTATTTTCCTTCGCTGAGTACCGCGGCAAACGGCAGTGCATCTTTCTTGAATATGCGCGACTTGTCCTGGTAGCCGAGCGCTGCAACGTTGGCTTTGAGCGCGTGCAGGCTGGATGGTCTTGTCTCCACAAAATCACAGCGGCGCGCACCACGCGACATCGCTTCGAGGCCCAGCGCGCCGGTACCGGCAAACAGGTCGAGCACTGACGCTTTCTGAAGGTCAGGTTTGAGCGCATCGAGCAACGCCGCTCGCACATGCTCAGCCGTAGGTCGCACCCGGAAATCATTGGGTGACGTGAGGTGCCGTCCTTTGTGTTTTCCGCCGACGATTCGCATGAGGACTCTTAGTGACTGCCGAGGCTTGGCGTCAAGCGGCCCGGGTCCGGCACGCTAGGGATTGAGCAGAATCTCACGGAGAAACTTCACTGTCTGCGGCTGCTCAAAGTAGTTGCAGTGGTGCACCAGTGCACCCGTGCCAAAGTTGAGTGTCCGGGAAGCGGGAATGGTGACCGTGTCGCCCAGCGTGTTCATGGACGCACTGTCCACGACCAGGTCATTGGGCTCGCGAAAGACGGCGTCGGCGAGCCCGTCCTTGATTTCGGTACCCAGCCGCACAAAGCGTTTCCAGAACTTCCAGCCCACCGGATCGGGCTCAAAGTTGCTTTGCACGGCATACCAGTTGGATGGTGCCGTGCCCACCAGCCGTTGCAGTCGCGCCAGCTCGGCGTTGTTGCCAACGCGTTGCTGGGCCGCGAGGCCGGGAATCATGGCGACGACCGCGTCGAGCAGTGGAGTGCTGGCGGCAAAGGAAGTAACTGACGACACCACTTTCATGAGGCCGGTGGCCACGCTCAGAAATGGAACGGCCACTGACGTCATAGAGGCCACGCCGGTGAACACGTTGGCAATATTGGCCAGCATCTCAAGCGAGGCTTTGAGGCGGGGCGGTGCGGCCAGGCTGGTGCCGGCGAGGGGCGAACCCACGTACACCGTTCTGGCATCGCCGAAATCCTGCCGGAAACCGGTTTGCCACCACCGTGCAACCAACCCGCCGCGACTGTGGCACACCACATCAACAGGCCCAGTTATTCCATGTGTGGCGCGCGCCAGATCAAACGCGTTCATCACCGGACTCACGCCTACTGTGGCGTGATCGAAGGCCAGTACCTGCGCGTAGCGACCAGTGCGTCGTGCTGCAGGCAATACATCTTTCAGGAATGCGCGGCCGTGCGCTGAACCGTTGAGCTGACCAAGCATTGCCTCGGTCTTGCTGAATGTGCCGTGTATGAAGAGCAGCGTGCGGCCTGTGGCGAGGCGCTGCACTGGCGACAGGCGCGCACCACTGTCGGTCCATGTCAGCTGTCGCAGTCCATCGGACGGATTGAGTTTGCGATCCAGGGCCGCGAGATACTTCCCGATTTCATTGGGAGGCAAGTCTTCAAAGCGGAAGGTGCGCACCACTTCGCCGCCCAGTCCCGCTGCGTCGCCGCGCCGGCGTCGGCGCCCCCCGGTCGTGAGCGCGGGTAGCCCCGGCGCAAAACGCAGGACACCATCTACATCGTAGAGCGAGAAGGTAGTCAGTCGCGATGATGGCTTGCGCCGTACGCGACGCAGTTCGGCGATTGACGTGTGCGGTGCCGGCGGTTCAGCCTGTGCAAGGTCCAGCCCTTCGGTGGCCGCGTCGAGCGCAGCGCTGAGTGCAGGCAGCGGTGTCACGGCAATTCCTGGCGAATGGACAGCGGCGTCACGGCAGTTCCTCGCGAATGGGCAGCGGCGTTACACCGCTTCGGCGCGCGAGGGATACGTCGAGCAGTGCATCAAACTCGGCGCGTGGTTGCAGGTTCTCGTGACCTGCGTTGACCGCATCCCAGAAGCCACTGTGGGATGTGAGACCTACAGATTCGACCGGCACGAGATCACCCGCGCGTACCTGTTGAATCATTTCCGGCCATGCCTGTCGGGGCAGGTACCAGGCTTCGCGCTGTCCGGCACTGCGTGTCGCGCGTTGTGCGTCTGCAGCATCCACTGTACCGGGTTCTGCGTTAGTGACTTCCACGAAGGCAGCGTGTGCACGGTTACTGCGCCAATAGCCGGGAAACGCATGCCCCTTGAGAAGAAAGACAACCGGATAGATCTCCACAAACTCAAGGCATGCGGCCAACAGCAGCGTCAGATCAAGGCACGTGCCCCGGCCCGACGCAACGATCTCAGATGGTGTACGAATGCGTTGCGACGCTTCGGAGTATGCCGGTGGAGGGTTGATATACGAGAGCTGAAAATCGTGGACGATTGCCGACCAGATCGCCTGCACCTGAAGATCCACGCACTCGGTTGGGTCTTCCATGCGATCATCAATGCTCTGATAACCATCGAAGCCCGACGTGGGGTCATCACGCAACGCCATCAAGTAGCGTTGTGCACGGTCAATAATGCGGGACACCGCCGGGTCGCGCGGCAGGACGAACGACGGAAGCCAGACACGATCCGTATCGTCGTCACGCCATTGATCGGCCGGCAGCATGATAACGCGGTGTGTATCACGGTACAGTTGTCGCTCCTGTCCGGCTTCGCCCCACAGCACTTCAACGAACAGACTCGTAAACATCGCTTCGTGGCGTGATCGTGCCAGCGACGAGGTAAGCGGAACGCGTATCAGGTCATTGAGATCAACCTGACCCTCCTGCAGCGTAAAGCTTCGTCGATACGGATACGTGTCTGCTCCCACATGCAGCTCAACGCTGACGCGCAGGTGGTCAACCCGCCCCGGCTTGAGCTTCTGTATGACAAAACGCTTGAACAGTCCGCGGTTGTTGTGCAGAAGCGAATAATTGGCCTCTTTGAGCGGCTGCACGGTGACCTGCAGTACCTCAGTGACATCGGTTGTTGCAGCCGGTTCAATTACCTGTGCGCGTTCGTGTGAAATCCGGTCGGCAAACTCGGACTTCACCGTAGATGCGGCAGCGGCGGCTGGCTCAAGCATCGGCGAAACGCTCCACAACACAAGCCCCGATCCTTGCACCGACCGAGGCTGCTCACGGAGTGCCTCCCACGCGCTGTCGAACGCCATGACCAGATCCCCATCGGCCAGCATGAGCGCGTGATAGAAGCTGCCAAAGAACAGTTCAGCCAAACCGTCGTCGAACGTATCCTGAAAACCAATCGCCGAACCAACCCCGGCGGCAAGCAGCAACGGTGCGATCCGTCCGGCGGAGTTGTGAAGATTGCACGTGACCAGTGCGGGTTTGATGGACCCGCCGGTGAGTACCTGCGCAAGATCTTCACAGGCAATCGGATCGGGGGCTCCCGTTGCCCCACGTAGCAAGTAGCCATCCGACGGTTCGTCCTGAACCGGGCTGCTGTCGAGTACGCTCAATCCCTGATGTGTATCGAATCCGGCGAGGTGAACGATGTCCGGCAAAAACGCAGCGACCTTGAACGCCAGTTCAGCCCGGGTGGGATTGATAAGTGCCTCAAAGACCTGTGGCGTGAGATTGGCCTCCACGACCGCACGTTCGCCGCTGAAGTCATAGCGCTCGGCGAGTGCGCCGGGGGCACTTTCCACGTAGAGCACACGCGGAGCAAGCGGCACGCTGCGTGCAGAAGTGCCAATGTCCAGTCGACGTACAACACTGAGCGGCAGATCGCGACGCAGCTCTCGCGTTGCGGCGCTGAGCACGTACTCCCATGGAAATATTCGCAACTCCCACCCTTCCGCCGCTTCGCTCCAGGGGATCACCACTTCCACGTGCCCCGCAAACGCCAGCCTCTCGCGATCGTGAGATGACAAGCCGAGTTGCCCGAGCAGTTCAGCGGCACGCCGGGCCTGATCGTGCACCGTATCATCACGCTCGGCCCAGCGCCTGCGATTGCGCACGATGTACGCCCAGTTCACCGCCACGCGCTGGAACTCCGGTTGGTGCAGAATCGTGTCGTCTGCTACTCCACTCCAACCAAGTGCCGTGCCGTCCGGCAGCACAAACTGAACAGCGTGTATCGCGACCGGCCTGTTCTTGGCCGGTGAACGCTTCTTTGCATTGGTCTTTCGGCGAACCCTGGCTGGCATGCACTCCTCGCAAAGGGGGCGGGAGCGTGACGTTACGACTCACACAGTCTGCTGGCAAGCGAACAGGTTGCTGGCAAGGATGTGGGGTTCTGCTCAGTCACAGCGATTCGCGATCGCTGCGGCCCGCGCAAGCAATTACCGGCGCACGCCCTCCCCGAACTCCGCCACTCCGGGAATCGTGATCGGCAGCAACCCGGTAATCGGCGCCTTGCCGAGCAGTGCACGCGCGGCTGCGCGTTGCGAAAGTGTGAATGGACTCCACGCAATGAGGTGTGCGTCTACCACCGGCAACCCCTGTGCGAGATACGGATTCAGAAAGGACACCAGTACGACCTTCGCCCCGGCGCTGCGCAATCCGGTGATCAGCTCCGGCAAGCCGCCTGTCGCTGCCAGGCTTGCGGTATTGGTGCTTGCACCGATGTAGCTCGACACAATGACCACATCGGCACTGCCGGCAATCTGCAGCGCGTTCTGCACCGACGCCGGCAGCAACGTGGGCTGTGGATTCACGCGATATGTGCCCGTGCCGCTGGCCGCTGCGCCGGCGGTCTGATCGGCCACCGTTTCCGGGCTCAGCGTGAGCGACAGCAGTTGCGGGAAACTGGTTTTGAGCTCCGCATCAAAGCGGCGGCCGGCACTCAGATCGGCGCGAGGTGACACGGTGATGCTCACGAGACGACGCTGCGCCGCTTGTGTGAGCGGAACGAGCGCTGTCTCATCGTGCACCAGGGTGACCGCACGCTCGGCCGCCGTTTGCGCGATATCCATGTGTTGGGAAATACCGACTCGCGTCGCAACCGAATCCAGCTCAACGGTGCGTTTGCGGTGCAATCCCATGGCGTGTTTCGCGACCAGCAGTTTGCGAACCGACGAATCAACCCGCGCCACCGTGAAACGGCGCTGTGCGACACCGTCCACCACGGCCTGAATGGCCACGCGAACATCGGTTGGCATGAGCAGGACATCGTTACCCGCTTCAACGGCGCGCTGCGTGGCTTCAGCCATCGTCATGTCACCCAGCACGCCGTTCATGTCGAGAGCGTCGGTAACCAACAAACCATCAAAGCCCATCTCGCGTCGCAGCAGGTCTGTCATCACCCTGCGGCTGAGTGTGGCTGCGGTCTGTGTGCTGTCGAGCGCCGGCAGGTCCCCGTGAAATGTCATCACAGCGCTGACTCCGGCCTTGATCGCTGCGCGGAACGGACGCAACTCTACGCTGTCGAGTCTGGCGCGTGAGACGTTCACACGCGACAGCTCAAGATGCGAGTTCTGCTCCGTATCTCCGTGGCCGGGAAAGTGTTTTGCCGTGGCCATCATGCCGGCATCCTGCATGCCCCGGATAAAGGCCGCGCCAAGCGTTGCAACCCACGCCGGATCTTCGCCGAAGGACCGTGCGCTGATGACCGGGTTCTTGGGATTGTTGTTGACATCGAGCACGGGAGCAAAGCCCATGTGCACACCGAGTGCGCGTCCTTCAATCGCTGTCACACGTCCCATCTGGTACGCCAGCGCGGTATCGCGTGTGGCACCAATGCCCATCTGATACGGGAAGGAGGTTGCACCGCCGAGTTCAATGGCATTGGGCAGGAACCATCCACCACGCGCCCGGAACGCCGCGCCGGTTTCGAAGTCGGCACCTATCAGCAGCGGCAGGGGGGCGGCGCGCTGCAGAGCGTTGGTTTTCGCTGCGATATCAAGTGGTCCGCCTACCGAGACAATGGCTCCGCCCAGTTCATGATCGCGAATCAGACGCTGCATGTTGAGAAACGATGGTGCATCGGCGGCGCTGTAGTCACCCAGCGTCCATACCCAGACCATTTGTGCAGCTTTCTGTTGCAACGACAACGTTGCCAGTACAGAGTCGGCCCAGACGGTGGCGGCATTCACTTGCGGCTCGCGCGTTGACTGAGCTTCTGCCGGCGCTGCAGGCGGCAGTACGGCGAGCGCCACCAGCCATGCTGCGATATGACGGCGTGCTGGCGAAACGATAGTCAGAAGTGAGGCAGCGGCAGACCGGAGTGTCATCAGCTCTGCGGTGAAGGCGTCGTCTGTGATTTGCGCGGGTGCGCTACGGAATGCATGTACAGCGATTCTACCTTTGCCCGCGCCCACGGTGTTTTCCGCAGAAACTTGAGTGACGACGGTACGCTGGGATCATGCGTAAAGCAGCGAATGGTGATGCGATCACCCAGCCCGTCCCATCCGTAACGCTCCACCAGATGCTCGATCATGTGCTGCAGCGTGATGCCGTGCAACGGATTGGGATTGGACGGCGTGCTCACGGCTGCAGCGGGCGAAGTGCGGCAGCATCTGAACGAATCAGGTAAAACGACTCCTGACGAGGGCGAAAGAACCGGTAGCCCTGGTCGGTGAGATACGCGTCGTCTTCAAACATGACGAAGAGCTTCTTGTCGTTCCACTCGGGGATGACCGTCGCCGTGTTGAGTTCAATCGAGATGTAGGAGTTGGCACGAAGCCGCGAGTTCTGCGTGGTGGTGTCGCTGCGCAGCGGGCTACGGAAGTCAATCGACGCGCCAAGACCGTGCCCCTGCGCTCCAATGGGATGCGAATAGATCATAGCTTCAATACCCCGCTCGCGCATTTCGGCCATCGTGGCGTTAAACACGCTTCCCGCCGTCAGTCCGGGCCGCGCATGTCGCAGCATAAGCGCATCCTGCAACGTATTGCTGTTGGCCATCGCCTTGCGCAGTCCGGCTGGTGCTTCCGTCTCGCCCGGCTTGAGCACGTAGGCCATTTTCTGCCAGTCGGTGTCAAAGCCCATGTACGTAATGCCGAAATCAATGTGTACGACATCACCGGCAACAATCGTCGTGCTTTCCGGCGCCACCGCCAGAAACCCGCGTGACGTGGCAATATCGGAACCGACACGCTGCACGCGCAGATCAGGCTGGAACCAGGTGCGCACGCCCGCGGCCCACAGCATGTCAAACAGTGCGTTCCGCACATCGCCCACGGTGGTGCGCCCCGGTGTAATGACATCGTTTGACAAGGCACGCTTCACAATCGCTTCAGTCACTGACACCGCGGTTCGGTAGTGCTCCATTTCCTCTGGTAACCGCGTGTCCAGATACTCCTCAATCAGATCACTGGCGCTGGTAAACTTCGCTTCCGCTTCTTCGCCCAGCGTCTCGGCGAGAAACCGGTGCGCGTCGTAGCCGAGTGATCGCGTCTGTCCGCGACGTCCACGGATGCCCAAACCAATCGTGGCCGGCTTCCACGTCTGGTACAGTTCACGCAGCGTGGCTGCCGGTGGACGCGGCTCATCGCTCGGTGCGTCAAAAAAGCGCGTGAGATTTTCTTCGGTGTAGCCGGTGATCGCGTACTTCTTGAGTCCGGCACTACCGCCATCAATGAAAACAAAGATGTCCCGGTTACCGGTGTACGGCCGAGGCGGTGCGATGTACTGGGTGAGTGGATCATCGTGAAACTCTTCGTTCACCACAATCCACATGCCGATATTGTGACGCCGCATCATGGGCAGCAGCATGGCATGTCGCTTTTCCAGCCATGACTCGCGAACGGATATTTGCTCTGACCACGGCAAGAGTGCCGACGCTTCGCTTACACGAACGGGAGACTGGGCGCGAAGCACGTTGTGCGTTGGCAACAGGAGCATCAGCGCCAGAAGCGGCGCCCCAGGCACGGCGTGGCGGGCGAAAGCGGTAAGTGAAGACATGCGCGACTGGATCAAAAGACGGGTTGCAGACGGGATGGTTACTGAGGAATCTGCACCTCGTGCCAGCGGGGGCCAACCAGAGTGCCCCATTCGACGAAACCTTGTCGTGATGCTAGAATGCAGCTCCCTCTTGATTCCCTTGGAGCCCGCATGCCCAGCGACCGTCGTCAGTTTCTCACGCATCTCTCCGTCGGTGGCGTCGCGCTGGCCGCGCTGCCGTCTGCCCTGCACGCACAATCCCCGGAGTCGCACACCTCGGCTGGTGAGTCGGTGCGGGAAATCGCGCGGGCCCTCGATCGGCCCGCAGTGCAGGGGCAGTTTGACACCAGCTGGCCGCAGAAGCTTACAGGTAAATACAAGGCGGTTTTTGATGTACCTGAGCTGACCGGAGGCAGTGGAGTATGGCGCGCCGGTTTGTGGTGCAATCACTATCGTGATTTGCGGGGCGCGCAGCCTGAGGATCTCAGCCCGGTGCTCGTGATTCGCCACTCGGCGATTCCGTTCATCATGACACAGGAGTTCTGGGACAGCTACGACGTGGCGAAGCTGAACAAAGTGATGCATCCACTGACCGAAAAGAAAACGCGCCGCAATCCGGTTCTCATGACGGCCGAGGACGATCAGTTGCCGCCGACCTTCGCCAATCTGGCGCTGCACAAGCAGATGGAACGAGGGACCGTGGTGTTGGCGTGCGCCATGGCGTTTAATGCGATGGTGTCTCTTGTGGCAAAGCGTGACAAACTGGGCAACCCGGCCGCCCGTGAGAAGGCAATGTCCATGGTACTGCCCGGCGTGATCATGCAACCCAACGGCATTTTCGGGCTGACGCTGGCGCAGGAGAATGGCTGCGCCTTTGTCGCGGCGGCGTAGCGGCAGCGCAGGGACACCTGCCATGGCGCGGCGGCGGGGGCCCAGTGGATGAGGCTGGTCGCCGGGTCAGCCGCTGTTGCGCAGTCCCGCCGAAATACCGTTGATCGTGAGATGGATTCCGCGCTCAACGCGATTTTCCGGCTCTCTACCATCGGGCGATTGTGCCTGCGCCCGATGACGACGCAACAGCGCGATCTGCAGGTGATTGAGCGGATCCATGTAGGGGACGCGATTGGCGAATGAACGCTCAAGCGTGGGGTTATCCGCCAACAGGTACGTTTGCCCGGTGATCGCGAGCAACGCATCGCGTGTGCGACGCCACTCGGCTTCGATGGTGCCGAAAATCTGCTTGCGCAACCCGACATCGGACACCAGTTCGGCGTAGCGTGACGCGACCGCCATGTCAGACTTGCCCAACACCATATCCATGTTCGAGAGCAGCATGCGAAAAAACGGCCACGTCCGGGCCATGCGCTGCAGTGTGTCCATACCGCTCGGCGTCTCGTCCAGCCACGCGTTCACCGCACTGCCGAAGCCGTACCAACCGGGGAGCAAAACACGACACTGCGCCCACGAAAATACCCACGGAATGGCGCGCAGATCTTCAATGCGCCCCGATGTCGCACGCGACGACGGGCGACTGCCGATGTTGAGTGTAGCGATTTCCGACAACGGCGTTGATTCATGGAAGTACTGCGTGAAGCCCGGTGTTTCGTACACCAACTGCCGATAGGCATCAAATGCGAGCGCCGACAGGCGATCCATGACTGGATGGAACGCGGCAGTCGGTTGGTCGGCGTTTTCTGCATCGGAAAACGTGGCTTCCATGGTGGCCGCCAGCAATCGCTCAAGGTTTCTGCGGCCGACTGCCGGTGTGGAGTACTTGGACGTAATCACTTCACCTTGCTCAGTCACCCGTATCTGTCCGCGTACTACTCCGGCGGGCTGCGCAAGCACGGCCTGATAGCTTGGTCCACCACCACGTCCCACCGAACCGCCGCGACCATGAAACAGTCGCATGCGCACACCGTGCTCCTGAAACACATGCATGAGCGCCAGCTCGGCTTTGTACAACTCCCAGCCAGACGTCAGAAACCCACCGTCCTTGTTGCTGTCCGAATAGCCGAGCATGACCTCGTGCTCGTTTCCAAGCGAGGTCACAAGCGCACGATACAAAGGCAGTGTAAACGCAGCGCGCATGGTGGCCGCTGCCTGCCGCAGGTCCTGAATTGTTTCAAACAGCGGAATGATCTGCATGGACAACGACGGTGCCTCGCCACCGCGCATGAGCGCCGCCTCTTTGAGCAGCAGCGCGACTTCCAGCAGATCAGATACCCCGTCGCATTTGGAAATGATGTAGTGAGGCAACGCGTCCGCCCCGAAGCGTGCCCGCAGCTCGGCGGCAGCAAAGACAATCTCCAACTCACCCCGTGTCTCATCGCTGTATTGCAGATATGACGCATACAGCGGGCGCGTGCCCGTGAGTTCACCGTGCAGGAGTGCAATGCGCTCGTCTTCGCTCAGCGATGTGTACTGCGCGTGCACACCGGCTCGCCGCAGCAACTCCGCAACCACCCGCTCATGCACGTCGGCGTTCTGCCGCAAGTCCACCGGCGCGAGGTGAAATCCAAATACATCCACTGCGCGAATGAGACGGCGAAGCCGGCCCGCAGCCAGACGACCCACGTGATTGCTGGTCAACGAGTCACGAATTGTGGTCAGATCCGCAGAAAACGCCGCGACGTTTGCATACGGCTCCACGGTTGCCGCTGATGCGCGCGCCACAGGCGACAGGTCAAATGATCTCGCAGTGGCGGACAGGCGGGCGTAAATGCCAATCAAGGCACGGCGGTACGGTTCGTCGATCCGCTGCGGCTGCTGGTCAGGTGAAACATCAGAAAGCGCCATGAGTTGGTCGCTTACTGGAAGCAGGTCTTCCGACAGTGGCAACTCCTGTCCCAGCAGGTGCACTTCCTGCAGATAAAACGTGAAGGCGGCAGTACTCTGCAGGCGAAGTGTTTCGCGCAACACCGATGCATTCACATTGGGGTTGCCATCGCGATCACCCCCAATCCAGCTGCCGATGCGAAAAAAGCTTGGCAGGTGCCACTCTGCATCGGGGAACAACTGGTTGAGCACGTCTTCCGTCTGCGTGTACACGCGCGGCAGCTCGGTCAGAAACGTCTGTTCGAAATACCGGATACCGTTTTTTATTTCGTCAGTAACGTGCAGCCGTTCCGGACGCACCATGCGTGTATGCCAGAGCGTCAACAGATGTTGTACCAGCTGCTCGTCGGACTCGCGCATTTCAGTGGGCGTTTGCTGCACGCGATCACGCTGTTCCAGCAGCTTGCCGATGGCCTGAAGTGCACGCTGTGTACTCTGGCGCTGCACCTCGGTGGGATGGGCCGTGAGCACCGGCGAAATATGTGCCGTGTTGAACAGTTCCTGCAGCGCTTCTGCGGCGTGCGCGGTGTTTTCGGCAAACCGTGGTTGCGTTTGCATCATGCGTAACACGTGTTCTAAGCCTCCCTGCTCCGCCGGCCGTTCACTCAGCTCCTGTTCCCGTGTCTGCCTGAGTTGATGTGCATCTTCGGCGATGTTGGCGAGTTGCAGAAAGTACGTAAAGGCCCGCACCACCGAGAGCATCGTCTTTTCCGGGAGATCGTCGAGCATTTCACTGAGCGCTGCCCGATCGTCTGCGTTGCCCTCCCGCGCGAAGCGCACCGCCGCCCGTCGCACCGATTCCACGAGCTCAAATACCAGGTCGCCTTCCTGTTCACGCAGCGTGTCGCCCAGCAGACGTCCCAGCAGGCGGATGTCCTCGCGCAGCGGGTGGTCCAGGGTGTCTGTGGGCGAGGTGCGTGCTGTCGAATCCATTATCGCTCCAACCGGAAGCCGGCATCGAGTCGCGGCCGGCTAGCTGTGTTGGCCACCAGCCATCCCGTGCCGTAGAGCCATTGCGTCATGCGTGTGAGCTTGGCGTAGTCAATGGTGGCCGGCTCGTCACGCGGCGTGTGATAGTCTTCGTGCAGGTTGCTCGAGAAGAAGAGTGCGGGCACGTTGGCGCGCGCGTACGGCAGATGATCGGACCGGAAGTACCAGCCCTCGGGATGGCTGGGACGATCCCAGAGGGAATCGATGGCAAAGCCACTGGTGAGCTGATTTGCTTTGAGCGCCAGCGCGACGAGATCGGCGGAGTTGCGATGCGGCGGCTGACTGCCCAGCAGTGCTGCAGAATCCGGGCTGTTGCGTCCGAGCATGTCGCCATTGAGCACGGCCACAATCTGCGATAACGGCACAACAGGGTTCTGCACGTGGTAGTTGGAGCCCAGCAATCCGCGTTCCTCAGCGCCGTGGTACACAAACAACGCCGATCGTTTGGCCGGGGTCTGTTTGAACGCACGCGCGATAGCCAACAGTGCGACGCTCGTGGTGCCGTTATCATCGGCGCCGTTCCAGATGGAGTCGCCGGCGACGTCATACCGAACGCCGTCGTGATCCTGATGACTGCTGAAGAGCACGTACTCGTCACGCAGTGCCGCATCAGTGCCGAGCACACGCCCGACAATATTTACAGACGGGTACGTAAATGATTCCTGATGCAGCCGGATGGTAGCATTGGCCCCGGCGGCCGATTGCAGCGCCGCACCCAGTGACCTGCGTGCGAGCAGTACGGGAGCGCGCATTGCCTGTGCGCGTTCCGGCGTAGCGGGGTTATCCACGCGATACGTACCGCGTGACCCGATGTTGGCCACGCCGTCGAATGCGATCTGGGCCGTGGAGTCAGCAATCAGGATTACTCCCACGGCACCCCGTCTCGTGAGTGCAAAACCCAGCGACTGCATGGCCGACCGCGCGTACCGGTACTCCGGTGAGTTGACGCTGGTCTGCCGTCTCGGCGTGGGCGGCGGTATGAGCTGGGCGATGGCGACTTTGCCGCTTACGTCAATCGTGGTGTCACGTCCGTCGCCCGCCCAGACGGTTGCGGCGGAGATTTCGGCGGGAGCGGTACCGGTCATTGCCACATCACGCCACATGTCGAGTGACTGCTCACCAACGGTTACGGTGCTCGACGCACCGATGCGTGTGCGTCGGATATTCCACCACTGCAAGTAGGAACCATCGTCGCCCATGGGCTCCACACCGATCGCACGCAGCTGTTCGGCAATCCACACCGATGCGCGTAGTTCGTCTATCGAACCGCCTTCCCGGCCACGCATGGCGTCACCGGCCAGCATGAAGAGGTCACGTTGGAGGTCGGTTTGGCGAATGAGCGAGATCGCGGCGGGGAACGTCTTTGCCTGCTGCGCATGAACGCTTGGTGCGTGTGCAAGCAGAGCACAGGACAGGACAGTGCAGGAAGCGAACGTAAACCGGCGTGGGGTCATGGAGGGGTCCCGAGAGTGGCGAACTGATGCGGTGAACGGGGAAATTCCTTTCCCTGAGTATCTTGCTTGCAGCAGAGGGTTGCAACACGACTGCACGTATCCACTCTCACTATAACCCGCCGTGGGCGCGCGTTACGCCGGCTACTCCCACACCACGCGATCCAGCAAATTGCGCAGCCGCCTCCCACGATCCGGATTGACGGACGCGACCCAGGCCACACGCCCCGCAAGGTGTGCGCGAAAGTCGTGATGCGCATCGCGATTTTGCGTTGCCGGTCCATGCCGCACACAGTTGGTGATGATCGCTTTGAGCTGATCATACGCAGCACGCGAAATATTCACGCGCGTGTTCACCGTGAGTCCTGCGAGCTGCTGGCGAACGCCCTGTCGCATGAATCGTGTTTTGTGATGCTGCACCGCCCACCCTTCTTCGAGGGCAATCGCACCGATTTGCGCACTCACAGATTCAGCGCGACGCGCAAACACATCATCGCCGGAAAATGCCAGGTCATCAGCGTAGCGCGAGTACGTTGCACCCAGCCAGTCGGCGAGTCCTGTGAGCCGGCAGTCCAGTCGAAACGCACACAGGTTGGCCAGCACTGGTGATGTTGGTGCGCCCTGCGGTAAATGCGGGCGCAGATAGACACGCGCTACGTCAGCTAACTCGCGTGGTGCAACCGGCGCGCCAGCAAAGACGCGGCGCGGTGTTGTGGTTGTGCAAATGCCGCCCAACAGGTCAGCCACCCGCTCGGGGTAGCCCAGCGTACGAAACACCGATTGCACACGGGCGCCGCCGACACTGGGAAAGAAGTCTTTCAGGTCTACTCGCAACAGCATCGCTTTTCCAACATGCTGCGCTGCAAACGTATGTACCGAACGTCCTTTCACGAAGCCGTGTGCCGCAGTGTAGTACGACGGTACGCGGTCGAGTATCTGCGTGAGAATCTGTCGCTGCAATGCTTTCAGCCGCGCTTGCGGTGCTTCAATCAGTCGCACACCACCGCGGCGCTTGGGCAGCACAGTGTAGTGATAATGGCCGAGCTGTGATGACGGTGCGCGCCTGTTGAGATCGCGCAGGTCGCTGAACCACTCGAGTTCACCGATTGTAAGGCCCAACCACTCAGCGAGCTCTCGCGCGGTCACAAGCGGCGGCAGCTCGCGCGCGGCGATAAGCGGCGGCAGCGCCAGCTCGTCACCACGGATTGCCGACTGCATCTCCGGCGGCTCGAAGGACATCTCGCGCGCAGCGTGTCGCCGCTTGAGTACATCGCCGATCAACGGCTGAGGGCGATGTGCTTCAGCTTCCCGAAACGCCTGAACGATATCGCGCCGGCGAGGGCGAACGACCCCGGCGCAACGCTGCAGATACACATCTGCCAGCTCTTGCATTGCCAAACGCGGACCACGCGCGATTGACGCTACGCGGTTCACAATGGCTTGCGCCGACTGTTCGCCTGCGATGCAAGCGTCAACCAGATCTTGTGCGAGGCGTGCATCACGCATGGACGGCGTGGCGGAGTGCTTCAACGAGTCTGACCTTGCGTGAGCATCTCTGCCGGCGACCGCCTGCAGCGCCGCTCATGCGACGAAATCCCAGCTTCCTACAAATCCCCGGGGTATCCCCGGAGTGGCTCGACCGTACTGCAACTGCAGCCCGGTTTGGCCGGCTTGAAGCACTCGCGCCAACGCACAGTGACCAACTTGCAGCGCGGCAGCGTGAACCGCTACGGTTGAGCGAGAAACTCCCGCAACGGCGGCAGCGCCTTGGCCGGCGCCTCTTCAAACGGCAGATGTCCCAGCCCGGGCAAGCGCACCAGTCGGACATCGGGCATGGCGTCCAGATAATCCTGCGCATTGCTGATCGGAATCATGGCGTCCATTTCGCCCCAGAGCAGCAGCGTGGGCGCCTGAATGCGCTGCAACCTGGGTACCGGATCCGTGAGTACCGTTTGCCGCATGCGATCCATCATGGCGTCCCGTGCACCTGGGGCGATCAGGAAGTCGTGATAGCGCGTGGCGAGACTGTCTGTCATTACCGATTGATCGGCGTAGGCCGGCGCGAGCGTCATTCGTAGCATCCATTTTGGCAACACGTAGCGCATGAGCCCCAGCGTCGCGGGCACCTCGGCGGCCTTGTTGTACTCGAATCCCGGACTCGCAAACCCATCCGGTGAAATGAGCACCAATTTGTCTACCCGTGCCGGCTGGTCAGCGGCAAACGACCACGCAATGCGTCCGCCCATCGAGTTGCCAATGAGCGTGGCGCGCTGGACTCCCAGTGAATCCATGAGCGCCGCGAGTATGGCATGACTGCGCGGGTCACTGTAGTCACCGGTGGGATCAGGTGGCGTGAGTCCGTGACCGGGCAGGTCAAAGCGAATCACGCGAAAGCTGTCTTCGAGCGCACGCGCCCACGGTTCCCAGGTGTGCAAACTCGCGCCCATGCCGTGAAGCAGTATGAGCGCGGGTGCACTGTCGGGTCCGCTCTCTCGAACATGGATCGGTATCCCTGCGATGGTTCGCAGGTCGGAGTCCTGAGCGAGATATTTACCTTCGAGCGTGCTGCGCGAGGTGTCGGGAGTATAAAGCGCGGCGGCGGTCGCAATGAGCGCGACCGGCAACACCACGCGCAGGATGAATGATCGTTTCTTCACGCCCGCAAACTAGCATGCGGCTGTTTTCAGCGTGGCGCGCGCGGCGTGTTGGCTGGTGTGATCAGCTCATCGTCCATCAGATTTTCGTCGGGCCTGGGATGCGGAGCCATATCAAAGTCATCGTCATCCTCGAACTCGGGTGACTCAATAGCCAGGTCCTCGTCCGGCATGGTGCCGGGCTCGTTGGCATCGGGATCATCGGGCATCTTCTTGTTCGTCAGCAACGATTCCCAACTGAGAGGAGCTGCAGCAGGTGCAACTTGGAACAGGGGATTGGTACTAAGCGCAGGCATTGATGCTCCGACGGTGATCGTGGCTGGTCTGACCCTGCGCAGGCTCGCAAGGCGGTGGCATTGAACACTCATCGGTTCATCGCACCGTGCCCACTATCCCCAGGAGCGATCTTTGGGCGACTCCGGGTTGGTCACGGTTGGTTCTTCACCGGATGAATCGTCTCCCCACGCTCCAGCATCGCCACGAACTCACTGATCCGACGCGCGCGCGTCTCAGGCTTCACCGCGGTCTCTACGCGAAACAGAATCGCGTACCGGTTGTCGCGTTTGAGCTTCGCAAACGCTGCCAGCGCATTGGGATTTGCATCAAGCGCCTGCTGTAGATCATCCGGCACCGAACTTTTGCTCGATGACGAATACGCGCGTTCCCACCGACCATCGGCTTTCGCGCTCTCCACGGCGGCCATTCCTGCCGGCTGCATGACACCACTCTTGATCAATCGCTCCACGTGCCCGACGTTGACCTTGGACCAGATGCTTCGCGGTCCGCGTGGCGTGAACTTGGTCAGGTACGACTCCTCGTCGAAGCGCTGCAACTGTCCGTCAATCCAGCCGTAGCAGAGCGCAACATCAAGCGCCTGCGCGTACGTGACGCTGGTGTACGTCGCAGCCTTCTTGGCAAATCGCATCCACACGCCGGGTGCCGATGCGTGATTGGCATCAAGCCACGCATGCCAGTCTGCTTGCGAATCGAACAGCATGACCGGGTAGTCGGTGCGCTGTTTCTGACTTACCGGTTTCGTTGTTGGTTTCCGCATGGCCACATCCCGACAATGAGTAGTGTACGACAGCGGCGCGGTGGTTCAAGTTGCACTAATCATATTGCTGTTGCAGCAATACCGCTCGCAGCGCGGTGCACGCGCACGTAAGTTTTCGCACAACATGACCCAAGCCCTTTCCCGCGTTACCAACGCACTTGCAGACCGATATCGCATCTCTGGCGAACTCGGTGCCGGTGGCATGGCCACCGTCTATCTCGCGCACGATCTCAAACACGAACGTGACGTTGCCATAAAGGTCCTGCACCCGGATCTGGGTGCAGTGCTCGGCCCAGAACGGTTTCTCACCGAGATCAAGACCACCGCACGTTTGCAGCACCCGCATATCCTGCCGTTGCTCGACAGTGGCTCTGCCGATGGTCTGCTCTACTACGTGATGCCACTGGTCACCGGCGAGTCACTGCGCGCGCGACTTGAACGTGAGCGTCAACTCCCGATTGATGACGCAGTGCGCATTGCGCGCGAAGCGGCCACCGCGCTCGAGCACGCGCACCGGCAGGGAGTTATTCACCGCGACATCAAGCCCGAAAACATTCTTCTGCAAGACGGTCACGCACTCGTGGCCGATTTTGGTATTGCACTCGCGGTGCAAAGTGCCGGACAACGGCTTACGCAAACGGGGCTGTCGCTCGGCACACCCCAGTATATGAGCCCCGAACAGGCCACCGGCGAGCGCACGATTGACGCACGCAGCGATGTGTACGCACTGGGCGCCGTGCTGTACGAAATGCTCGCCGGTGAGCCGCCGTTCAGCGGACCAACGGTGCACGCAGTTGTGGCCAGACTCATGTCGGAGGAGCCGCGCAGTCTGGTCACACAGCGCAAGGCTGTACCCTTACACATTGAAGCGGCCGTGCTGCGTGCACTTGAAAAGCTGCCGGCCGATCGCTTTGCCACGGCTGGCGAGTTTGCCGCCGCGCTCGACGTGCGTGACGCCACCAGCTCGCAGGCCTCGTACACAACCGCTTCGCGCACAGCGGCACCTGCACGCACAATGCGTGCGACCTTTGCGCTGGCTGCCGTTGCATTGGTCGCAAGCGCTGCAGCGGCGTACGGATGGCTGCGCCCAACTCCGCCTCAGGCCGTAGTACGCTATCGGCTGGTGGCTGATTCGGTCACTGCAGAACGTACGTGGACAACCGATATCAACATCTCCCCCGACGGCTCGCTCATCACGCGACGGGGCGGACCGGGCAACCTGGTGCTCGTACGCCGTCGCAATGAATTGAACTTCACTCCGCTGCCCGGCACCGAAAACGGGATGGGGGTGGTCTTCTCTCCGGACGGCTCACAGCTGCTGTTCTACGCTGAAAACAAGTTTTTCACCATGCCGGTGGCTGGCGGCCCGAAGACGGTAGTTGCCGAGGATGTGCTGTATCCGGATGCCGCCCACTGGAGCAGTGACGACTGGATCTACCGTATCCCGACAGACGGCTTCCTGCATATCAGCCGTTGTCGCCGAAATGATTGCGCACTCGAAGAATCAGTCACTGTAGTGGACACAGCTGGTGGCGAGATGGCACACATGCATCCCGATGTGCTGCCAGACGGTAAGACGCTGCTGTTCAGTGTCGAAATGAAAAGCGGTGACCGGAAGATCGCTGTTCAATCAATCGGCGATTCTACACACACGCTGCTCATGGAGGGGATACGCGCCCTATGGGTGCATACGGGGCATCTGCTCTACAGCACCTACGACGGTAAGCTTTGGGTTGTGCCGTTTAACCAGCGCTCGCGCCAACTTGCCGGTACTCCCGTACTCGTGGGCGAGAATCTGCCGCAAACGATTATTGGTCCCGTAGACTTTGCCGTATCGGCAACTGGTACGCTGGTGCATTCCGTTGAAGACGGTGGAGATGCACGGGAACTGGTGTGGGTGAGCCGAGACGGCCAGCAAACGCCATACGACTCGACTTGGCGTGGTACCTTCAGAAGTCCAGTGCTCTCTGCCGACGGAACGCGGCTGGCGGTTACGCAGTCTGATGGCACTCGCACGGTGCTCTGGCTGCGATTGGCCGGCGGGCGCCCCGTACGTTTGAACACCGACGGCAACGCCAGTGAACCTGCGTGGAGTCCGGACGGGCGCCAGCTGAGCTACCTCGGTAGCAGCGGTCGCAACTCAACAGGCGATGTATTTCGGCAGGCCGTGGACGGCAGCGGCCTTCCGGAGCTGATGATGCGAAGCGAACGGCCCATATCTGAGCAGGTGTGGCGGGCAGACGGACAAGGCGTGGTTGTCCGCACGACCACGCCCACAGCCGGCAACGGCGACATTCTCGCGACACGCTCGCTGCAGGACACGGTTGGCACATCACTCATCGCCACCGCGACTACAGAGTACTCGCCGGCGGTTTCTCCCGACGGTCGCTGGTTGGCGTATATGAGCAATCGCTCAGGGCGCTACGAAGTCTACGTCGTTCCGTTTGACGCGCCTGAAGCGTCGCGAACACTTGTCTCAACCGCCGGTGGTGCCTCGCCGCGCTGGGCGCGCGACGGCAGTGCGATTTATTATCTGGATCTGGCGTCGCGCATGATGGAAGCGCGTGTGTCAACATCACCGGATTTTTCCGTACTTGGCACGCGTGCACTGTTCAGTGCAAGCGACTTTGTGCAGACCTCATTGTCACGACGCAACTACGACGTCGCGCCTGACGGCCGATTCCTCATGGTGCGCCGCGCCGATGGATCGCGCGCCGGAGCCATGGTAGTGGTGGAGAACTGGACGGAGGAGTTACTATCATCAAGTCGCTGAGCAATGCACACAACTACAACGACCATGATATCTATTCGTCGAGCGATGATATCGCTCCTGATCACCGCATGTGTTGTGTCGGCATGCGGCAAATCCGCCGACACTTCGGCGGAAGCGGATACAGCCCAGCTCGACACAACCGTGAAGGCCACCGTTGTAGAAGCAACGGGCCCGGAGTCGGTAGACAGTGCATCGCTCGCAACCGCGCGTGACGCCGCCACAGCCCTCGGCCAGGGACTCATGAAAGCGTTGCTGGCGAGACTCGAAGCGGCCGGTCCCGACTCGGCGCTCGCTTTCTGCGCCGATTCGGCACAAGCACTGACGGCCCGGTATCAGCTGGCCGGCGTTGATGTGCACCGCACCAGTTTACGCGTCCGCAACCCGTCCAACGCTCCCGACAGTGCCGAGGTACGGGTGCTTGAGTACCTGGCCGGTCTCCAGTCAGCAGGAACGCTGCCCACTGAGTTCATGGAAGTGCGGCGAACGAGCGACGGCGCACGCGAGCTCCGCTATTTCCGTCCGGTGACCGTTGCCGCTGGCTGTCTCAACTGTCACGGTGCGGTGGAAGGGTTGAAGCCGTCCATTCGAACGGTGCTGGCCGAGCGCTATCCTGAAGACAAAGCGGTGGGGTATGCCGAGGGTGATTTGCGCGGTGTAGTGGCGGTGCGAGTGGGGCTGGGGGAGCAGTAAGTCAGCAGACGGTCGGAACATGGTTGGTGCGGCAACGCTTGCTCGTATGAATCTTCACACGAGCAACGCCAATGACCGGTCAATATCTGAAGTTCCGCCTGCGCCCGACTGTGCAGCGTGCCTCCCTACGTATCGCACTTTCATCACTGCTCTTTCTGCTGGGCACCAACCGGGTGTCCCAACCCACTGCCCATGAGCTGCCAATGCCGGTGATCCTGTTTTCCTTTGATACTCCCGACGAGACGGACTGGGAGGTTGTCAATGATGGGGTCATGGGCGGACGTTCGGCCGGCTTCGTGACGGTTGAAGATGGCACGCTCAGATTCACTGGTACGCTGGTGACTCGCGGCGGTGGTTTCACCTCGTTGCGGGCATCGCGCGTGGTAGACCTCACCGGCGAAGAGGGGCTGGAACTACGCGTGCGCGGAGGAGGTCGCCGGTTTGAGGTGGAGGTTGATGACGGCACTCGCGTGTACGGCCGCAATGTGTCCCGTCGGGCATCGTTCCCAACTACCGAAGAGTGGACGGTAGTTCGCGTTCCATTCAGCGCCTTGCGCAGCACCTTTCGCGGAGAGCCGGTGAACGCTCCCCCGCTTGATCCGGCGCGTATTCAGCGACTGGGGCTCTACATGGCAGACGGGCAGGACGGGCCGTTCCGACTGGAAGTTGACTTCATCAGGTCGTACGGCGCAGCGGAGAACTAGCGTTCAGCGTGCGGAAAGCCGCGAACCGGAATCAGCAACGCGAGCTGGTCACGTCACCGGGCCACGGTCAGCCGCCACGCGAAACACTGCTTCAACCTGCTCAAAGTTGTGCTCCTCGGTAAACGGCGCGGCGCGCAGGGTTGCGCGGGCGCCCATCGCCTCACGGTTGGCGGCCGAACGCAGGGCGTCTATCGCAGCCAGAATGTCGGCGTCGTTGCCGGGGTCTACCACGAAGCCTGACGCACCGTGTTCAATGTGCTCTGACGCACCTGCCCACGGCGTGGTGATCACGGGCAGCCCACAGGCCATCGCCTCGAGCACTACGAAGCCAAACGAGTCGTGCCACGAGAGATGCACCACCGCGTCAGCCGCCGCATAGGCCTGCATTGACGGGTTCACCGAGCCGGCAAACACCACCCGCGACTGCAGCCCCAACCGTTCCGTTTGTCGCAACGCCGCGCGCCGCTGTGCGTTGCCAGTGCCCTTGCCCGCAACCAGCAAATGCACATGTGGATCGGTGCGCTGCAGCAGTTGCAGCAGCTGCCCCAGCCCCTTGAGACGGAAGTTGTGGCCGATGAACAACAGACACAGCGCATGCTCAGGAATCCGCCAGCGCTCGCGCGCCGCGGCACGCTGCGCCAACCGTTGAGCGGGAGAAAACTCATCGTGATCTACCGCGTTGGACACGAGATGCAGGTGTTCCGGCGGCACGTCGTAACTGCGCAGGATTTCGTTGCGCATGTAGCTGGACTGCGCAATGATCTGCGGTGGCGGCACGCGTCCTTCGTAAAACTGCCGCTCAATGTGCTCGTACCACTTGCTCCACGGCGCCCAGCGGGATGCCGACCGCAGCGCGTGCTCCAATGGGCGCCGGAAGGAGCGCATTTTCTGCGAATACTGTTCAGTGCCGTAGCCCGCTCGCAGTACGTTGGCACCTACGCGCTGGAAGGCCGCCGCGCGTTCGGGGTTGAGCAGCATTGCGTCGAGCGAGAGCTCGCGCACGTATGCCCCAACCGCCGCCGCTGACAGACCGTGCACGGTGTGCAGCGTAACCCCTTGAGGCGCTTCAACCTCACGCTTTGCCCGCTGCGCCGTAATGATGTGCATATCGTGACCGCGCTCAGCCAGCCACAGGCCGAGACGCCACAGGTATCGCTGCTGGCCAGCTCCGGACGGATCGAACCCGCGATGTTCAATTCCAAGGCGCACGACGTTCAGCGGCGGCGATAGTGGCGCATGGTACCGGCCTGAGCGACCAGATTGTGTTCGCCGAGAAACTGGTCGGCGCTTTCGCGCTCAACTGTGCGGTGGCAGTCGTGCACAAACACATCGGCGTTCGGGGCGGCGTGCACGGCAGCGGTGCGCACGCTGCGCATGCGGCCCGGACGTCGCCACGTGGTACCACGCGGTGCATCAACCAGCACCACGTCCCAGGCGGTGTCGCGCACATCCGCTGGCAGATTGCGTAACTCGAGCAGCTTTGGCGCCCTGCGCAGCAGCGGCCACATGAAACGCCGCCACGGCCCGTAGCTGATGTCGCGCACATCAATGCCCGGCGTGGCCGTGCGTGCAAACGCCGCCCACTTGGAAATGGACTCAAGAAATACGGTGCGTCCTCCCGCGTTGGCGTCAATCCAGAGCGGGGAGTCGCGCCCCACACCAAAAATGAGGAGCGAGCAAGGCGCCCGACTGGCGAGCACCTCGTACACCAGTGCGTACTCTTCGTACGTTCCCTGCCCGCGACTCTGACTGAGCAGTTCCCGAATGGCGGGAATCTCCTTATCGGACTGCGTGCCCACAGGTTGGCCAGAGTTGGGTTTGATCGGAACGCTCGCAGCGAGAGGGATATCGGAGTTCGACAGGCTCGTGAATCTGATGCTGGCTAAGCTTGCCCTGTCATCAGGCAGCGCGCAATGCGGGAGCACGCAGCGGGCCGACGACCGAATCTCGACCAGACGGTCCCGCTCAAGATTTGCCCCGAACAGTCCCATACTCTCGTGCGTATGTGCCGGGTGCCTCAACCGGCACTGCCGGTCGCACCGGCTAGCTGTGCGCTGACGGCCCGGTCGGGCGTCGCGATTCCACGATCATTCCAGTGTTCAATGCGCCGAGTTTCCGTGCTGTTGTTCGCCTCGACGATGTGGTCGGGCGCCTTGTTGGCTCAAGGTTCTACAGAGCCACCCCCGCCACCGCCCGACACCACCGTTGCACCCACCACGCCGCGCGGAGCTCGCGCTGGCGCGGCCCGCCCAGGTCCCGCTGAGGCGGAGGTGCTGCCCGACAGCCTGCTGGCCAGCTCGCTCCGTGTCTTTCTCGACTGCCAGGGCGGCGTGCGCGGCTGCGACCGCAACTTTTTCGTGCAGGAAATGGGTTTTGTGAACTGGGTGCGCGATCGCATGGACAGTGATGTGCACCTGCTGCTCACCAGCCTGACCGCGGGTAACGGCGGACGCGAAATTACGGTGAACTTTCTCGGCCAGAAGCGCTTTGCCGGCAAGGTGGACACGCTGTCCATCACCACGTTGCCCAATGACGCCGACGATCGCGTGCGGCGCGAACTGCTGCGCACCTTCCAGCTGGGCCTCGCACCGTTCGTTGCGCGCACACCGATTGCCACCCGTATGCGGCTGGGACTCACCAACGGCGTAGTCGCGCGCGCCATCAATCCACGCGCGGTCAAGGACAGGTGGAACCTCTGGCTCTACCGCCTGAACGGCAACCTGTCGGCCTCAGGCGAACAGCTGGTGCGCAACACCAACCTCTCCACATCGTTTTCGGCTGCCCGAACGACCGACGCCTGGAAAATCAATTTGGGCGTGAGCAACAGCTACAATCAGCGTGATTTTACGCTCAACGTGCCAAGTGAGACGCGCCCCGGCACCCGTGACACCGTGGACGTGACCGTGCTGCAGCGCGGGGCGAACGCGAATGCATTGATCGGGCGTACGCTCAACGCGCACTGGACGCTGGGCACCAAAATATCGGTCGGCTTCAGCGAAGTGCTCAACCAGCAGCTGGCCATGCGAATCTCACCGGCCATCGAGTACAACTATTTTCCGTGGACCGAGGCGCAAAGCCATCAGCTGACCGCACTCTACTACGTAGGACCAAACTACTACCGCTACTACGAAACAACCGTTTTTGACGAAGACGAGGAAACGCGTTTTAACCAGACGCTGCTGCTTGCCTTGTCGCAGCGGCAAACGTGGGGCAATACCAACATCTCGCTTGAAGGTTCGCACTACCTGCATGATCCCCAGCGCAATCACGTGACGCTGTCCGGTTTCATGGACCTGCGCCTGGGCCGTGGATTCTCGCTCAACCTGCGCGGCTCGGCGTCGCGCGTTCGTGACCAGATCTACATCGCAGCAGCACCGCAGTCTGAGCGTGACATTCTCACGCAACGGCAGCAACTTCAGACCAACTTCCGATACAACATGAACGTCGGGATCGGTTACACCTTCGGGTCCATCTACAACTCGATTGTGAATCAACGCTTCGGGAATCTTGGTGAACTTGGTGGACGCCGCTTTGGATTCGGCGGCGGCTGACCTGATCACGCGCTTTTACACTGCCTTCCAGCAGCGCAACGCTGCTGGGATGGCGGCGTGTTATCACCAACAGATTCATTTCTCAGATCCCGTCTTCCCGGATCTTCACGGAGCTGACGCCGCTGCGATGTGGGACATGCTGTGCACGCGTGGCAAAGATCTCAGGGTGGAGTTCACAAACGTGCAGGCATCCGAGCAGCACGGGAGCGCGGACTGGACGGCGACCTACACATTCACATCAACGCAACGACTTGTCACCAACCGCATCAGTGCGAGCTTCGTGTTCCGGGATGGGTTGATTGTCCGGCACACAGACCACTTCTCGCTTTACGCGTGGAGTCGTCAGGCGCTTGGTCCACTCGGGCTGTTGCTGGGGTGGACACCGATGCTGCAATCACGAGTGCGGGCACAAGCCGCTGTGTCACTGGCCCGGTGGATCGCCAAGCGGTAGCGCGAGCCGACGGGCACGCCACTGCGACACAACGATCAGCGCCCGAGCAAGTTCAGTATCAGCGGTGTCACATCCAGCTGCGACGGATTGTCGCCAATCGCCGCTCGTACGCGCGTTCGTAACGCGTCCCCGGTGGACGCCCCACGCGCGAGTGCGAAGACGATCTCACTGTCCTGCTGACTCGGGCTGCCGTGCCACGACCGGTACCGCGCAGAGAAGTAGAATCGCAGCGGCTCCGGGTCTTCCTGTCGATAGCGCGAGAGCAGCAGCACGTCACCGGCGCGGTGTCCGTACCGGCCAACGCCCAACGTTTCGAGTCGTGCTTCGAGGTCGAGCAGATCAGGACGCGGATTGGCTGCGAGGTAGGTGCCAATCGGTACGAGTGAATCGCCGTTCCACACCTTGAACGGTCCCGCCGGTTCAACACCGTGCGACTCGCGCGCAAAGATCAGGTCTATCGCGCCTTCGAGCTTCGATGCACCCGCTCCCGTTGCACCGGCTGCGGCAAATGCACGCACCGCTTCGAGCACGTCTTCCTCAAAGCGGGGGGGGGCGCTCCAGTCACAGCGATCGTCAGACTGTGGACACGTGGTGCGGTCGGCCAGATGCACGTAGGCAAAAGCACCCTGGTACGCCAGCACGGCCTGATAGCTGCTGTCTTTGCTCTCCAGCTCAAACGGACGCACCCGGAATCCGATCGCCTTGAGTGCGTCCTGTGGTTCGCCTTCTTCACCGGTGCCGAGTGCGTGCCGCTGGTCGGCAATAGACGGCGTGTGTCCGTGGTCTGATACGATCAGCACATATGTGGAGTCAAGCGCATTCTTTTGGCGGTACACATCGAGCAGCCGGCTGATCGCCGAGTCAACAACGTTGGTGAGATAGCGCTCCTGTTGCAGCAGCGATGAGTCGGCTACGTGCGTGAACAGATCAACACCGGGAAAGTAGACCACCTGCAAGTCCGCCAGTCCGTACTCCTTGATGGCTTGCAGTGTCTGCTCAACCGCCGACTGATCGAGCGCGCTGTAGGTCTCCCAATCGGTATCATTGTCCGCCACACCGGCGGCAAAAGACGCGGCAAGTTTTGCAAACGATTCAGCATCGGGACGTACCAGCAAGTCGGCGCCGCGATATTGCGCGGCCAACGTCACGTACGATCGAACATCGGCGCGCTCGAACAGCGTGGGTACCGCCATCCACTGGTGCAGCAAACTGTCCGAGTATACGCGTACCGCATCTTCATGATCGGTGAGCGAGACTGGCGCGGGGGCAACAAAGGTCATAGTCTCGCGATCAAACCATTCGTTACCCGCAACCCCGTGCTGCGCGACGCCGGTGCCGGTGTACACCGAGGTCCACGCGGCGTAGGTGGTAGACGGAAGAATGCTCAACACTCCGACAGGTGCCAGGCCGTGTTCATACACACCGCCCGCTCGATCGACTTCTGCACCAAGCAGCGACGACACGTTGGGCATGTCACCACTGCGCACGGCGTCGCGAAACTCCTGTGCGCCCACACCGTCCATCGCGATCACAAGCACCCGGGGGCCGTTTTGTCGCGCCGGACGCATCTGCTCTCGCAGCGGCATGATCGACTCGGATGCGAGCAGTGAAGCGATCTCGGCGATCGGCGTGCCCGTAAAGAGCAGCAGGCCACCAACGCCAACCACGGCTGCCACGAGCAGTGTTATTGAGACGAGCAACCAGCGCGGCATATGCCTGTCCGGGTGTTTGTGCGGAACCCACGCATCAGCGCAACAGAAAGTGCGCACCGATGTCCTTGCGATACCCGTCGTTGGGTGGCGCGGTCCAGTGTCGCGTACTTGCGGCTCCGTGCCAGGGGTTGCCTGATTCGGGCATGGTCTAGAAAGCGGAGCGGTGACAGATGCGCGTCCGTCCGACATGTTTACGCTCCGGCTCGCTGCACCAATGCGTCGACCGGTGTACCGACACGCCCGGCACCCGTGCTGCGCGCAGGTCACATGGCACGTTCACGATTCAGGGATCGGTATGCAGCAGCGAGCAGTGCCGCCGGTGTGCGGCGTCGAAGCAGCGACAAACGTGCTATTGCGATGGTGCGGTTGGCGTTTTCTCACGCGCGTGCGCGATGACATTTCGCAATGTCGCCGACGCCTGGCATCATCGTCTATTGTACTGGCCGTGGCCGGCACGGTGCTCGCAGCTGAAACGCTGGCCGCGCAGGCAACAACGGTATCGGTGCCGTCGCAACCGTCAGTGGGCACATCTCCGTCGGCAAGTGCGCGTGTCATCCGCACCGTTGGCGCAACCCGCCTGTCTTCACCAATCACACTCGATGGTGTCGTTGACAGTACCGAATGGGCAGGCGTCAGTCGTACGGGCGACTTCATTCAGTATTTCCCCTTCGACACCGCACCAGCGCTGGCGCCGGTGGAGTTCATGATCGCCTACGACGATCAAACGTTGTACCTCGGCGCCGTCATGTATGAGTACCGTGAGGGCGGATTTGTTTCCGCGTCGCTGCGGCGGGATTATCGGGGCAGCGCCAACGATGGCGTTACGCTGGTGCTTGATCCGTGGCGTGACGGTACCACCGGTGTGTTTTTTGGTGTGAACCCGTACAACGTGCAGCGGGAAGGGCTGATTGTGAACGGCGGAGCTTCCGGAGATGACTTCGACCGATCGTGGGACAACGTCTGGTCGAGCGCGACATACCGAGGCGATGGATACTGGTCGGTAGAAATGGCCATCCCGTTCAACGCGTTACGCTTTAACGCGGGTGATCAGACATGGGGCGTCAACTTTTACCGCATTGACAGCAAAGCCAACGAGCGCACCACGTGGAGTCCGATTCCACGCCAGTTTCAGGTGTACAGCCTGGCTTATCTGGGCGAATTGCAATGGGATGCGCCCATGACCGCACGCAGCGGAGGTTACACGCTCATTCCGTACACCGCCGGCGGCGCGACGCGGCAGTTTGAAGGCGGCCGGGCCCGGCAGACCGATGCCAATGTGGGGCTCGATGCGAAGGTGATGGTAACACCGTCGCTGAACCTTGATCTCACGGTCAACCCGGATTTTTCACAGGTTGAAGTGGACGAACAGCAAACCAACCTCGATCGGTTTGAACTGTTCTTTCCTGAACGCCGACAGTTTTTTCTGGAGAATGCCGACCTGTTTGCCGGATTCGGCTTTGACAACGCCCGCCCGTTTTTCTCCCGGCGCATCGGCATCGCGATTGATTCGAGTACCGGACAGAATGTGCAGAATCGAATCATCGGTGGAGCGCGGCTGAGCGGGCGACTCAGCGATGATTGGCGCATTGGCGTGATGTCCATGCAGGCCGGTTCGGATAGTGCGATTGGCGTAGCAGGTCGGAACTACGCCGTTGCGGCGGTGCAACGGCAGCTGTTTGCGCGTTCAAACCTCGCGTTCATCGCGGTGAACGAGCAGAACACGGAGGGCGGCCCACTCGATCCGCGTCGCCCCAATGATGTATCGGCCAGCCGGATGCTTGGTGTGGACTACAATCTTGCGTCGGCTGACGGTGCGTGGTTTGGCAAGTTTTTTCATCACCAGCAGGTGTCCGGCGGGGCCGCGTCTGACGCGTACTCACATGGTGTACTGTTGCAGCGCAACGAGCCGCTGTGGCGTGCGAAATGGGAGCACCAGATCATTGGCGATGGCTACGACGCGCGCACGGGCTTTGTACCGCGACGAGGGTTTCAGCGCATCAACCCGGAACTTGAGGTCAGTCGGTTCCCTGCCGGCTCGCCGGTAAACCGCCATGTGCTGCGTGTAGAGGGCAACTTCACGTGGGACGATCCGTGGGGGCTCACCGATCGCGTGCTCTCAGCGCGCTACGCCGCCGAGTTTCGCAATACCGGGCAGTTCAATCTCACCGCGCGTTCCCGGTACATACAGCTCTTTGCGCCCTTCCGCCCCGTGCGCGGCGACGGGTTGGCGTTTGCCGCTGGCGAAGCATTTGAACAGCCGGAGGTTGAAGCGAGCATTACCACCGATCCGCGACGGGTACTCTCGGGTACGCTGCGCGTCCGGGGCGGTCAGTTCTTCAACGGCAGCCTGCGCCAGACTTCGGGCTCGCTCAACTACCGGTGGCGCCAGTATGCCACCGGAGCGCTCACGTGGAACGTGAGTCAAATCGATCTCGCACAGGGCTTTGATGACGCCACCCTCTGGTTGGTGGGGTCACGTGTTGACGTGACCCTCACCACCACACTGTTCTGGACCACCTTCACCCAGTACAACAGCCAGTTCGACAATCTCAATGTGAACAGCCGGCTGCAATGGCGTTTTCTTCCCGCGTCCGATCTGTTTGTTGTGTACACGGACAACTACGTGCCGGATGGCCTGCGCCCGAAAAACCGGGCGCTCCTGGCGAAAGTCTCTTGGTGGTTAAATCTCTAGCGGCTCACGACTGCGCATCGTTACTCACGGCTGCCGAGGACGCCCGATCTGATATTCCTTGGGTGGGATGTTTCCTTGCAGATGCTGCACGAAATAATCCCAGCGGCGTCGCATGATGTAGGGACCGTCTGCACCAAAGCCGTGACGCGCGTTGGGCAGCATGAGCAAATCAAAGTCCTTGCCCGCCTTCATAAGTGCATCGGCCACCAGCAACGTGTTCGACGGCGGCACGTTGTCGTCCATCATGCCGTGAATGAGAAACAGCTTGCCCTGCAACTTGGCTGCATGTGTCTGGTTGGCTTCATCGGCGTAGTTGTCGGTGTCACCATTTTTCACCAGCAGCCCCTGATAGCGCTCGCCCCAATCGTCTTCGTAGTTGCGGTTGTCGTGATTGCCCGACTCGGAAATACCCACCTTGAAGAAATCCGGTGCGTTGAACATCGCCGCCGCCGTTGCAAAGCCACCGCCTGAATGGCCCCACATGCCGGCCTTATCGATGTCAATGAACGAATAGCGTGATGCGAGCTCCTTCATGCCCGCTACCTGATCGGGAATGGTGTTGTCACCCATGTTGCCGTAATACGCATCGTGGAATTCCTTGCTGCGCCCCGGCGTCCCCATACCGTCAATTGCGACCACAACAAAGCCCAGTTCAGCCAGCGCCTGATGATCGTTGCGTGACGGCGTGAAGCTGCGCGTACCAACACTTCCCGACTGCGGGCCGGGATAGATATAGTTGATGATCGGATACTTGCGCGTGGAATCCATGTTCGTTGGCGTGAACATGAGCCCGTAAATATCGGTCGTGCCGTCACGCGCTTTCATGGTCACGGGCATCGGCGGCTTCCAACCGCTCGCCACCAGTCGTGAAATGTCAGCGCGCTCGAGCTCGCGCAGCACGCGACCGTTGTTGGCATCGCGCACAACAGTTACCGGCGGTGTGTCCGGCGTTGAGTACGTATCAACGAAATACTTTGCATCGGGCGACAGCGACACGGTATGGTGCGACACTTCAGGTGTAAGCAGCACCTGATTGCGTCCGTCAAAACCAATACGATAGAAGTGCTGGAAGTACGGATCCCGGCCGTCTTCCTTGCCCACCGCGGTAAACCAGATCTGCCGGCTCTTTTCATCGATGTGCACTACCTCCGTCACATTGCCCGTACCGGTGGTAATGCGGTTCTTGAGCTGTCCTGTAGTCAGGTCGTACAAATACAGGTGCACCCAGTTGTCACGCTGCGACCACCAGATGAACTCGTTTGATGCGGGCAGTACACGCCACAGGTTTTCAGCCAGCGAGGCATCGCCGATCTGCGTTTTGCTGGTCTCCTCAAGCACCGTGCGCACAGCACCCGTCACCGCATCGGCAATGCGCAGCGTTGCGTTCTTGTGATCGCGCGAACTGGAAATGAACGCAACCTTGGAACCGTCGTTGAACCACTGCAAATCACACACCGACCCACCACAGGCAATGTGGTCGCTCACCGTGGAGCGGTGTGGATCGGGCGGCATCTGAAACCGCGTCACACGCGATCCTTCAGGCGCTGTGCGGTCAATCACCACCCGGCTCACACGAAAAATCACACTGTCGCCCGGCACCGGATACTTCCACGACTGCAGCTTCGGATTGCCCACGTTCGTGGACACCAGGTGCATGTCAGTCACACCGCGTCCGTCATGCTGAAACGTGGCAATCCTGCGCGAGTCACTCGACCACGACACCACCGGATTGTCGTTGTGTACCCAACCGGCGTTGTTGGTGGCGTACCCGAAATCTTCGATGCCATCGGTAGTGAGCTGTGTTTCTTGACCCGATGTCAGATCCTTGCCCCACAGATTGTAATCGCGAATGAACACGGCGTAGCTGCCGTCCGGCGAAACACTCGAGTTGCGCGGTGCGTCCAGGCGCGTGCTGGCCGGAGCTTTCACACAGCTGTACGCACGCACATCGCAGTTGTACGAGGTGCCGCGCACTGACGCGGTGAGCAGGCGCGCGTCGGGTGAAAGTTCAATCGACGAAAACGGCAGCCGCTTGGGATCCACGGCCATGCCCGTCGCCGACGTCAACGCCGTTGCCAACCGCGCATGATCGAATGCCACCGCACGCGTACGACGGGCCGGATTCACCATCACGAACTCGGCGCCATCGGCGGTGCTCGCCCGGTAGTACAAGCGTCCGTCGGGCAGCCATGACACCCGACCGGCGGTGCCGCTCACCAGCGGCGACGTGGTGGCGCCAAGCATGCTTTCGGCGCGCGCGTAGTCGGCGGCGGTGAGCTGACGAGGCTGCGCCGAAGCAACGATTGGAAGCGCGAGCGCACAAACAGCGAACGAAACGTGAATCAATCGCATGGTACGTTGGGGGACAGAGGAGGGACAGCACATCGCACTGCGATACGGAACACCGCTCAATAAGTATAGGAGACGATCACTTACGGTACAGCAGTGCCGCGCCGTTGTGCCGCGTCGCGGCAATGCTTTGCCCGGTCTCCGCCGCACGCCTCCGAGAGAGAAACAGACGACGCGATAGCTGGTTCAGCTGGAAAGCAGCGTGATCATGCTTGCCGCGTCACCGCCGCTGCCCGACGGCGGGTCATCGTTGCGGGGCGGCAACGCTCCAAAAATCATCGCTTCGTCCAAAGCGCGCTGTACGGCGCGCAGCAGCCCATCGAGCTCCTCGTGCGTTTTCGCGAGCGCGCTTCGGTACGCCCTGCGATACGAATACCCCGAAATGGCGGCGATACCTGCGGCCGCAGCGACGGCCGGACCAACGGCCATAATCGCCGAGCCGGCCGCCAGGCCCACCACGGTTCCGGTAACACCACCAAAGAGTGTGCCTAACGAACCCATGGTCCACCCACTGAAGCGAACGTTCTTGCGCTGCCCTTTGCGCAGGTCGCCACTGATCACCACCTCGCAGGCCGGTTTCGCGGCAGTCCCGCGTGCGGAGAGCGTAATGTTGAGCTCATAGAGATCAATTTGGGTGCAGCGATACGCGAGCCCCGGCACGGTGACGACCGTCTGCCCTGACATGGCCTGATAAATATTGGGCACTTTGAACCTCAGAATACCGCCGTCCAAGGGATGGCCGCCCACCGCTGACTCAAGCTCAAAAAGGTACGGCTTGGCCGTCGCCACGCGTCCCAAGGCTTCCAGCGTCGCGCGAGGCGAGGCCGAAATGGTGCGGGAGACACTGATGCTGCGCGCCGTCACTCCCAGAAATGTGGTCACGCGCCGGTCTTCGGCCTCACCCACCAGCATAGGCGCATTGGACTGCTGCGACTGGCGTTCGGCCATGGCAATGGCCACGTATTGACGCGAAATCCCGGCGTCTACTGCCGACGCCTCCACGTCGTACGCCGAATAGCCCGTGGCGCTCACCGCCGCCTGCTGGGACGTCTGGTCGCGATTAATCGAGACATTACGCTCCATGCGATGTGCCGCCTCGGCCTGGAGCTGCGCCGCGCGCTGCCACACGGCCATGGCCTCCGTCTCACTGAGCTCCGGGCCCGGACGCTCCGCCGACCGCGACGCCTCAACCGCTTCTACCATAGCCTGCTCTAGCGCCGAAGCCAGCGACTCCGCCGTCTCGTATCGATCGGCGGGTGACTTGGCCAGACAGCGGTCCACTACCGCCGCCAGCGCCGCCGGAACTTGCGGCGCCACGGCACGCAGCGAGGGCGCCTGTTTGGTGACATGCGCCACGAGCACAGATTGTGGCGACCCGTCAAAGGGCAGCGTACCACTGAGCGCCTGAAAACCCACCACGCCCAGCGCGTACACGTCACTGCGGCCGTCCAATGGTTCGCCGGCGCACTGTTCGGGGCTCATGTAGTGCACCGTGCCCAGAACGTTCCCGTCCAGCGTGAGGCGTGACTTGGCCGAGCTGAGATCGCGGGCAATGCCAAAATCGGTAACAAGCGTGCGCCCTGACTCCCGGTCGATCATGAGATTGTCAGGCTTTACATCCCGGTGCACCACACCGCGGGCGTGCGCGTACGCCAACGCCCACGACGCCTCGCGCAGCGAACGCACCACCTCGGTGGCTGGCAGCTTGCCGCGGTCCCGCAGCCGATCTCCCAGCGACTCCCCGTCCACAAAACCCATGGAAAACCACACGGCGCCGTCGGTCTCATCGGCCCGGAAAATGGGTACGATATTTGGGTGTTCCAGCTTGGCTGCCGTTCGTGCCTCGCGCAGAAAACGCTCCCGCTCCGCGTCACCCGCGCGTGCGGCGAGCAACACCTTGAGCGCCACCAGGCGGTCAAGCATTCGGTCCCGGACCAGCCAGACAGCGCCCATGCCACCCGCGCCAAGTGGGCGCACGAGCTCAAACTGGTCGGCGAGCGCCGGTGGAAACACGGCCTGATTGGGTTCAGTCATCGCGGGAGGAAACTGTACAGCGTGTGTATCATTATCAACATCAGAACCGACCGACAGCCGGTTTGGTGCGCGCCCGGCGCGACCGGACCCGTCCTTTAGCCGAGTATTGCATGCGTACAAGCAATCCCATGTTGGCCCGTCTCTCCGATGCGGCGCGCGCGACAAGCGCCGCTTCGCGTTCGGAGACCATGACGCTCGCCGGCACTGCCACCCGCTCACTCATCCTGTTGGCGGTCGTGCTCTTTTCGGCCAGCGTGATTTGGAGCCAGGTGTCAGCCGGCCGTACTGATCTGATCATGCCTGCCGTACTCATCGGCGGCATCGGTGGTTTCATTGTGGCCATGATCACGGTGTTCAAGCCACAGTTCGCGCAGTACACCGCACCCATTTACGCCTCGCTGCAGGGCGCGTTTCTGGGTGCCATTTCGGCGATGTACAATCTGCAGTATGCGGGACTGCCCCAGCAGGCGGTGGCGCTCACCTTTGCCGTGGCGCTGTCGGTGTTTGTGTTGTACCGCATGGGCGTGCTGCGCGCCACGCAGGGTTTCAAGCGCATGATCATTTCGGCCACCGTGGGCATCGGCTTGTTCTACATCGCATCCATGCTGATGTCGATGTTCGGTATGTCGATTGGCTACTTCGCGTCGAGCGGACCACTGGCAATTGGCATCAACCTCGTGATCGCCGGTGTCGCGGCACTCAATCTGGTGCTCGATTTTGATCGCATCGAAGAAGGCATCCGTTCGGGCGCACCCAAGCAGATGGAGTGGTTTGCCGCGTTCGGCCTCATGATCACATTGATCTGGTTGTATCTCGAACTGCTTCGCTTGCTCTCGCGACTTCAGGGCCGTCGCGACTGACAGACGCGAGCTGTCGCAGCGCAGGTGAACGCCGGCCTGCGCGCGGCGTGATGGTACAGTAGTGAGAGTTTCCACGAGCAGAAAATCGCTGGCGAAGCCGAAAACTTTTGGTGCGCGCCGTGGTTGCCTTTTGGCGCGATGCTGTCGAGAGTTGTGTATACCTCAGCTCCCTACTTTTCTGCTCGTGCACGGAGACAGCGATGTCCGAACACAACCAACCAGCGACGAAGCTGGCGGGTCTGGATGTGCCTCTTGAACGCGATGTGTTTTTGCGTTCGATGTTGCGTGAGCTGGCCGGTACGCTTCAGGATGTGGTAGGACTGGATGAAGCGGCCGGCTTTATCAGTGTGGTGGGACAGCGCATTGGCGACGAGCTGAACGCGAGTTATCGCGCGGCGCTCGACGTGCCGCAGCTCGACGCGGCGCAGGTTGGTGATGTGCTGGTAGACCTGAAACGGCGCATCAATGGCGGCTTCTCGATTGTTGAACACAACGATGAACGCATCGTGTTCGGCAACACGCACTGTCCCTTTGCCGAAAAAGTGGTTGGTCGCCCTGCGCTGTGCATGATGACCTCCAACGTGTTCGGCAGCATCACCGCCGACAACCTCGGCTACGCGCGCGTGGTGCTCGAAGAAACCATTGCGCAGGGCGCGCCGGGCTGTCGTGTTGTGGTGCATCTCAAGTCAGCAGACGGTCACGAGCCGCTGGGACGCGAATACTTCCGCGGCTAATCGCCAACCATGTCAGACGTCTCATTTTTGTCGGCAGCCGAGTGGCTGCCCGACGCATTGCTGCTGGTCACAACCGACGGAACCATCGTTGGCGCAAACAGGGCAGCGCGCGAACTGGTGCTGCAGAACTCCGCGCTGGTTGCAGGTGGCTCCCTGTTGAGTGCGGTGCACGATGACGCAAGCGTGTTGCTGTCGTATCTGCGTGACGGTTCACGCACCCGACAGCCGGTGCCCGGAGCAATCACGTTCACTGATTGCAACGGGTCGCCTTGCCGTTTCCGGGCCACGGTGCGGACGGTGCAACCCGCGACCGACACCAGCCTTGCAGTGCTGTTGCTTCAGTTACAGCCAACCGAAGGCGCGTCAACGCAGTTCAAGGAGCTCAACGACCGACTGGCGCAACTTCGCGCCGCGATGCGACGACAGCAGGAAGCGGAAGCGGAGCGGCGCAGTCTCGAAGCGCAGATGCTGCAAACGCAAAAGCTCGAGAGCCTGGGAGTGTTGGCGGGCGGTATTGCGCACGACTTCAACAACCTGCTCACAAGTGTGATCGGCTACTGCGATCTGGCGCGGGCCGAGCTGCACGCGAAAACGGCGGCACGGGAGTTTCTTGACGAAGCCGTCACCGGTGCGCGGCGGGCTGCCGAACTCACGCAACAGATGCTCGCCTACAGCGGTAAAGGCACGCTGATTGTTGAACCGGTGCAGCTGTCATCACTCGTGAGTGACATCACGCGGTTGCTTGAAGTGTCCATTTCCAAGAAATGTGTACTGCGTTTTGATCTCATGGAAAACCTGCCGGCGTGTCGGGCCGATGCGACACAGCTGCGACAGGTGATCATGAATCTGATCATCAATGCATCCGACGCGATTGGTGACCGAAGCGGTGTGATTGCGGTGACCACCGGTGTCGCGTGGTGCGACAGCAACTATCTGGCCGAAAACTTCGTGAACGATCCACTGCCCGAGGGGCTGTATGTGCATCTCGAAGTGGCCGACACGGGAAGTGGCATGTCGGCCGAAACGAGGGCGCGTATCTTCGATCCGTTTTTTACCACGAAGTTTACCGGACGCGGACTCGGACTGGCCGCAGTGCTCGGCATTGTGCGCGGCCACAACGGTGCGATCCGGGTATACAGCGAGCTCGGACGCGGTACCACCTTCAAACTGTTGTTGCCCGCAGAGCCGCAGCTGGAGCCCGCAGCACCAAATCACTCGCCGGAGCCCACACAGTGGCGCGGCAGCGGATCCATTCTTGTCATTGACGACGAAGAAAGCATTCGCGCGCTCACCCGTCACATGCTCAAACAAATGGGTTTTGAAGTGGCGACCGCGAGTGACGGGAGAGAGGGCGTCGAGGTGTTCGAGTCCATGGCAGACACCAATCCGCTGGTGCTGCTCGACCTTACCATGCCGCATCTCGATGGCGCAGCGGCCTTTGCCCGCTTGCGGCGTATTCGCCCGGATGTGCGCGTGATTCTTATGAGCGGTTACAACGAGCACTCCATTTCCACACAGTTCGCCGGAAAGGGCTTATTGGGATTTATTCAGAAGCCGTTCCGGCTCAACGAGCTACGCAAGCTCGTGCGCGGCGCGCTGCAGCAGTCGGAAGTGGAGCGGTCGGTCGACTGAGAGTATTTGTTCTCGCGGTGTTCCGTGTGCGGCTCGCGGTGTGCGGTTAGCGCTGTGCGGTTAGCCGAGTGCTTCCGTGGACACGCGCCTGATCTCGCTGAGGAAATGAATCCAGCCGTACCCATAGTCTGAGATATCAGTGGCGCGCGAAAAGCCGCGGTGCGTAAATGCTACGTTAGTGGCACTACCAGCATCCGTAAGAGTAAATCCGATGCGTTGGCCGGTTACTGACGCGTCGCCTCGCCAGTCGGGCCAGTCGAGCTCGAGGTACTCGTTGTGTTTGATCGCAAGTATTGACGTGGGGCCTCCGGTTACCTGCCTGCCCTCATGCTCGTACTGCCAGCCCAGCCGGTATGTACCGGCGTTCACTTCAACAGCGGCGCGTGTGCTGCCACTCCACTGATTTATGAAATCGGGTTGTGTCAACACGGCAAACACAACAGCGCGCGGTGCTTCGATCAAAATTGTGTGCGCGACAACAGGATCCGGATCTGAGAAATCGGGACGCGTGAGTGCGCTCAGGCCACCCAGATGCATCATCAGGTTGGCAAAGCTCAACCTCCAGAAGTCATCAACAAACTCGCGCTCCCGATCCATGCCCAGCGTGTCGTTCAAGCGCTGTTCAACAGTCAGGATCGTGCCCGCTTCGTGCGAAGCAATGAGCAGCAACACAGTTGAATCCACACCGAGCAAGCGCCAGGTGAATTCAATGCGCTCGTTTGGTGCAAGCACGCTGATCTGCTGGGCGACGTCAGCCCTCCCCGGCGACCCCGGTGTGAAGCGTCCCCAGAAGCGGAAATCACCGCCGACTTTTGCATCTACATGCGCATATTCGGAAAACCACTGGCGAAGCCGGTCACCACAGATCAGCGCGGCGTACACCTCTGCCGGTGTGGCCGTGATCGGCCATGACGCTGTGGTCTGGGTCCACGGTCTAGCAGGACGCATCGGTCAACCGGTCAAAGAATGCGTTTATCCCGACAGCGCTCTGCTGAAGAGAAACTTTCGACTCAGGGAAAGCTCGGACCGCGAAATGCGCGCATAGCGCGCGACTTTTTCCGGATAGTGCTGCAACTCCGACTGCACAAAGCCCATGTGCAAAAACAGCTGATCGGCGAGTGATACGGCAAACAGCTCAGGATAGCCCCGTTTCTGTGCCAGTGTGGCGGCCGCGTGTATGAGCAGCTTGCCGATACCACGATGCTGCGCACGGGTGAGCACCGCGAGCGACACGAGTTCCACAAGACTCGGCGAGTATTCGTCGAGCGCGACGCAGCCGAGCACCGATCCGTCGGCGGCGCGAACAATGCGGTAATCGTCCACGTGACTGGTGACAAACCACTCGTCCCGAAGCAGCGTGAGACCATCGGGTGCAAACTGGTTGTTCAGCGCACGGATTTGAGGCACGTCACGAAGCGTCGCGCGCTCAACCCGAAGCTTTTCCGATGCAACGTCCGGCGACGCGGGCAATATGGTAATCCGCTATCCGCGTGTCGCGTACACGCGCGGCGCACCCGAGGCCGCGAATAACAGGATCTGATAGCGCTCCGGTGTGCCGCCTTCCATGCCCGGTGAACCGATCGGCATGCCCGGCACAGCCAATCCCCGTCCGGCCGGCTTCTCGGTGAGCATTTTGACGATCAGGTCGGCTGGCACGTGCCCTTCAACCAGATAGGTGCCGATCTGCGCCGTGTGACAGGACTCGAGAGCCGCCGGAATTCCCAGTGTCTGCTTGACCATGCGCAAATCTTCGACATCGCGAATGGTGCACTTGAACCCCGCTTTGGTGACATGCTCAACCCAGGCGGTGCAGCAGCCACAGGTGGGCGACTTGAACACCGTCATGGCGGTGGGGATTTGAGGCTGACCGCTCTGCGCCATCAGCCTGGCGACAAGCGGCCCCCCTGCAATCGTGGCCGCGGCCAGCGCCGCGCTGCTCAGCCATGCCCGTCGGGAAACCGCCGGGAGATTGCCGGGAGAGTCGTGTCGGGCGAGGCGCGCTTCCGGCTGCGACGACAACTCAGGGGAGTCTGTGGCGCTTCTGTGGTTGGTCATAGAGGGAAAGCTACCACATGCCCAAGCGGCTCTCAACATTCGGCGAAGAGCGGTCGATGCTTTTTGAAGAACGGTTTGTGGGCAGCGCCGACGTTGGCTGACTGCGACCGCGCAAGCGCGCGTGAAACTCTAACTCTCCCTGTGTATGTCCATGTCCGACGTTCAAGTGCGTGAGCGCAGCTCGTTTCTGAATACCAGCAGAAAGCAGGCCGATCGCTTGTTGGCCACCGTGTTGCTGATGCATGTCCCTGTCGCCTTCGCGTTGGCCGCCTGGCACTCCACGTGGGTGGCTGCCGCCGTGGTGTCATTGCTGGCTGCCGGCGTGCCCTTCTGGCTCAGCCGCACGCGTGCCGGTGAGGCGATTACCCGCCACGTGGTGGGAGCCGGCTTCATGTGCTTTTCGGCCCTGTTCATTCATCAATCGCACGGCGTGGTGGAGCTGCACTTCCACATTTTCGCATCGCTGGCGTTTTTGCTGGCGTACCGGGATTGGCAGGTACCACTGAGCGCTGCGGCGATTATCGCGGTACACCACGTGGCCTTCCACTTGCTGCACCATGCTGGCTTTAATGTGCATCTATTGAATCACGATGGTGGCTTGCTTTGGGTAGCAGTACACGCCGCTTTCGTGGTATTTGAGACCTCTGTTCTGGTGTTTCTGGCGCGTCAGCTGGCTCACGAAGCCAACACGACGCAGGCCGTGTTTGAGTCGGCGGAAGCGCTGGCCAACGGCGATTTGTCGCGTGAGCCGGAGGGCGATGGTGTCGCCGAGGCAATGCGTCACGTGCTGGCCGCTGTGCGGCGAGTGACGGGGCTGGCTCGCGAGCTGGCGCAGGCTGTCCGCGAACAGCGCACGTCGCAGTTGGCTATCGACCCATCATTGGGTGGAGCGTTTGCCGAGATCAACCAGTCGCTCAAGGAGGCCGGAGGAACCGTGGACCGGCTGCGCGCGGAGAATGCGGAGTCCACTGCTGTAACGCAGGACTTCCTCGCCAGCCTCGATACGGTGATCCATGGTCTCAAGGACAATGACCTGACACTGAACGTGCAATCAGGGTTCGGTCCTGCACGAGACGCCACGGGATCAGCCTTCAACGAAGCACTGGAATCACTTGACGATACGCTGCGTGCGCTGCGTGAATCGGCCGACTGTGTTGACCAGGCGGCGGCGGATATTGCGTCGGGTGCCGATGTGGTGGCGCGTGGCACAGCCGAGCAGGCGGCAGGATTTGAAGAGGTGTCGGCGTCGCTGGAGTCCCTGTCTTCGGGAAGTCGGGAAGCGGCGGCGTCCGCACGCCAGGCGCGCTCGTCAAGCGATCAGGCGCGTGCACGTGCTGAGGCCGGTGAGCAAAGTGTGGTTCGTTTGCTCGAGGCGATGGAGGCCATGCGGACCGGCGCGGGTGCTACAGCACGCATTGTTCGCACCATCGACGAAATCGCGTTCCAGACCAACCTGCTGGCGTTGAATGCGGCAGTGGAAGCGGCCCGGGCCGGCGACGCCGGTCGTGGGTTTGCGGTGGTGGCCGAAGAGGTCCGTGCGCTGGCAATCCGTTCGGCCGATGCGGCACGCACGACGGCGGGATTGATTGAAGACAGCGTGGCGCAGGTGGAAGAGAGCGCACGCGTATCGGCGGAAGTGCGCGCTCGACTGCACGAGCTCCAGCAGGAGATTGTGAGCGTAGCGAGTGTTGTGCAGCGCATTGAAACCGCGGCCGACGATCAGCAGGAAGGCATCGAGCAGATTCGCAGCGCCGTTGAGTCGCTCAACGGCACCGTTCAGTCGGCCGCCGCCTCGGCAGAAGAATCGGCCAGTGCCGCGCAGGAACTCAGTGCTCAGGCCCGCGGACAGCGCGAGCTGGTGTCCCGCTTTCGCCTGTCGGCGGACGCACCGGCAGCAGAACTGGTTTTTTAATGAACTAATGCTGTCTTTATGAAGCGCATATTTATCAAATATTTTCACAGTTAGTAGGCACAAAACACGCAGTGATATGCGCCGTTGATGTTTCCACTGCAGCGCACCCAACGCAAACGCCCGCACCGCTCTTCCGAGCAGTCGCGGGCGTTTGACTTCAGGGCTTCATGAAGCCATCAACAATACATTATGGCAACAAAACACCATCGATAACGTGAATCACTCCATTACTGCCGTTCACGTCGGTAATCACAACATTCACCGTGTTGTTGGGGCCGGTGATCGTCACGCCACCTGACGAAAGCCCCACGCGCAAACTCGGTCCCAACAGCGATGTCACATCCTGACCATCCGAAAGCGACGAGGACGGTGCACGCGCGCCTACGACGTGCAACTGCAGCACCTGGGCCAGGACCGCCGGGTCGGTAGGCACCGCATCGCCGAGCGCCTCAAAAGCCGAGTTGAGTGGCGCGAACACGGTGAGGTTGTCGCCGCCCAGTGCGGTGACCAGCCCCGCCGACTGCACCGCGCCGACGAGGGTGCTCAGATCTGGCGTCAACGACGCGAGCGTTACGATATCCAAAGCCTCGGTAAGCACGCCGTCGATGAGGTGCACTACGCCGTTTGACGCTTCCACGTCGGCCGTAAGCACCGGCACGCCATCCACGGTGACCGTGCCATTGCTTACCGCTACCTGGAGCCGCTCGCCGGTGAGCGTGATGAGTTCGTCACCATCATTGAGCTCATCGGCGGTGAAGAGGCCGGGTACCACGTGATACCGGAGCAGGGTCTGCAGCTCGTCGCGGTTGTCGGTTTCCAGTAACGAGTTCACCACGCCGTCCGGCAGGGCATCAAAACCGTCGTTCACCGGTGCAAACACTGTGAAGGGGCCCGTGGCTTCGAGGGCTACGGCCAGATCAGCGGTTTCCAACGCCGCCACGAGCGTAGAAAGCTGCGGCGTGTTGATTGCCGTTTCCGTGATGGTGCGCCCGGTGGGTTCGATGAGGGTATCGTCGTCGCCGCAGGCAACAAGCGCCGAGCTGAGCAACAGGGCAGCCGCCGATCGGCGACCGATTGTATTGAGTGTCATTGTCGGGAATCCTCGGATCTGGAAGTCAGGACCCCTGCATCGCAGGAGTGCGAAGCAAGGGAGCATGACAATCCTTTACTAGATTCCTGAATAGGACCGGTTGTTCCTATTTCGTGACTTAAATCACGGGATTACGCGAAAACTGAGCGACGGAAGCACCCCGGGCAGGTAGCGGGGGGTCTGTTCATACTCCGTGGTGTTTGGCGACGCACCGGTCTGGGACAAGCTGTAATCAAGCACATTGCGCCGGTTGAACACATTCTGCACGGCAGCGCCAAGCTCGGCGGTCCACGGCCCTACCCGCGTGGTCCAGGTCACGCCGATGTCGGTTTCCAGAATGGCCGGCCGGGGCGCATCCTCCGGTGACGTGATAGGCAGCCCAGCGCCGAGATTCCCGAGGGTGAGCAGGTCATAATACGATTGGCGCAGCCCCCACGTGCGCCCCCACGTGCCACGGGAACGGGCCGCGACAACAAACCCGGCGCCGGGGCGCGCCTCCACCGAAATCAGCGCGCGATGCGGTTCATTCCAGGGCGTGGGCTGACGCTCTCCGCCAAAACGGGAGGGGAAGGAGCGACGCGACACACCGTAGTCGTATCCGGCCTGAATGCGTAACGGCAGACCATCCGTCCGGTCGGACCAGCCAGTCCAACCCATATAACCTTCACGGGTCGCACGAAGGCCCACACCATAGGCGTACCCACTCACATTCGCCACGTAACTGCTCGGAGGGACCTGCGTTGCCTGCTCCGCATCCCGGTTGAGCAGCACTGCATAATCGAACGCCATGATTGTGGGCTGCCATTTGGCATACCATTCGCTGCGAAGCTGCCAACGACCCAACGGCGTGACCACCCCTTCGCCCGTAAAGTGGTACGCCGTAGCCACACCGTCGGCGCCGTCGGCCGGCAGCCAGAAACGGACGCTCGGCACCAATGCCGTGGGGTTGGACGTCGCCACGTCAAACTGGTTGACAAACTGCCGGTATACGCCCGCTCCAACACGCCACGCCCACGGACCCAGCAACCTCGACTCGCCGTCGGCCCGCAATGCAATCCGCGGTTCGGCGAACGTGCTGTTGGTGCCCGGCAGGTACGTGACCCGCACACCACCGTCCAGCCAATAGCGATGGCCGAGTCGTCGCTTGACCTCAGCGTGGCCGGCCGCACGCCAGGCCATCACGTTGCTCCCCAGGGAGCGCAGCACACCGTTCCGCAGGTCCAGCACGGCGTCGGTGCGCACCAACTCGGCGCCGACATCGAGGTCCCACGCCGCGCTGCCCGCCACCTGCACACCGCCCACTGCGGCAAACTCGCGAATGCGATTGCCATCTCGTCGGGGGGGATCCTGCAGGAGCGGGGACGCGCCGATCACCATGGAAAAATCGTGGTCGAGCCGGTGCTCGCTGCCGCGCAGCTGCAGCGTGTGTGTGACACGGGTGCCATGCAGCTGTTCATGCTTCACCTGGCCGGCCACCGTGCGCCAGCCATACGCGTCGGTGGCCCGCGTGGAAGGCTGATCGGGCACATCAATGATCGTGACACCACCCTGCTGCAGCGATGATGGTTCGGGGCGCGCCTCGGTCACCGTGGACACGCCGTGCTGGCCCACGTAGAGCGACGCGCTCAGGCGCTGGAAGGCTCCGATTTCGGCGCGGGTGGCCATGTGATAATCACGCAACGTGACATCGGTACTGCCGCTCTCGATTTCATACGGACGCGAACCGGCCGGCAGGTCGCTGGTGATGGTGCGACCGATTCCGGTGAGACGGCTCAGCAGCACCGGATCAGGCAGGTTCCAGGCGCGAATGGCGCTGGCCAGTGGCGTTGGCTGAAACACATCCCACAGTCCGGTGCGGGCCGACACCATGGTCGTAACCCGTGTGGTGCGGTAATTGAGCGGTACGACCACGCGCGTGGATGCCGAAAACGGATCGGCCTGCGCCGCGGTCTGGACCGGCGTGTTTACTGTTGCATCGCCAAACCCGTGTGAGAGATCAATCACACCGGCGGTAAAACTTCCGGCTCGCGTTTCGTATCCGGCCCGCCTGACGCGCAGCTCCTCGATGGCCAGCGGAGAGAAGGCCCCGAAGACACCGGCAAGCGTGGCCGCGTCAAAAATGGGGACACCGTCCAGGCGCCACACGTGTTCGCCCGCTTCTCCACCCTGAATGTGGAGGTCGCCAACACCATCACGACGGGTGAGCCCCAGCGCGCTCGGTGCACCCGGCATATACAACCCCGGACCGAGCACCAGTGGCGTGGCCACCGCACCCGGCAGCGCAATGCCGCCCAGTGTGGACGACGCGGTGCCCGGCTGCAAACCGTTTACCACGATGGGCGTGGTCATTACGGCGTAACGCTTGAGCGAAAAGCGTTCACGGAGCCGGCCATCAGGAGGAACGGCCAGCTCCACCTGAAACGGTTCGTATCCGATGGCCTGAATGCTGAGCCGATAGTTGCCGGGTGCCAGCCTGCCGAAAGCGAAGGAGCCTGCATCGTTGGCCACGCGCTGATCCGGACGTTCGGCCAATACAATGCGCGCCTGCGGCAGCGGCGTACCGCTCGTACCGTCAATCACCACGCCGCTCAGTGTTGCGTAGGCCGGCACATCTTCTGCCCGTGCAATCACCACGTACGTGCCCGACGACATGCGGTAATAATCGAGCCCGGCCTGGGACACGATGCAGGCCAACATGCGCTCCGGTGGCTCGCGGTCTACGCGACAGGAAACCCGTGGCGGACCCTTTGCCCCGCCGCGCAGCACCCGTGTGTCGTAGACGGAGAGGTTCATGCCGCTCACCTCTACCAGTTGCTCGAGCGCTTGCTGCAACGGCACGCTGATGAGCGCCAGGGAAATGCGCGTGCTGTCGCCAGGAATGGTACGTGGCAACTGCTGCCCCTGCGCTGCCGCCGTGGACAGCGCCCCACTGAGGCCCAGCATCCCGCACAGCAAGAGCACGTGGGGCTTCATAGGCAACTCGGCACAGCGTTAGGGGGCTGCGTTCTCCAGTTGCGGAGAGATCTCAAAGCCGCGGCTGGTACGCGTGAAGCGCAGACCGCGAATCGTGCAGAGGTCGTTAAGGACGCTCTCAATGGACGGACGTTCGGGATAGTAGACGGCCAGGCGCTCTTCGCCGACAGCAACGCCGCGCAGGCGGATGTCTACCGCATAGCGCCGCTCCAGTTCCCGAAAGATGGCGTCGAGCGGCAGATTAACCAAGGCAAGGCCGCCACTGCGCCACAGCGTGAGTCGCTCAATGTCCACCGGTCCGGCCACGGGCGGCGTGTTGGAGTCACGCCTGACGAGCGTTTCCTGACCCGCCACCAACTCCACGGCGCTGTCCCCCAGCGACGACACGGGCTCAACGCGCACCCGTCCCGATTCTACCCCGACCAGCGTTCCGTCGGGCTCACCGCGGTGCGCCCGTACTACAAACGACGTGCCCAGCACGGTGACCCGCGCCTCGTCGGTGGTCACGGTAAACGGCTTCCCGCTGCGCACCACCGAGAAATACGCCTCTCCGTTGAGCTCCACATCGCGTGATGCGGCCGGCAAGCCGATCAGGCGACGGAATCCACGGGCGTACTCCAACGAGCTGCCAGCGTTGAGCTCAGCTGTTGACCCGTCAGGCAGCGTCACCGCCAACTGCTCACCCAAAGGCGCCTGGACAATGACAGGGCGCGACTGCCAAACGCCCAACCCTACGGCCACGGCTAGCGTCGCGGCGATGGCCAACGGGGCCGCGCTGCGGAAGCGCCGGCGCGCTGCAATATCGTGCGTAACGGTGGGCGACGACGCCGGGGTCAGAATTGGCCGGCCAGTGGCAATGTCAGCACTCACGCGCTGCCAGACCTCTTCCTTTTCCGGCGACCCGGGAACGGGGTCTACCAGCGCGAGCAGATCCCACACCTGGACGAGTTCCTGTCCTTCGGTGCGTTCTGCCAGTTCGTCGCGCAGTTCGGGTGGAAGTGGGTGACGCGGTGCGGCGCTCATGGAGCAACTCCGGTGAACGACAGCAGCGACGCTACCAACGTTCCGAGGGTCGTCAGGCGGGAGCGCAACTGCTCCAGCGCCCGGACGAGGTGATTGTTAACGGTGCGAGGGGCGCACCCCATGACATCGGCGATTTCCTGATGACTCAGACCATCGAACCGGCTGAGCCGTAACGCTTCCTGCTGCCGAGGTGGCAACTCGGCGATGAACTGATTGAGCCTGGCGGCCAACTCATTGGCCTCAAGCTGCATGTCGGCTGACGCCGGCTCACGCGGACGCGCGGACACACTGGCAGATTCGGGATCTTCCAGCAGGTGTCGACGGGTCTGTTCGTCGCGGAGTTGGTTGAGCGCCAGGTTTCGCACAGTTCGGTACAGCAGTGCCTTGAGTGAGAGCGAGGGATCGAGCGTGCTTCGTCTATCCCAGATCCGGACAAACGCATCTTGCGCCAGGTCGCGCGCAACCGCGTCATCGCCCACGAGCCGCATGACGGACCGCCAAAGCGGTTCGTACAGGGCGTCGAAGAGCGCTCGGAGCGCTGTTGCATCGTTGGCGGCCAACCGGCGCGCCCACTCTGCGTACAGCTCCGAGTCCGGTGTCTGATCGGACATTCTCAAACCTTACACATGATCGGGGTGACGTGACCATGGCCCCCGGAGCTGCGATGCGGTCCGTGCCATGACTGTGACATCTTGTGGCCGACTGGTGATACCCCACAAATTGCTTGCATGAGCATCCCGACAACAGCAGACCCCCAGAGCGAGCGTCGCTCCAACCCGCGCCTGCGCGAGTTGATTGATGAAATGATGGCGACAATCCGCGCTGCCGCCAATCGTGACCTCTGGACCGCCGAAGAGCGAGCGAGCTGCGAGGCGGACATGGCACGCATCATGTCTACCGTGCGCGATCAGGCACTGGACCGCGGACGCGTGCCCAGGGCCAAGCTGGACTGACGCACGCGCCGTTGCTGCCAGCGAAAGCCGCGCAGCCCGGCCAGCAGCGCTCCTACGGGGACGGCTCCCAGCGCCGGCGTGGCCGGCGAGAGACTGTCGGCACCTGAGCGAACCAGCGTGACCACCACCGCGATGGTGAGCACAAGCGCGCCTCCCGCGAGCGCCCACAAGAACGCCACAATCAACGGCGGCACCATGCGTACCGCCCACCCACGCCAGGCCCACCAGGCGGCGAGCAATGCGATCATGGCGGGCGGCGTGGAGATGACCGCTGCGACCAGTGCTGTTTCGCCGCTGGTGAGAAAAAATGAAATCGCGCCCCATAACAGATTGAACGCACAGACGGCGGCAACGGCACGACGCCACTTCACCGCTCCTGCCTCTGCAACCGCGCTCTGCACCGCAAAAAACTTCGCAACACGTAAGCAGACCTTTTTGTGTTCTGTCCGTCCATCGTCTGTGGCATCACGGAATATCGCCCTCAGACGACCGTTATGCCTGCATACGGTGCGCGTGCCCGCGCAGTAGGTTGCAGGAGGCGTCAGCTTCCGCATCGGGCGCCCGGTGCCATCTGATTGAACAGATCAGCACCGCTCTGCTTGCACTGCCCTCCGATCGCATTCGCCGGCCACCGTCATGACGTTGCCCGACCACGCCCATCACTCGTCACGCGCGCAGCGAGTCATCGAGGCGGTTGAGGAAAGCCAGCTACCGCGACTGACGTCGCGGGCATGGTTCATTACAGGCACGTACGCACTGTTTGCGACGCTTTGGATTCTGTTCTCAGATCTCGCATTGGGCACGGTCGCACGGGATGAGGAACAGTTCATCGCGCTGAGCTTGTACAAGGGCTTCGCATTCGTTGCCGCGACCTCACTGCTGTTGCTATTGCTGTTGCGCCGGGCCTTTGGCGCTGTGCAGCGCGGGTATCTCGCGGAACGTGCCAGCTCCGCCATCGTAAGCGGACAAAACGCGGTATTGTCATCGATTGCGGCAGGCGCGCCGCTGGGCGAATCGCTCACGCACCTGGTGGAGTTCATTGAATCGCGCAGTCCGGACACACGCTGTTCGGTACGACTTCTGAACAAAGCCGGCACACATCTCCGCCACGGCGCCTCCCGTCGGTTGCCCGCTGAGTATACGCAAGCCATCGACGGCAGCGCGATCGGACCACTCGCGGGTTCCTGCGGTACGGCTGCATTCCTTCGCGAAGCGGTGTTCGTGTCGGATATCTCCACCGACGAGCGATGGACGGACCACCGGCATCTGGCGTTGTCGCACGGTCTTCGTGCCTGCTGGTCTACGCCAATCTTCGATGCGCAATCACGAGTGCTCGGCACATTTGCGATGTACTTCGCCGACGTCGGCAAGCCCACGGCACACCATCGGCGGCTCATTGACGTGGCAACGCAACTTGCTGCCGTCGCAATAGAGCGCGACCGGTCAATCAGCGCACTGGCTGAAAGCGAGTCACGCTTTCACGCGTTTATGGATGCGTCTCCGGCGATCGCGTGGGTAAAGGACGCGGCCGGCCGACATGTCTACACCAATCGCGGATGGAACAACGCGTTTTCCGTCGAACAGGATCAATGGTTGGGGCGAACCGCAGCCGATCTGATCCAACCGGACGAGGCAGCACGCATCGAACAATCGGACGCGGAAATCCTTGCCACCAATCAACCGGTTGAGATCAAGGAAGACACGGTTGATGTGCATGGGAAAAGCATGGTGTGGCACATACACAAGTTTCCGTTTGCCAATGCATCCGGGGAGCGGTTTGTAGGAGGCTTCGCAATCGATGTCACGCGTCGAAAGCAAGCGGAGGCAGCGCTGCGTGCAGTTGAAGAACAGATGCAGCTGGTGGTGGAAAACCTGCTGGAGGGACTCGTCATTGCCGATCCTGACGGCTCATTTCTGTACTGGAATCCAGCGGCGCTTCGCATCCTCGGTTTTGCCGATGCTGCAACAGGACGGGCAAATCAGGATTCCTTCAACGAGCTCTTTTCGCTGGCCACACTCGATGGCACACCGCTGCCACCTCACGAGTGGCCGCTGGCGCGGGTGCGTCGTGGCGAGGCGCTCCAGGAGTTTGAAGTGCAGGTGCGCCGCGTCGGCACCGAGTGGCAGCGCACGTTGAGCTACACGGGTGCCATGGTGGAATACGCCAACGCACGACGACTTGTCTTTCTCACGATTGCAGATATTACCGATCGCAAGAACGCCGAACGCAAACTGCGCGAAGTCAATGAACGCCTGGAATCGAAGGTGCAGGAGCGCACCGCCGAGCTGCGCACCGCCCTCGTGCGGGCCGAGGCGGCAGACCGCCTCAAGTCGGCATTTCTCGCCACGATGTCACATGAGCTCCGCACACCACTGAACTCGATCATCGGTTTTACGGGCATTGTGCTGCAGGGCATGGCCGGCCCGGTAAACGAAGAACAGTCGCGACAGCTGGGCATGGTGCGCGGCAGCGCACGTCATCTGCTGGCGCTCATCAACGATGTGCTCGACCTCTCGAAGATCGAAGCGGGACAGCTCGAAATGCGTGCGGAGCCATTTGACCTCCGGGCACTGGTGGAACGCGTGGTGGCCACCGTGCAACCCATGGCGGAGAACAAATCACTGAAGCTGGAGCTCTCCATTGAGCCCACATTACGGCACATGGTGAGCGACCCGCGGCGTGTTGAGCAGATACTGCTCAACATTGCGAGCAATGCGGTGAAGTTCACCGTGCAGGGATCGGTGCAGATTCACGCCCAGGAAGTACAGTACACCCCGTCTCACACGTCACATGGCAACGGGAACGGTCATGTGCGTGGTGCAAAGCCCGACACGGTGCCGGCGGTACGCATTGCTGTGACGGACACTGGCATCGGGATCCGGAAGGAAGACCAGGCATCGTTATTTTTACCGTTTCGGCAAATCGATACCGGATTGTCGCGACAGCATGAGGGAACGGGCCTTGGTCTCTCCATCTGCCGTCGACTGAGCGAGCTGCTTGGTGGTGAAATTTCCGTTCACAGCGAATGGAGCAAAGGCAGTACGTTTGTTGTCACGCTTCCACTCATCCGTCAGCCCTGATCCATGTCACGCCGTATTCTCCTGATCGAAGACAACGAGCAGAACAGGTATCTGGCCGCGTTTCTGTTGCAGCAGCACGGACACGTGGTGGAATCGGCGGTGGACGGATTCCGTGGCGTCCAGATGGCACGTGAGCTCATCCCTGACGCAATCCTGCTTGACATTCAACTCCCGGGCATGGACGGCTACGCCGTGGCACGCGCACTGCGCCTGATCCCGGAGCTTCGCACCACACCGATTATCGCAGTGACGTCGTACGCCATGGTGGGCGATCGCGAGAAGTCGCTGGCTGCAGGCTGCAGCGGCTACGTTGAAAAGCCCATTGATCCGGAAACGTTTGTGCAAGAGATCACGCGACTGGCCGGATGGACGCCCTCTCCGGAGACGCCGTGATGAGCACAGTACTGGTTGTCGACGACAAAGAAGACAACCTGTACTATCTCGAAGCGCTGCTGCGTGGTCATGGCTTTTCGGTAAAGTCGGCGCGTCACGGCGCCGAGGCGCTGGCGATGGCGCGTCTTCAACCACCGGCATTGATCGTATCCGATCTGCTGATGCCCGTGATGGACGGTTATACGCTGCTCCGTCATTGGAAAGCCGATCCGGTGTTGCGCGCAATTCCGTTTGTCGTGTACACCGCGACCTATACAGAACCGGCCGACGAACAGCTGGCGGTTGATCTCGGCGCCGACGCCTTTGTGCTCAAACCGTGTGAGCCCGACGATCTCATTTCCCGGTTACGCGCAGTACTCGATGCCGGAGTTGTAGCCAACGCGCGCCGGCCTTCCGATAACGATGAGATGCTGAGCGCTTATCGCAGCACGCTCATCCGGAAACTTGAAGAGAAGTCCATGCAGCTGCAGGCCACGAATGAGGCGTTGGCGCATACGATGCAGCAGCAGTCGCTCATTCTCGATTCAGTGGCCGAAGGAATCCACGGCCTCGACATGGACGGGCGGATTGTTTTTGAGAACAAAGCCGGTCTTCAAATCCTCGGCTGGGACGAAGGAGAGCTGGTGGGTCAGTCGGCGCATCAGATCCTGCACAGTCACCTCGACAACCGGGAGGCCGACGCCTGCGCGATCCATCATACGTTGCGTGATGGACAGGTCCGGCGTGTGCAGGACGATCGCCTCATGCGGAAGGACGGGTCAACGTTTCCAGCCGAGTACATCGTTTCGCCCATGCGGGATGCGGCGGGCGTGGTGACCGGTGCCGTCATGGTGTTCCGCGATATCACCGAGCAGCGAGCCGCCGAACGACAGTTGCGTGAACAGGCGGCACTGCTCGACCAGGCGCAGGACGCCATCATTGTGCGCTCGCTCGACCACACGATTCGTTACTGGAATCGCAGCGCCGAGCGATTGTACGGCTGGAGCGCCGACGAAGCCGTCGGGCGGTCGGCCATGGAGCTGCTGCGCATGGACGAAGCAGCGTTCATTGCGGAGACCGAAGCTGTGCTGGAGCATGGTGAGTGGGTGGGCGAGATGCTGCAGCAATCGCGCACCGCCGTACCACTGACGGTGGAAGGACGTTCCACACTGCTGATGAACGACGAGGGCACGCCACACGCCATTCTGTCAATCAACACCGACATTTCGGTGCGCAAAGCGATGGAGCAGCAGTTGCTGCGAGCGCAGCGCATGGAGAGCATCGGTACGTTGGCGGGAGGCATTGCACACGATCTCAACAACGTGCTCGCGCCGATCATGATGTCCATTGAAGTGCTCAAGGATATTGTGGTTGACGATGACGGTCGCGAAATGCTGGACCTCATCGCGACGAGCGCAAAGCGCGGCGCCAGCATGGTGGCACAAGTGTTGTCGTTTGGACGGGGACTCGACACACGCCGCGTGGCGGTGCGCCTTGACGCGATTGTGCGCGAGGTGCACGCGATCATCGGAGAAACATTTCCCAAAAACATTGACGTGCGCAATGCGTTTCCGCCCGATCTGTGGTCGATTGAAGCTGACCCGACACAGATTCATCAGGTGTTACTCAACCTGTGCGTGAACGCGCGCGACGCCATGCCGCGCGGCGGTGAGCTTACCATTTCGGCCGCCAACCTGCTGCTCGACGACTTGAGTGCGGCCATGAACATCGAGGCCAGACCCGGTCCGTACGTTGTGTTGCGCGTGACGGACACAGGAACCGGCATCCCTGAGGCGGAGCTCAACCGGATTTTCGATCCGTTTTTCACCACCAAGGAAATCGGAAAAGGCACCGGGCTCGGATTGGCCACCGCGTTGGCGATTGTCAAGAATCACGGCGGCTTCATTCGCGTGCACAGCACGGTGGGCAAAGGCACAGAGTTCGCGCTGCACTTCCGGGCGCTCACAGTCAGCGATTCAGCCCCGGCGCCATTGACACCAGCCGCTCTCCCCGGTGGAAAGGGGGAACTTGTTCTTGTGGTGGACGATGAACTGGCCATCCGCGAGGTCACGCGCCACGTGCTCGAGGCGCACGGTTATCGCGTGGTTCTGGCTTCAGACGGATCGGAAGCGGTGACGGAGTTCGTGCGTCAGGAAGGGCAGGTCAGGTTGGTCATCACTGACATGATGATGCCACGACTGGACGGTCGGGCGGCCACCGCGGTATTGCGCAGTCTCGATGCCGATGTACGGATTATCGGAACAAGCGGCCTGGGTCAGGCCGATGCCGCATCGGCCGACGCGCGCACTGCCCTCCGCTACTTCATCAACAAACCGTTCGACGCGGCTACGCTGTTGCGCACCGTACGGGCAGCGCTGGATGACTGAGCGGCTCTTGATCGTCCTGCTCTCCTGACCGGCCGATAGCCAGCGCATTTTCCCGCCGCTGCACCAACACCCAGAAGTCACCGCGGCGATGATCCACTTGCTCCGCCGACGGCAACTCGGCGTAAATCGCCTTGTACATCATGCGGAACGCCCAGAAGAGCGCGATCATGTCGGGCAACACCAGCACCACACGGGTGATCGCATTCACATTGGCGACCTGATTGTTGAACGCCGCCGTGCCGAACGACTCGCGTACGAGCATCCAGTTGATGAAGAAGTTGGCGATGCCAAACACCAGATTCGTACCGCCAATGAGCGCCGCTGATTTCCACAACGCCCGCTTCACGCGCGGTTCGTTGAGCAAGCGATCGGTCCAGGCGCGCCGCTCGGGGGTGTCAGGCGCAAGTCCCTGCAGGGCAATCGCACGCGTGATCGGTGCCGCCATGAAGAGCGATCCGCCAAACACGATCACGGCAAACAGGTAGCTGGCGCTGTCCTTGAAGGCAAAGAGCGCTCCGTCCACAAACCAGAAGGCCAGCGCACCGCGCATCACCGCCGACCATCCGCCGTACGCGGAAATGAAGTTGAAACGACGCGTAAAGGCGAACAGGTCGAGCAGAACCCACGCTACCGGCACCAGGCCGGCCAGCAAGTACGCGGGCAACACGCCCAGCGGCGCAGTCCCGTACTTGAGGATGACAATCGGCACCGCAGCGCCAATGACGATATCCAGCGTAAGCTTGAGCGACTTTGACATATCAGGAGGTTTGGTGACAAGCACGCAACTGACGCTTGCCATTCAAGTATCGGACGCAATCTTGTCAATCGTACCCGTTGGCGCTATTCCACCTGCATGAACCATCCCATGATTCGACCCACATTCCTGATCGTGCTCGCAGCCACTGTCGCGATAGCGTGCAGCCGGCAGTCCAATACGGACGAGCTTACCGCACGTGATATCGGCGTAGGAACGGACACGGGCGTGGGCATCGCGCCAATGGTGAATGACCCCATGGTGCCCGAGCGCATGGAGGGGATCTCGCTGCTGGGCGATACGCTGTGGCGACCCACGCTCAGCGACGAAGCACGGGAGCGGCTCGAGGCTGACCTCGCGGCCGCACGCGCAGGCGTGGCGGCCGCGCCCGACAACGCCGATTCGCTGATCTGGCTCGGTCGGCGTCTGGCCTATCTGGGACGGTACCGGGAAGCCGTGGCCACCTTCACGAGGGGCGTACAGGCGCATCCGGAGGACGCACGGTTTTTCCGCCATCGCGGTCACCGCTTTCTCACGCTGCGCGATATCGAGCCGGCCATTGCCGACTTTACCAAAGCCGCCGATCTGGAGCGTGGTCGCACCGATGAGATCGAGCCAGACGGCGCACCCAATGCGGCCAACATTCCGCTCAGCACCACGCAGTTCAATATCTGGTATCACCTGGGGTTGGCGCATTTTCTGCGCGGCGACTTCGCGGCAGCGCTGGCGGCCTACGATGAGTGCCTCAAGGTCTCTCAGAACCCTGATTTGCAGGTGGCGACCGCTTATTGGCGCTATCTCACGCTTCGCCGACTCAACCGCGACGCCGACGCAGCATCTTCGATCGCCTTTGCCTCCGATACGCTCACACTGCTTGAAAACGATGGTTATCTGGACCTGCTTCGTCTGTACAAAGGCGATATCGACGTAACCGAGGTGATGCCGCCGACACCGGCAGGCCAGATGGATGTGGCCAACAGTACAACAGCGTTTGGCGTGTCAATGTGGCATTTGCTCAACGGACGTCAGGATGAGGCACGCGCGCTGTGGACCCGCATTGTTGACGGTGGACAATGGGCGGCGTTCGGCTCGCTGGCCGCGGAGGCGGAGCTGGCCAGGCAGCGTCGCTAGCGCCAGTTCCCTTCGCGTTCCCGTGGCACCGGCGGTGCTTCGGCGCTCTGAGGTACAGCCACGGGCTGCATGGCACCGGCGCCGAGTTCACGCCGGTTTTCGGTCATTACGCGCGTGAGAAAACGCTGTCCTTCGCCGATGCGTTCTACTTCCAGCGCCATCGATTCCACGGCGTCCCCCATCTGATCCAGCCGGTTGCGTACTTCCGCAGGTACCGGAGCGATTACGGTTGCGCCGCGTTTCCACAAACGGCGTGCGTAGCCGATGGCGAGTGGAAAGAGTACAAAAATCGTGAAGACGATCGGGATGGCAATCAGCCCGTCGGGAGGGCCGTTTGACACATTCTCGTTTCTGGGCGGTACCGCGCCCGGAACGGCGGTGCGCTGCACAACGAGCGCATCGGCCTCGGCCACCTGCGCGTCGAGTGCACTGATGCGCGCGTCAAGCTCAGCCAGTCTCGCCTGCAAGCCGGGAAGTGCCGCTTCCGGTGTCCCGGAGCTGTTGATCTCGTCGAGCACATCTTCGCGGCGGCCCTCCAGACCGCGCAGTTGGCGCAGCAATTCCGCCTGTTGAGACTTGGCCGCGTCGAGCAGCCGCTGCGGCGACTGCGCCCCCGGAATGAACACATTGTTGTCGCCCACTTGCGAGAGATCAGGCGACGCAGGTGCGGCCGCCGGTGGGTCGGCTGGCGGCTGGTCCGGAGCCGCCGGCGCGTTTTGCTGAACCATCATGTGCGCGTACCGGAGATCGAGGGTGGGTGCAGCTTTGCCCGTATCAAAAGCGTACGGGCGCCCGCTCGCAAGGTTTCGGGGGCTTCCGGTACCTGATCACTCGTATGCGCCTTCAGTGCGGTGTGCCCCCTCGACCTCCGCGTATGGCTTCGGGCGTGCGTTTCGCGCACATTCGACGATATGCCTTCAGCCACCGAAACGCTCTCAACCGCCGACTTCCCCTCAATCGATCAGATCGCCGCCAATCGGCTGCGATTGGGTGATCGCATCCTTACCACTCCGGTGCGGCGGTTAGCAGACGATGCCGTCGCTGCCGCGGCAGGAGCGGGCACGCAGATCTGGCTCAAGGAAGAGCTGTTTCAGCACACCGGAAGCTTCAAGCCGCGTGGCGCGCTCACCGTGATGCTCGATCTCGATGCCGCAACGCTCGCACGCGGCGTCACGGGTGTGTCGGCCGGTAATCACGCGATTTCGTTGGCCTATTCAGCGCGCCTGCTTGGTACCACCGCGCACGTTGTCATGCCGCGCACCGCCAACGCCTTTCGCGTGCAGCTATGCCGAGAACTGGGTGCCACTGTGGAGTTGGTAGACAACATTGCCGAGGCGTTTGCGCGCGTCCGTGTTATTGAAGCAAGTGAGGGGCGCACATTCGTGCATCCGTACGAAGGTCCAAAAACAGCGCTCGGCACGGCCACGGTCGGGCTCGAGTTCATGCAGCAGGTGGCCGACGCGCGGTCTGCGCTGGACGCGGTGATCATTGCCAGTGGTGGTGGTGGCCTCTCAGGTGGCGTTGCCTGTGCAGTGAAACAGATGTCACCCGCGACAGCGGTTTTTGTGGTGGAACCTGAGGGTGCCGACACCATGGCGCGCAGCTTCAGTGCCGGTGCACCGCAATCAATTGATGCGGTCCGTACCATAGCCGACTCGCTCGGCGCACCGCGCGCCGAACCGTATTCCTACGCGCTGAATCGTGCCTTTGTGGATGATGTCGTGCTGGTGAGTGACGCACAGATTCGTGCCGCGATGCGCCTGCTCTTTCACTCGGCCAAACTGGTGGTCGAACCGGCGGGCGCAGCATCGCTGGCGGCGCTCATGTATCCGTTGCGCGAGCGGCTTGATGGACAACGTGTGGGCGTGATTGTATGCGGTGCCAACATCGATATTGCAACGTACTGCGCGCAGCTCGCCGACTAAACACGTGCCGCACAGTGCGGCAACGGCGTACCACAGAGCCACAGAGACACGGAGAACCGCATGCAGTGCCGCCGGGATCACATCTGGCCGAAGGCGATTTGATGGGTGGAACTGCAACGGACCACCCCAGAATCCGTTGCAGTTTCTCCGCGTCTCCGTGCCTCTGTGGTGAAAGCAGTTAGCCCGTGGTCAGTACAGAAGCGCAGCACGCAGCTCGTGCACTGTGTTGCATCTCACTTCGGCATTGCGCAGCGCATCTGCCGTTGCGTATCCCCACGTCACAGCGATTGGCGTCACGCCGGCTTTGTGCGCCGCCTCGATATCGCGTCCCTCGTCGCCTACCAATGCCGCCAGCTCTGATGCGTTGCGCGTTTCAGGCAGTGCATCACGCACCACACTGCGCACCTTGCGCGCTTTCCCGAACAGTCCGATACCGCACGCGAAGTGTTTTACCCGGGATGCGAGCTCATCACCGAGTACCGCACGCACAGTAGACTCCTGATTGGAACTCACCACTGCCAGCCGAATCCCGTTGTTGGCGAGGTCGTCAAGCAGAACAGACATACCGTCAAACAGCGCGATACCATGTGACTGCTCGGCCATGCGCGCGCGGGCGTGTTGCATGATGGCCGGCAACTGCCAGCGCGACACACCCAGTGAGGCGAGAATCGCCGACGTGTTCAGACCACGCAGCGTTTCCACTTCGTGCGGTGCAATACGGCGCAACCCGAAGCGTTCCGTGATCTCGGCGCAGAGCTCACAAAAGAGGGGAAACGTGTTGGCCAGCGTTCCATCGAAATCAAACATCACTAGCTTATAGCGCATACAGACGAAGTGTAAACCGCTGTACAGCGTCCAACAGCAGAACACTGCAGAACACAGCAGAACACAGCGGAGACCGGCGTGTCACTGGTGATTGAGCAGTTGTCAAAAACCTACGCCAACGGTGTGCAGGCGCTACGCGATCTGTCGCTTACCGTGCCTCCCGGGCTGTTCGGCTTGCTCGGGCCCAATGGCGCCGGCAAGTCCACGCTTATGCGCACCATCGCTACGCTGCAGCGCCCTGACAGCGGGAAGATCAGCTTTCGCGGCATTGATGTGCTGAGCGAGCCGGCCAGGTTACGCGCCATGCTCGGCTATCTGCCCCAGGAGTTCGGACTCTATCCGAGCATGCCGGCCGACGCCATACTCGATCACTTTGCACTGTTGAAAGGTGTCACCAACGCGGCGGTGCGCCGTGAACTTGTGCATCGACTGCTGGAGCAGGTCAATCTCTACGAGGTGCGACACAACCCCGTGAGCGGTTTCTCCGGCGGTATGCGCCAGCGGCTGGGCATTGCCATTGCCCTCTCCGGCAATCCGTCGCTGCTCATTGTCGATGAACCAACCGCCGGCCTTGATCCCCAGGAACGCAACCGCTTCCTGAATCTGCTGGCCGACGTGGGGGAAGACGTGGTGGTGATCCTGTCTACACACATTGTGGAAGACGTGCGCGACATCTGTTCTGAGATCGCCATCATTAACGGGGGCACGGTGGTGCTGCACGGCACGCCGGCACGCGTGCTCGACGATGTGCGCGGGCGCATTTGGCGTAAGCGGGTGCCACGAAAGCATACCCAGGCCATACAGGCGCAGTACAACGTGTTGTCAATGCGCCTGTCGGCCGGACAGAGTCTGGTACACATTTTCAGCGAGACCGCGCCGGGCGATGGTTTCGAACCGGTCGAACCCGATCTCGAAGACGTATACTTTCATCGGCTTCGTGCAGCGCCGGGCCAGTCACGAGGTAACGCGGCGCCGGCGACGCGCTGATCGCTTTGATCTAGCGCGCTGTTGCTTCGGGCAGACCGCTCACACTGTTTATCCATCGCACAAACGGCAGCATCACTTCGAAATCCTTGACCATCAGGTCAATCAGTTTCCGTGACCCGAGATCTGATTCGGTGAGCGCGCGGCCGGCTGTGAAGGACTGGTAGCGCAACCAATCACCTGCCGGGTGATCGGGCGCGAAGCCGCGCGGCATGCGCTGCAGCATGTGCTCCTGCTCAAGTCCGCCAAAGCGGCGCTTGAATGCACGCGCGGTCACAATGTCGGTAAACACCTCCGGTGCCTCTGCGATTGCATCCCTGATGCGCAGCAGCGCGGGGCGCGGCGGCATCCAGACGCCGCCTCCGGTGAATACATCGCCCGGAGCAAAGTGAAAATAGAATCCGGCGCCTCCCTGCACTGCATTGCCACCCACTGCACGTCCCGCATCCCGGTGATAAAACCAGCAGGCGGCGTGTGTCTTGTACGGCCGCTTGTCTTTGCTGAACCGCACATCGCGATGAATACGAAACAGCGACTTGCGGGTGCCCACGATTTCGGGTGCCACAGACGCGAGGCGAACGTCCACCTCTTCGATGAGCGCAAGCAGCGGACGCTTGATCTCATCTTCGTAGCGCTCACGATTCGCTTCAAACCATTCCTTGCGATTGTTGCGGGCAAGGGCGCGCAGGAAGGTGAGCGCGGCCGGACGGAAGCCGGTGAACTCGTCGGGTGCCAGCACTGCACGCGCACGCTTTTTTGTCACCGCTGTCTTTTTCACGGCCATTTTCAAACCTCGCCCCGCTATGTCGGAAACAGGAAGCGCAACACGCTGCCGATGCGTCTTCCCCAGGATCGTTCGTCATGCAGCGCGTGCTCAACCTCTACGTACTCCAGATCTTCACCCAGACGCCAACCACGGCGCTGCAAGACCCGACAGAGCAAACGTGCACCGCGCAGCATCCGTTTCTCGAGCGACCCGACATCCAGCCAGATCGTCAGGTCCGGACGTCCGCCTACCGCCGTTACCAACTGCCGCACAATCCATCGGTCATCCCACCATACAGACGGCGACATCAGGGCGAGCTTGCCGAAGACCGCGGGGTGCGTGAGCCCCAGATGCAACGTGAGCAGCCCACCCAGTGAGCTTCCGATCATGGCAGTGTCGCGCGCGCCGCGCTTGGTGCGAAAGGTGCGATCGATAAACGGTTTCAGTTCATACGCCACCATTTGTCCGTAGCGATCCGCCAGCCCTCCCGCATCATGTCCGGCGTCACGCGTGGGCGTATACTCATCAATGCGTTCGCGACCGGCGTTGCCGATTGCCACCAGAATCAGCGGCTGAATCGCTCCTGCATGCATCAGCGCGCGCGCCGTGGTGTCAATGCCCCACTGCACGCCAAAGGGAGCCATCGGGTACTCATCAAAGACATTCTGCCCGTCGTGCAGGTACACCACCGGATAGTGCAACGATGTATCGCGGTCGTAACCAGGTGGCGTGCACACCACGACATCGTGCGGCTGCTCGAGATAACGGGAGTTGATGCCGGCGTAGTGTACCAACCCGCCCACTGCCGAGGGCTGTGCAATGGCTTCACTGCTCATGCGCACGCACCATTCGGGCCCCGATTACAGTCTTCACCGCACCCACCGCGTTAGCGGTGGGCGCGCACCGTATACGTCGCATCATGCAACCCGGTCTGGTGGCGCCTCACCAGCCAGCGCCAGCTCCAGATTGTGCATCGCACGACGCCCCATGGCATGACGTGTTTCTACCGTTGCGCTGCCCAGATGAGGAAGCAGCACGACCGTTTCGAAATCACGCAGGTCGGGCAACACCGTTGGCTCAAACTCATAGACGTCAAGCCCGGCACCACCGATGATGCGTTCGCGCAGCACATGCACCAACGCATGCTCGTCAATCACATTGCCGCGTGACGTGTTGATGAGCACCGCGTCCGGCAGCATGAGCGACATCGTGTGCTCGTTCATGAGGTGATACGTTTCCGGTGTTGCCGGACAATGCAGCGAGACCACATCAGACGAGCGCAGCAGTTCTTCGAATGACTGCGCACGCTGTGCATTGGCAGGACCGGCCGTCGCCTCATCGTGTATGGTTGGCTCGCGAGGGGCCCACCACTGCACCTGCATGCCGAACGCGCTGGCGGCGCGGCGCGCCACGGCCCGGCCGATGCGGCCATAGCCCACGATGCCCAGCCGCTTACCTGTGAGAGAGCGCCCCAGCATGTGCGTGGGACGCCACCCCGACCAGGCACCGGTACGCGCATGCCGTTCACCTTCGCTCAGTCGACGCATCGTCATGAGCATCAGCCCTATCGCGACGTCGGCTGTGTCATCGGTGAGCACATCCGGTGTGTTCGTCACCATGACACCAGCCGCCCGGGCAGCATCAAGATCGATGTGGTTCACCCCAACACCAAAGTTGGCCAGCACGCGTGCCCTGCGTCCGGGAACGGAAAAATGCTGCGCCGTAATGCGGTCGGTCACGGTGCAGAGCAGTGCATCGGCCGACTTCATGGCCTCAGCCAGCGCCACCGGTGACAGCGGCGTGTCGTTTCTGTTCAAACGCACATCGAAACGTTCCGCCAGCTCCTGCTCGATTGCTTCCGGCAGTCGCCGCGTGACCACCACGACAGGACGCGACATGATCACGTGAGTTGACGCGGTGTTGTCTCGCGCCACCAACTGCTCGCCGCCGCTACGCCGCTTCCCGGTGTCACTGCCACACCGCTGTCCTGCAACGCCAACTCAACGCCTGTGAGTGCGCCGGCCAGCATGAGTTCGTTCACGTCTCCCATGTGTCCGATACGGAACACTTTCCCCGCCAACTGCGTGAGTCCGGATCCCAGCGCAAGATTCCAGCGGTCAAACGCCACCTGAATCACTGCACGTGCGTCGGCCCCCTCGGGCACGACCACGGCTGACACCGTATTGCTGTACCACTCCTTGCGTGTGGCGCACAGCGACAGCCCCCACGCGTGCACCGCGCGTCTCACCCCTTCGGCCAGTCGCGCATGACGTGCCACCACCTGCTCCATTCCTTCGTCGAGCAACATGGTGAGCGCTTCATCCAGTCCCCACAAAAGGGAAAGCGCCGGCGTAGACGGGAAAAACCCTTGCTCGTTGTTGGCGCGCATGGGACGCAGGTCAAAGTAGGCGCGCGGTGTTGTCACCGAATCCAGGCGCTGCATGACACGCGGACTGCAGTAGAGAATGCCCAGTCCGGCCGGCAGCATGAACCCCTTCTGCGATCCGGTAATGGCACAGTCCACGCGCCACGCATCCATGGCAAAGGCAAGACTGGCAATCGAACTCACACCATCAACAAACAGCAGTGCCGGGTGATCCTCGCGATCCATGGCAGCGCGTACCGCCGCGACATCACTGGTGACACCAGTCGCCGTTTCGTTGTGCACCAGCAGAACACCTTCGATGTTGCGTTCGGTGTCTTCACGCAGCGCTGCTTCAATCAGCTCCGGCGACGCCCCCTCACCCCAGGGCACCTCAATCACGTCAACGTGATAGCCGAGATTGCGCGCGGTCTGGATAAAGAGATGTGAAAACTGTCCAAAGCGCACCGCCAGCAGGCGCGCCCCGGGATTGAGCGTATTCACGAGCGCAGCTTCCCACATCGCACTGCCCGACGCCGGAAACACGAACGGCGTGGCCGCCGTGCTGCCAACGATCGCGGGCAGCCGTCCGAGAATGCTGCGGGTGAGTGCGGGGAACGTCGCCGACCGATGATCTTCCTGTGCGCGATGCATCGCGCGCAGCAATCGGTCGGGAACGTTGGTGGGTCCTGGGATGAAGAGATGATGTCGTCCGGTCATGCCGGAAAGTTACTGCGCAACCGCCTCGTCTGCGTTGCCCGCGTCGGCGGTGTTCACATCATCATCGGTGTCTTCACCTTCACCGTCGGACCCGTCGTCCGATCCTTCGTCAGTCCCATCATCTGACGCGTCGTCCGATCCGTCCTCTCCCGACCCATCCTCGTCGTCCCGATCAGCTTCTTCCGGCGCCAGCGACCTGATGATCCGGCGACACAGGCGCGCCAACCGTGTGCGCTGATCACCGGAGAGCGTACTCATCAACGCCACGACGGCGGCCTCGCGCACCGGGCTCGCTTCGTTGAGCAGCCGTACGCCCTCTTCCGTAAGGTGCACCGTGGTGAAGCGACGGTCCGTCGCATGTCGCTCCCGGCTCGCCGCACCGCGTTTCTCAAGTGCATCAATGATGGCTGTCATCTGTGCTTTGCTGCGACCAAGCGTGCGTGCCAACTCCTGCTGATGCAGCGGACCGCGCGCTTGCAGCGTCTCCAGAACGCCGAGCTGACTGGCCGACAAGGCAAATGGCGACAGCGCCGCGTCGGCCGCCGACGCAGTCAATGTTGCCGCACGCTGCAGCCGGGCGTACGCATCGACGGCTCGACGTCGCTTGCGCTCCGTCTTCTCGCGATGTTTGCTGCTGTCCGACTTTTTGGTCATGCGAGAGCTCCTTGCCTGGATAGTGAGGGACCGTATTGAACTGCAATGCGTTCGGACATCAGGGTAGCGAGTGCCATAATCGTTGCCTGGGGATTAACGCCCAGCGCCGTTGGCAGCAGTGAGCCATCGGCGATGTAGAGACCGCGCACACCAAAACGCTCAGCGTCGGGGGTGGTGGCCGCAGTACGAGGGTTGGTGCCCATACGGCAGGTCCCATTGACATGCGCGCTGAAAAGCCCCACGCGGTTGGCGTGAACCGCAGCACGACGCACCGCTGGCAGATCGCGTTCGTGTCGCACGATCATTGGCTCGGTATGCAACGTGTGCACTTCCTGTGCGCCGGCGGCGAGCTGAAGCCGTGCCGCCGCTTCGATTGACGCCTGTACTCGCTGCGCATCAGACGGAGTCAGCGCGTACTTGATGGAGATGCGGCCATGGCGGTTGACCGAGACATTGCCACTGGAGGCGTTGATGTCGGCGCCGTCGCGCGTAAGCGCAATAACACTGCTCAGACGACGGAACCGTCGCATGAGATTCGCATGCGCTACACCAAAACCCGGTGCGGCGACCGCTCCCAATGCCGGAAGAAACGGTGGACACTCCAGCCAGAATCCGTAGTTGGTGTCCTGCCACTGCAGGTGTTCACTGCACATGGCAGACAGCGGCACGCCGGCGCTCCCCACAATGTCGCGCTCGAATACACCAACCGTGGCGGTCGTGGGATGCAGGCGCAGATATTGGCCGACAGGACCGTCCGCTAAACCGGAGCGCTGCAACAGCACCGGAGTCTCAACGGCCCCTCCGGCAACAATCACCAACGGGGCATCGATCAGCAGCTTGTGCCGCGCCGCACCGGTCACCCGGTCCCGCAGCTGCACGTGCACCCGCTTCATGGGCGCCTGCCGCTGTCCCGTATCCCGTTCACGCAACTCAATGCGTTCCGCCTGTGCATCGGCATAGAGGGTGGCGTCGTGAGCTAACGCGCGCGGGACATAGGTTACCAGTGTGCCCTGCTTGGCGTCGTATCGACACCCGATGCCGCAGAAGCCACTGCGCAGGCACCCTTTTGCATTGATCACGGCGCTTGATACTCGCCAGCCAAG
>JAABRT010000117.1 GCA_011390805.1 Gemmatimonas sp. | reverse complement strand
AAACGGTTGACGGTTCCCCGTCTTAACAGCCGTGTGACCGCGTTGTCGGTGCGGGTAAACGGTGAACGGTTCCCCGTCTTAACAGCCGTGTGACCGCGTTCTGGGTGGAGGTAAACGGTGCACAGTACACGGTTTTTGCAAACCGCCCACAGCCCACCGCCCACCCCCACCGAAAACGCAGTCCAACGGCCGTATAAAAAACCCCCCAACCCCCTACATTGCACCAATGCCCCTGCTCCTCCTCCTCGCCTGCCTCACCCTGGCCACCCCCGACGTCGGCAGCTTCACCATCCTGCGCGACGGGTCCCGCGTGGGCCGCGAACAGTTCAGCTTGCGCCGCGTCTCGTCGCCCGATGGTATTGAGTTTGAGTTGCGCGCGGAGTCGGCCATCGGGGAACGCCGGCTGGCCACGCGCCTCGAAATCGACTCGGCTGGCACACCCATGCGCTATTCCGCTGAGGTGCGTGAGGGTACGGCGGTGGTGCTCAAACTCGGCGGGCAGCGCGTACGCGGACGCTTTGCCACCCTGGCCCGCACCGATCGCGGCGAGGCGGCGCGGGAGTACTTGCTGCCCGACGGCACGCTGGTCTTGGAAGACCAGTCGTTTCATCAGGCCGCCGTACTGTGGCTTGGCCCCGATCGCCTCATTAACGAGCCACGCTCGGCGCTCGCACCCATGGACAACAGTGAGCGCTCCATCCGCGTAACGCTTGAGTCGGCCACCGATATGGTGGTCGTGGCCGGCGTGCGCCTGTCGGCCAGTCGCTGGGCCGTCGACGATCCGCGCAATGCGCGTGTCATATGGACCGATGCCGACGGCCGCATCCTTCGCGTGCTCATTCCCTCGCTCGGTCTCGAAGCCGTCAGGGACGACGTGCCGAGGTATTAGTACGCCGGCATCATCAAATCCGCGTGCGGTTGAAACACGGTGAGCACGCCGCCCGTACGACCGCATGTTCTTCTCATTCATCCCCGATTCTTCCATGCGAACACTGCTGCTCGTGCTTGCGTGCTTCGGCACGATACCGGCTCTCGCCGCGCAAGACGCCCCCGTCCCCTCGCAGGGTCCCACGCTCACGCTCGAACAGGCGCTGAACGCGGCTCGCCAGAACAATCCCGCCTTCCGCACTACGCAAAACAACCAGCGCGGCGCCGACTTGCAGGTACGCAACGCGTACGGTGCGTTTCTGCCCAGTGTGAGCTCAAGCTTCTCCGGCGGCTGGCGCGAAGGCCGACAGGAGTTTTTTGGTGGCCAGGGCTTCGGTTCCACCAACGATCAGCTCAACACCAACGGCAACCTCAACGCCAGCATGCAGCTGTCCATGGGCGCGCTCAATCAGCTGCGCGCACAAAAGGCCAATGCCAACGCCGTTGAAGCTGACATCATTGCCGCCGATGTTGCGCTGCGTCAGCAGGTCACCTCGCAGTTCATCACTGCCCGGCAGGCCACTGCCCGCGCCACACTGCAGGACACGCTGCTGGCCACCACGCGCGCCCAGCTTGAGCTCGCACGCGCCCGTCTTACCGTCGGGTCCGGCACACAGCTCGACGTGCAGCGCGCCGAGGTAGCCAACGGACAGCAGCGCGTGGCCTCACTCAACGCACAGAACACCGCGCAGATTGAACTGCTGCGTCTGTTTCAGCTTATGGGTGTGGCCCCGTCGGCCGGTACGCAGCTTGTTGGACCGCTCGAGGTTGTACTGCCCGATATCAGCGTCGAAGCACTGCTCGATCAGGCCCGTCGCGCCAATCCTACGGTTGAAGCCGCGCGGCTGCGTCGTGTGCAGGCCGACCGGGGTGTCTCGGTGGCACGCAGCGCGTACTTCCCCACGCTCAGTCTCTCCACCGGCGTGTCGGGGTTCTCGCAGCGCTTTACCAACACCAATGCACTCATCGAACAGCAACAGGCCGGCGCGCTCTCCGCACGCGCCAGCTGTATCCGCTCTGAAGAAGTGCGCGCCGCCGTCGGGTTGCCCAACAATCTCGCCAACTGCGCCAACATTTCTTTTACGCCAGAAGCTGAACAGGCCATTCGCGATGAACAGGCCAACTTTCCCTTCGGACTCACGCGTACGCCGTACAGTCTGAACGCCTCTCTCTCGTTACCCATCTTCAACGGGTTCCAGCGCGAGAGCAACGTCGAGAACGCCATCGTGCAGCGTCGCAACGCCGACAATACGTTGCGCGCCGAAGAGCTGCGCATTCAAACCGAAGTCACGTCGGCCTACCTCACGCTCACGGCCAACAAGCAGGCGGTTGACTTGCAGGAAGAAAACTCGCGCACCGCGCGCAGTGCACTGTTGCTGGCCGAGGAGCGGTATCGGGCGGGTGCCATCAATCTGGTAGAACTGATTCAGGCACGCACCGACTTTGAACGTGCAGAGAACGATCGCATCAACTCGATTTATGACTTTCAGCGCGCGTTTGCGCAGCTCGAAGCGGCCGTTGGACGTCCACTTCGTTAACCCGGGATTCGTGTAATGACCAAAGGCGTCAAGATTGGAATTGGTGTGGTCGTCGTGGCTGGCCTGGCAGGGCTGGCATATGTCGGTGCCAAACGCAGCGGCCCGCAATCCACCGAAGTTCGTATTGAAGCGGTCGAAGAGCGCGACCTTGTTGCGTCGGTAACGGCCAGCGGTAAAATCGAGCCGCGCACCAAGGTTGATGTCAGCGCCGATGTGACCGGCCGCATTGTGACGCTGGCTGTCAAGGAAGGCGACGTTGTGGAGCGCGGTCAGTTCCTGCTGCAAATCGATCCCGAGCAGCCCGCGGCCGCGGTGCAGCGCGCCGAAGCCGGACTCGCGTCAGCCCGTGCACAGGAAGCGCAGGCGCGCGCCAACAGCATTCAGGCCACACGCAACTATGACCGGCTGCGCCAGATCCAGACCAGCACGCCCGATCTGATATCGGTAGAACAGGTGGAGCAGGCGAAAACGCAGCAGGAAGTCACCGCTGCACAGCTCGAAGCCGCGCGTTTCTCTGTAGAGCAGGCGCAAGCCACCCTGCGCGATGCGCGCCAATCGCTCACGCGCACCCGCATTGTGGCACCCATGACCGGCAAGATCACCAGGCTGGCAGTGGAGGAAGGGGAAATCGCGATCATGGGCAACCTCAACCGCGCTGACGCCACACTGCTCACCATCGCCGACATGAGTGTGCTCGAAACCACGGTGCGAGTAGACGAAACCGATGTATCGCGCGTGAAAGTCGGTGACTCCGCCGTGGTGCAGATTGATGCCTTCATGGACACCACCTTTTACGGTCGTGTGGTAGAAATCTCCAACAGCTCGGTAGCAGCAGCGTCCGGTGGCGCGGCTTCGGCTGATCAGGCGGTGGATTTTGAAGTGCGCATTGAGCTCATCAACCCACCCGTTGATACGCGCCCCGATTTTTCGGCCACCGCCAAGATCATCACCGACACACGGCGTGCAGTGTTGTCGATCCCGATTATTGCGCTCACCGTGCGCGAAAACGAAGCGCTCAAGACCGAAGATTCAGCGGTCACTGTAGGCCGTGGTACATCAGCGCCGCAAATCGGCCGCACCGATGTTGAGGGAGTGTTTGTGGTGGGCACCGACAACAAAGTCACCTTCCGCCCCGTAAAAGTAGGGATCGCGGGCGAGCGGCACTTTGAGGTGCTCTCCGGGATTTCGGCCGGCGAAAACATCGTCGCCGGAACGTATCAGGCCATTCGCGACCTTACGGATGGCGCGCTGGTGCGCACCGCACCAACCCCCACAGACGCCAAGCCGCAGGGCAAATCGTGAGCAATACGATCGACGATATCGGAATCAGCACCACGGGTGAACGCCAGGCGGTTGTTGCCACGCCCGGCGCCACACCCGATCAGGATTGGGTCATTGTCGCGCGCGGTCTCAAGCGTGAATACGACATGGGTGGCGAAATCGTGCGCGCACTGCGCGGTGTCGATCTGGCCATCCGCAAGAACGAATACGTGGCCATCATGGGACCGTCAGGTTCGGGCAAGTCAACGCTCATGAATCTCATCGGCTGCCTCGACTCGCCCAACGGCGGTGAATACTGGCTCAACGGCATGCTCGTGTCTGCCATGAGCGACGATCAGCTGGCCCGCGTACGCAACAAGGAAATCGGCTTCGTCTTTCAGACATTCAACCTGCTGCCGCGCGCAACCGCGTTGCAGAACGTGGAGCTGCCACTTGTTTACGCCGGCATTCCCGCCGACGAGCGCAAGCGTCGCGCCACCGAAGCGCTCGACTCCGTGCAGCTCGGTCCGCGCCTGCATCACCGTCCCAACGAGTTGTCAGGCGGTCAGCGTCAGCGTGTGGCCATTGCCCGCGCGCTCGTAAACCGTCCCTCCATTCTGCTGGCCGACGAACCCACGGGTAATCTCGACTCCACCACGTCGCAGGAAATCATGCGCGTGTTCGAAGAGCTCTCCCGTCAGGGGCAGACCGTTGTCATGGTCACGCACGAACCTGATATCGCCGCGCACGCACGACGCGTTGTTGTGCTGCGCGATGGCATTGTCGAAAGCGACGAACGTCGCGAACGCTTTGTGGATCGCGTGGGCATTCAGCACGCCACCACAAAAGTTGCGCACGATTAATCCACATGCCTGACCGTTCACTCGGGCGGGTGTTCATCATCCGTCCACTTCCCTGCCCGCTGTGAACCCGCTTGAAGCTGTTCGCCTCGCGCTCAATACCATACGCACGCAAAAGCTCAAGAGCGCATTTACGCTCATGGGTGTGTGCATCGGTGTGATGTTCCTCATTGCCGTTGTTTCCATTGTCAACGGCATGGGCGTGTACCTCAAAGACGATCTCGTTGGCAAGCTCATTGCCATCAACAGCTTTGAAGTGCGCCATCGCCCCAACATCAACATGGGCGACACCGACGCCGAAACATGGCGTGAGTATCAGCGCCGCAAGCGTCTGCGCGACTACGAAGTACCCGCCATCGTCGAGGTGCTGCCTGCTGGAACGCGCTACGCCGTCACCGCCGATGCGTCGCTCTCCATGTCGTCACGCTACGGGGGCGGACCGCGCAGCGTACGCGTGACCGGCGTGGAAGGCGCGTTTTTCGACATCAAGTCCCTCGAAGTCACGGAAGGCCGTCTCTTCGCGCCGCAGGAATACGTGATGGGCACTCCGGTGGTCATCATCGGTCCCGACGTCGTAGAACGTTTGTTCCCGAATCTCAATCCGATTGATCGCGAAGTGCGCATTGCCGGACTGCCCTACACCGTAGTCGGCGTTGCCGAATCTCAGGGCAGCGCATTTGGCATGTCGTTTGACAACGTGGCCTACGTTCCGCTTCAGGCGCCCGCACGCCGGCTCCTGAATACAGAGCAGAGCATGATCGACGCGGTCATCGTACAATCGCCGTCTGAAGCGGAAATGACGGAAGCAATGGAGAACGTGCGCCAGGTCATGCGCATGCAGCACCAGCTGCGCCCGGCACAAAAAGACGATTTCTCACTGCAAACCGCCGACAGTGCCCTCGAGTTCTGGAACAAGCTGCAAGGCTATCTCGTGCTCGCCGGTGTCGCGTTACCGGCCTTTGGACTCGTCGTTGGCGCCATCGTCATCATGAACATCATGCTGGTGGCCGTGGCCGAACGCACGTCTGAAATCGGCTTGCGCAAAGCGCTCGGCGCGCGACGTCGCGATGTGCTCGCGCAGTTCATCGTTGAGTCATCAACGCTCGGCGCCGTGGGTGCCGTGGCTGGTGTTGCCCTCGGTGTCCTGCTGGCGCTGCTCATGCGCACGGTCACACCGCTGCCCACCGTGGTGGCCCCGTGGTCTGTCGCACTGGGTGTGCTCGTAGGCGCGGGTGTGGGCATTGTCTCCGGCGTGTATCCGGCCAGTCGCGCTGCCAAGCTCGACCCCATCACCGCACTGCGCCAGGAATAGCCGCATGTTCTCTACCATCCGCGAAGGCGTAGTAATCGCCGTCAGCTCCATCACCAACAATCGCGTACGCGCGGCACTCACCATCATGGGTGTGGCCATTGGCGTGTTTGTGGTGGTGCTCATTGCGGCCGCAGTGCATGGCATCAACATGAGTGTGGCCAAGGAGTTTGAATCGGCCGGACCAACCACATTCTTTGTCTCGCGTTATCCGATTTCCTTTGAAGCCTGTGACGGCAGCGGCGACACCTGCACCTGGCGTTCCAACCCGCCCATTCGCATCGCCGAGTGGGAAGCACTGCAGCGACTGCCCGAGGCCGGTACAGTGGGCATGCGCATTGACTGGAGCGCTGATGTCACGTATCGAGGGACACGGCTCACGTCGTCATCAGTTGAAGCGTACTCCGCCGAGTGGCCGGAGCTCAGTGTGCCGGAGATTTTTCCCGGCCGTGCGTTTACGGCCGCAGAAGCGCAGAGCGCCGCACGTGTTGTAGTAATCAACACCAACATGGCCGAAAAGCTCTTCAATCAGACAGACCCGCTTGAAAAGGACATCCAACTCAACGGCATGCCCTTTCGTGTGATCGGTGTCTACAAGGACAATGCATCATTCCTGAGCGGTGGTGACCGCCCGAAAGCAGTCATGCCCGTGATGTCGGCGGTACGCCACCTGGGCGCACGCCTCAACAACGCCGGCCTCGCAGTCAAGCCGCGTCAGGATATCGATCGTGATGCCATGGTCGATCAGGTCACCGCCACGCTGCGCGGCCTGCGCGGACAGCGACCCGCCGAAGAGTCGTCGTTTGCCATCATCACGCAGGACAAGCTGTTTGAGACGTACAACAGCATCTTTGGAGTCTTCTTCCTCGTCATGATTGCACTGTCCGCCGTGGGACTGCTCGTGGGCGGTGTTGGTGTGGTGGCCATTATGATGATCTCCGTAACCGAGCGCACGCGTGAAATCGGTGTGCGAAAGGCGCTGGGCGCCACGCGCGCCACCATTCTCTGGCAGTTTCTCGTAGAAGCCATCACGCTCACCGGAATTGGCGTGGTCATCGGCCTGGTGGGTGGCTGGCTGGGCGCGCTCATTATTCGCACCATCAGCCCGATCGCGGCATCAGTGCCCCCGCTGGCGGTGGTGGCAGCACTTGCGGCCAGCGTGGTTACAGGCGTGCTTTTTGGCATGCTGCCTGCCCTGCGCGCATCCCGCCTCGATCCGGTGGTGGCGCTGCGTCACGAATAGCCCCACAGCGTGTCTTTTCTCGAAGCCGTCAAACTGGCGTTCAACCAAATACGCGTACAGAAACTGAAAAGCGGATTCACGCTGCTGGGCGTGATGATCGGCGTCATGTTTCTTATTGCCGTTGTCTCCATTGTGGAAGGCATGGGCAAGTACGTGGAAGAAGACTTCGCCGGCCGACTCATCGGTTCCAATACCTTCACCCTGCGACGCTTCGGCAACTTCGGACCGCAGGGGAGAGGACAGGACATCCGCGCCATGCTGCGCCGGCCGCCGCTCACACAGGTTGATGTGGACGCGGTCCGTGCGGCGCTGCCGGATTTTGTCAGTTCCGCCGTTGTCACCGAGTCGTTTCTGTACGCCACCAGTCCCGCTGCCCGGCCACGTCAGGTGCAAGCGGTGGCCACCGACGCCGCGTACTTCGACATCAAGAACTTTGCCATCGACCAGGGACGTGCCTTTACCTCGCAGGAGGTGCGGGCAGGCGCGCGCGTGGTTGTGATCGGTGTGGAAGTCGCCAACCACTTTTTCAACGGACTCGATCCGCTAGACGGCGAGATCCGCATTG
>JAABRT010000116.1 GCA_011390805.1 Gemmatimonas sp. | reverse complement strand
GGCAAGGGATTTGTGGGCATGGTAGATCGCGATGTGTTCGACGAATGGCTGCGTGCACGCGCTGCGTCTGCTGGCGCCGAGCGCCGCATTGGTGCCTTTACCGGCATGAAGCGCGATGAAGACGGCGTACAGCGCATCACGTACACCGCTGGCCGCTCACGCTCAGGCGAAGAGCGCCAGGTGCGTGCGCGCATGGTGATCGGCTGCGACGGAGCGCTGTCGGGTGTGGCGCGAGCCGCCATCCCCAACGCTGACAAAATGAAGCACGTCTTCGCGTATCACGAGATTGTGGAATCACCCACGGTTGATAGCGAAGAGTTTGTGGCCAAGCGTTGCGATGTGTATTACCAGGGCCCGTTGTCGCCCGACTTTTACGCCTGGATTTTCCCGCACGGCAAGACCACCAGCATTGGCACCGGGTCGCTGCAGCAGGGCTTCAAGCTGCGCTCCGCGGTGGCCCAGTTGCGCGAAAGCACCGGTCTGGCCGATGCGCACACGCTGCGTCGTGAAGGTGCGCCCATTCCGCTTGAGCCGCTCAAGCGTTGGGACAACGGTCGTGATGTGATTGTTGGTGGTGATGCCGCCGGCACCGTAGCACCGGCCAGTGGTGAAGGCATCTACTACGCGATGACGAGTGGCCGTTACGTCGGGCTCGCTGTTGAGGCCACGCTGCGTACCGGCAACCCGCGTCATTTGCGCAGTGCACGCCGGCGCTTCATGTGGGAGCACGGGCAGGTATTCCGTGTGCTCGGCATCATGCAGCGCTTCTGGTACAACAATGACAACCGTCGTGAGCGTTTCGTGGCGATTTGCCGCGATCGTGATGTGCAGGAACTGACGTTTGATGGATACATGAACAAACGCCTGGTGAAGGCGAGGCCGCTTTCGCACGTCAGGATCTTTTTCAAGAACCTGGCGCACCTCACCGGCCTGGCGACAGCCTGACCGTCGTCAAAACTCCTCGTAACCTTCGTAACACATGCTCATTTCGATCGCAGTCGACTTCCGCCGTGCCGACGTCGCGACCCGGGAACAGTTTCATCTGTCCGAGGAGCGGTTAACGCAGCTCTATCGCACAGCCCGGAGTGAAGTGGTCACGGAGGCCGCGCTTATTGCGACGTGCAACCGCACCGAACTCTATGCGTGGGTTGAAAGCGAAGACATTGACGAGGTAGACAAGGCGATCCAGACACTGGCGCGCCGATGGATGCGCACGCGGGTGAATGGTGATCAGCTGCTGCGCACTGCCACCCGCCGCTACGGCGCCGATGCCGCGCGCCACGTGGTGCGTGTAGCGTCGGGACTCGAATCAGCGGTGCTGGGCGACGGGCAGATTCTTGGACAGCTGCGCGCTGCGTACAAGCGTGCGGCCCACAGTGGCGCCACGGGTCCGCTGCTGCATCGTCTGTTTGAAACGGCGCTGCGTTCCGGCAAGCGTGTGCAGACGGAAACGTCACTGCTGGCCGGCCGCAACTCGATTGGTGCCGAAGCGGCGTCCATTGCGCATCAGCGCTTCGGATCGCTCACCAACGCACGTTGCCTTGTGGTCGGTGCCGGCAAGACAGGCGAGCGCACCGCGCGTCAGCTCATCAAGCTGGGCGCTCAGGATATTGTGCTCATGAACCGCACCATGGCGCGCGCTGAAGAACTGGCCGAGATCATTGGCGGACGTGCGGCACCCATGGAGACCATGCACGCCGAAGCGGCCATGGCCGACATCGTGATTGTAGCGACGGCCTCGGAACAGCCGATTCTGCTGGCCGACACGCTGCGCCGCACCCGTGAAGCGTGCGGTACCTCAGCCTATTCGCTGCTGCTCATGGATCTCAGCCTGCCGCGCAATATCGAGCCGGCGGTGCTTGAGCTGCCGGGCGTTGCCCTGGTTGACCTCGATACGTTGCACACGCCCATTCTGGCCGCCGAAGAGCAGCGCCGGAATGCGGTGCCGCACGCCGAACGCATCTGCAACGAAGAAGTTGACGATTTTCTGGAGTGGGCCGCGGCCCGTCCGGCGCGCGATGCGATTCGTCCGCTGGCCGACGCACTCACTGAAGTGGCGCGCCGAGAAGTGGCCTTTGCCTCCAAAGACGACGCGGTCGCCGAACGCACCGCCACGCGCATTGTGGCCAAGCTGCTGGCCGGTCCCATGGCCGCCCTGCGGCGGGCTGTACAGCGCGGCGAGCCGCTCGACCAGCACACCATGATGTTGCTCGAGATGTTCGCGCCGGCACGCCCGTCCGATCTGCGGGCCCCGGCCCGGCGGTCGTCCGCCAAGCGCGTGGACGCCCGGCGAAGTCCCAATGCACGCGCCGAACAGGCGGTCACTGCGCCAATGCGCGACCAGCGATACGTTTCGGTATCCGCTGAAGTTTGAACTGACCCTCCCCACCTGTCGCGGGCTGCGCGCTGATGCCGCGTTGCCCGCCCTTGCGAGTCTCCATGTCTGACGCTGTACCGCTCGTTAACGATCTGTTCCTCCGTGCCTTGCGCCGCGAACCTGTGGAACGCACTCCTGTCTGGATGATGCGACAGGCCGGCCGCTACATGCCGGAGTACCGCGCCATCCGCAAAGGCTCCGATTTCCTCACCATGTGTCGCACCCCGTCGGTTGCCGCCGAGGTCACGATGCAACCCGTCAATCTGATTGGCGTCGATGCGGCGATCATTTTTTCGGACATCCTGGTGGTGCCGGAAGCGATGGGCTGTCATCTCACGCTCGACGAAGGTGTGGGTCCACAGTTCCCCACCCCGATTCGCAGCGGAAGCGCCGTTGATGCTCTGCGCACCATTGATCCGGTCACCGACCTCGGCTACGTGCTCGAGGCGCTGCGGCTCGTGAAGCGTGAACTGAATGGTCGTGTCCCGTTGATCGGATTTGCCGGCGCTCCGTGGACGCTGGCGTCGTACATGGTTGAGGGGAAAGGCACCAAGCAGTTTGCCGTTGCCAAGCGCATGCTGTTCGAGCAGCCCGCTGTGGCGCACGCGCTGTTGGGCAAGCTGGCCGACGCCGTCGGTCACTATTGCGTGGCGCAGGTGGAAGCCGGTGCACAGGCCATTCAGCTGTTTGATTCGTGGGCGGGCGCGCTCGGCCCACAGGACTTCCGGGAGTTTGCACTGCCCTATCTCGCACGTGCGGCAAAGATTGCGCGCACGGCCGGCGTTCCGGTGATCGCGTTTGCGCCCGGTGCAACATGGGCGCTCGATGAAATCGCCGACGCCACGCAGGCCGATGCTGTGGGCGTGGACTGGCACATCACGCCAACTGCAGCGCGCGCCAAACTCGGCAATCGCTCGGTGGCCGTACAGGGCAATCTCGATCCGTGCACGCTGTATGCACCGATTGCCGAAATCGAAAAGCGCACACGCGCCATGCTCAATGCGTTCGGACCAGTGGGACACATCGCCAATCTCGGCCACGGCATTCTACCGGATGTATCGCCGGAACATGCCAAGGCGTTCGTCCGGGCGGTACAGAATCACGAGTTTACGGCGTCAGACAGTGCCGATGAAGAGCAACCGGCGGCGGCAGGTGTGTCATGAGCAACACCACTTCCTCCGCGGCAGACGCCACGGCTCGCGCCATGCCAACCGTTGAGGCGTCATCGCGCCGAGCCGAAGCCACGCGCTGGATTGCCGGCTTGCACGACGAGCTCACCGCACTGTTCGGTCGGCTTGATCGCGGCGGCACTTTTATTGAAGACCGTTGGGAGCGTCCCGGTGGTGGCGGTGGTGTGAGCCGAGTGCTCATTGAAGGCACCACCTTTGAAAAGGCCGGTATCAATCGCTCCGTGGTCATGGGCGAGTTGCCGGAGCTGGCCGCACGTCGGCTGGGCGGACGCGGTGCGGCGCAGGGCAGCACTGATTTTTTTGTCACCGGTGTGAGTCTGGTTGTGCATCCGCGCAGTCCCATGATTCCTACCGTGCACTTGAACGTGCGCTACTTCGAGCTCATGGATCAGGACGGCAACATCACCGACGCGTGGTTTGGCGGCGGCACTGATCTCACGCCGTTTTATCCGTTTCGCGAAGACGTGGTACACTTTCACCAGACGCTCAAGAACGTGTGCGACCGCCATCATGCGGCGTTCTACGATCGCTACAAGGCGTGGTGTGACGAGTACTTCGTAAACGTGCATCGTGAAAACGAAGCGCGTGGTGCGGGTGGAGTGTTCTTTGATCATGTACGTCCGGACGACGAACATGGGCTGAACGTAGACCAGCTGCAGGCGTTTGTCTCGGACATCGGCCGCGTACTGCGCGACGCGTACGGCCCGCTTGTAGACCGGCGCCGGGATACGGAGTACGGTGATCGCGAGCGCGACTTCCAGCTGTGGCGTCGTGGACGGTATGTGGAGTTCAACCTCGTGCACGACCGCGGCACGATGTTCGGCCTGCAGACCAATGCGCGCATTGAAAGTGTGCTCATGAGTTTGCCGCCGCTCGCCGGCTGGAAGTACGCCCCGCGCTTTGAAGCGGGCACCTTCGAATCGGAGTTGCTTGGCATGCTGCGCCCGCAGTCGTGGGTCGCAGACGACGGCGGGCCCGCATAGCATGAGTGCGACCGTCGATCGCCGTGGGGCACAGCCTCCGTACGAGATCGAACGCGGGGAACCGCGATCGGTCGCGGTGATCGGTGCGGGAATCACAGGACTGGTTGCAGCCTACGAGCTCAAGCGGCAGGGTGTGCCGGTCACACTCTACGAGGCCACCGGTCAGGCCGGTGGATCGATCGGTACATCGCTGGCCGACGGATTTCTGGCGGAGCACGGGCCTAACTCGTTTGTCTCTTCGGCGTCGGTAGAAACGCTTATCGAACAGCTGGGCCTCGACGATGACGTTGTCGAGGCCAACGCCGATGCCAACCGGCGCTACGTCGTGCGCAATGGCAAGCTGGTGCCCTTCCCCATGACGCCGCTGGCCATGCTGCGCACGCCGCTGCTGTCAAAGCGCGCCAAGTTGCGCGTCTTGTTTGAGCCGCTGGTGCGTGGCGTGCGCGATGCCGAAGACGAGAGTGTCGCGTCGTTTGTGCGCCGCCGTCTGGGTCCCGAAGTGCTCGACTACGCGGTGAATCCGTTTGTCGCGGCGATCTTTGCCAGTGATCCTGAGCAGCTGTCCATGTTGCACGCGTTTCCGCGTGTCTATGCGCTGGAAAAGCAATATGGTTCGCTCTCGCGCGGACTCATGAAATCGCGACAGGCTGCCATCGCCGCGCGCAAGGAAGCGCGGCTTGCGAGTGACCAGGGTGACCACGGTGATCAAGGGCACAATCAGCCGTCGGGCGAACACGATCCCAGAATGATCAGTGCCGCGCCGGTGAGCGCGCGACTGATCTCGTTCCGCGATGGCCTGCAGTCACTCACCGATGCACTGGCACAGGCACTCGCCAATACGCTCAAGCTCAACACACCGGTGCGGTTGCTGCACCGTGAGAAGGAGCGGTGGGTGGTGGAAACGGGGCACGATGGTGCGCAGCGGGCACGCGCGGTCAACGCGATTGTGCTTGCCGCGCCTGCGCACGCGCTCACAGCCATGGAGCTGCCGGCCGCGATTCGTCAGTACGCACTGCCCATCGAACAGGTGGAGTATCCGCCGGTATCGTGTCTCACGTTGGGATTCCGCCGCAGTGATGTGGCGCATCCACTCGATGGCTTTGGTGTGCTGGTACCGGCCGTGGAGAAGCGCAACATTCTTGGAGCCCTGTTTTCGTCAACGCTGTTTCCCGATCGCGCCCCCGATGATCACGTAACGATCACCGTGTTCGTGGGTGGTGGACGTCAGCCGGGTATCGCCCGTGCGCACACCGACGAACTGGTCAAGCTGGTGCGTACCGACTTACGCGACTTGCTGGGTGTACGCGGAGATCCGGTGTTTGCCAAGCATGTGTACTGGTCACGCGGCATTCCGCAGTATTCGGTGGGCTACGACAAAGTGAAAAGCGCCGCCGACGCCACCGAGGCGAGCAACCCGGGGTTGTATCTCACGGGCAACTACCGGCATGGCGTGAGCGTGGGCGATTGCATAGCCAGTGGTCAGCAAGTCGCGCAGAAGGTCGCGGCGTGGCTGGCGCACAGCAGCTGATGCCGGCGCTCGATCTGCTCTGCATTGCGGCGCATCGCGACGACGCAGAACTCACCTGTGGTGGAACACTCATCAAGGCGGTAGACGACGGCTACCGCGTGGGTGTGCTCGATCTCACGGAAGGTGAGATGGGAACCCGTGGATCGGCCGATTTGCGGGCGGCAGAAGCCGAACGTGCGGCTGAAGTGATGGGGCTGCATGTGCGGGAAAACCTTGCGCTGCCCGATGCCGGTATCGAGAACACACGGCATACACGCGAGCTGCTGGTGGCCATGATCCGGAGGTTGCGGCCACGCATTGTGATTTCACCGGCATCAAAGAGCCGGCACCCCGATCACAGACTCGCCTCCGAGCTCACCCGCGATGCGTGTTTTCTGGCCGGTATCGCACGCTACGTTCCGGATGTACCCAAACACCGGCCGCTCAAGCTGTTGCAGGTGCTTACGTACCGCGAAGACCCGGTCAAGCCAACGTTCGTGGTGGATATCAGCGAACAGTTTGAACGCAAGCTGGCGGCGATCCGCTGCTACGCATCGCAGTTCGACGGACTCACGCAAGCCGGCGAAGTATTTCCCAACGGCGAGTCGTTGTACGACATCGTCACACATCAGGCGGCGCACTACGGATCGCTCATCCGTTCACGATACGGGGAACCGTTTCTCACGGATGAGACCATGCGCGTCACCGACGTCATGACGCTCGACGTCTCATCGTTCTGATGCCCTGATGCGCCAACGCTGCGACCGGAGGAACACGCGCCATGGCTGATGCATCCGACACGATCGATTACGGCTCGTACCTTGAGCTCGACAAACTGCTTTCACTGCAGCACCCGCAATCGCACCCTGAACATCCCGATGAGTTGTTGTTCATCATCGTGCATCAGGCCAGTGAGCTGTGGTTCAAGGTGTTGCTGCACGAATTGCACGGCCTGATATCACGTCTCAGGAACTTTGATGCTGTTGGTTCCGCGCTCTCGATACGGCGCGTGAATGCGCTCATGCAGATCGTCGCATCGCAGCTCTCGGCACTGGAAACACTGCCACCGCAGCGTTTCGCGCAGTTTCGTGGCTACCTCGGCCGTTCGAGCGGATCGCAGAGTGATCAGTTCCGTGCCATCGAAGCGCTCTCGGGACTGCGGGATCCGCACTTCATGGCCGCCATTGGGGAGCATGGTGAACCGCCGGCCATCGTGCAGCAGGCACTCCAACAGCCCACGTTGCAGGATCTGTTTGACGCCTTGGTGGCGCATGAAGGAACGACGCTGGAAGCGCTGTACATGGGACCCGCTCCCACCGCGCTCTTTATCATTGCCGAAGGCCTGCTTGAATACGAGCAGAACTTCTCGCGCTGGCGCTTTCTGCACGTGCAGTTGGTGGAGCGCATCATCGGACCGGGCACCGGAGGCACCGGTGGAACGTTAGGTGCCAAGTATCTGCAGCGTACCATCTCCCACCGGTTCTTTCCGAATCTGTGGGCGGTGCGCAGTCGTTTTTATGGCGCTCCCACATGATTGACTGTTTGCACTCTGGTTGTCTCGCATCTGTTCGAGCTGTGAAATGAGCGAAGCGCTTCGCGACGCTGCGATGCGTGAGCAGCAACGGCTCGAGCTCGACTGGCGCAACGCGACCGCACGCGACGAAGGCTGGTTTGATGCCACGGTGCCCTTCGGTGTTGGCACAACACCCTGGCCCGGCGACACGGCCATGACCTGCGGCTGGACCATGCACCAGGACCGCGGAGACAGTGTGAACGTGGCATCGTTCACCGCCAGTCCGCACCTCGGCACACACGCCGACGCACCACTGCACGTCACCGCCGGCGCCCGCTCCAGCGAGTCACTGCCCACACTGCCATTTAACGGCCTGGTGCACGTGGTGGACGTGCGCGATGTGCGCGGGGAAATCTCGCTCGAGATGCTGCGCGAGCGGCTCACCGTTACCGACCCGCTGCGTGTGTGCTTGCGCACAGGTGCCTGTGTTGCCGAAGGACGCTTCCCTGCCGAGTGGGCCTGGTTATCGGCTGAAGCAACGCTCGAGTGCGCAACGCGCGGCCTGCGCTTGCT
>JAABRT010000115.1 GCA_011390805.1 Gemmatimonas sp. | reverse complement strand
TGCGCCACGAGCGCGACGTGGCCATCAAGGTGCTGCACCCCGATCTCGCGGCCGCCCTCGGCGGCGAACGGTTCCTGAGCGAGATCAAGACCACCGCGCGGCTGCAGCATCCGCACATCCTGCCGCTGCTCGACAGTGGCAGCGCCGACACGTTCCTCTTCTACGTAATGCCATTCATTGCCGGCGAGACGCTGCGCGCGCGGCTCGAGCGGGAACGGCAGCTACCGGTGGACGACGCCCTACGCATCACGCGCGAAGTGGCCGACGCGCTCCAGAGCGCCCACGCCATTGGGGTGATCCACCGCGACATCAAGCCGGAGAACATCCTGCTGCAGGGCGGACACGCGCTGGTGGCCGACTTCGGCATCGCGCTCGCCGTGCAGAGTGCCGGCGGGGCGCGCATGACGCAGACAGGCCTCTCCCTAGGCACCCCGCACTATATGAGCCCCGAGCAGGCGATGGGCGAGCGACAGATCGACGCACGCTCCGACCTGTATGCGCTGGGCGCCATCACCTACGAGATGCTCACCGGCGATCCGCCGTTCACGGGGTCGAGCGTGCAGGCCATCGTGGCGCGCGTGCTCACAGAGAAGCCCGCCCCGATCACGACCGTGCGCGATACGGTGCCGCCCGCTGTGGAAGTGGCGGTACTGCGGGCGCTCGCCAAGTTGCCGGCCGACCGGTTCTCCTCCGTCGGCGAGTTCGTGGCCGTGCTGCGCGCCGACGCGCCGGGAAACAGGACGACGTCGGCTGTTACGAGCCCGAGCGCCACGCACGATACCGGTCGCGAGCGGTCCGGAAGCCGCGTGAACCTGGCACTCGCGCTCACGACGGTGGCAGCATTGGCGGTCGCCGGGTGGGCGTTCCTGCGCCCACCCCCTGCTGCGCCGGAGCGCATGTTCGATGCCGCGCTGCCCGACAGCGCCGCGATGAGTTCGTCCACGACGATCGGCACAAGTGGCTTCGGCGTGGCGGGGCGACTACTCGATATCGCGCCGTCCGGGGAGTTCGTGGTCTACACCGCCGTCGAAGGTGATTCGACAGTGCTCTGGTATCGCAGCCTCGTAAATGCCTCGGCACGCCGCATCGATGGAACCGCCGGCGGCAGCCTGCCGCGCATCTCGCCCGACGGCACGCGCATCATCTTCGCCGCCTCCGGCGACCAGATCGCCACCCTCCCCGTCGAGGGCGGGACACCACGACGACTGCTCGACGCCGATCCGCCGGCCACTATGGAATGGCTGTCGGCATCGCGCGTGCTCCTCATCCGCTACGATGGCTATCGGCCCGTCTGGCTCGATCCTGAGACCGGACGGCTCGAGGGTGACGAGGCGCTGCTCGCCACGCGGTGCGTGTTCGGCCAGTGGATTGAATCGGCACAGCGCATCCTCTGCAGCTTCAACGAGACCGCGTCGCTACTCGATCCGGTCAGCGGCGAGGCGGTCCCGGTCCGGTCGCGCAATCCGGACGGATCCGCCGGCGAACAGGTATCGGGGGCAGCGTTCCGGGTCGTCGACGACCAATACGCGTTTTTCGTGTCGCTCGACGGCGAACTCAGGGCCGCCCGCTTCGATCTTGACGAGGCGCTGCTAGATCGGCCCGTCGCCATTGCCCAGGGCATCCGTCGTGATGCCGTGGGTGGCGCCCAGATCACACTCTCGCCGTCGGGGCTGCTCGGGTTTGCGCCCGCCGGGGATGCGCGGAGCGGCGAAATGGTCGTGCGACGGGCCGGCGACTCGGTGCAGGCACTGCCGATCGAACGCGCGAACTTCCTGCGCTTCGACCTCTCGCGAGACGGCACGCGAATCGCCGCCGTCGTCGCGACCCCCACGGACCAGGAGCTGCGCATCTATGACCTGCGCAACGGCTCGCGGCAGCTGTGGCTCCGCGCGCCGCAGATCGACGCGCCGTTGTGGAGTCCCTCGGGCGACCGCATCGTCGTCCGCCTCGTGCGGGAAAACGAACCGCTGCTGCTGATCGGCTCGCCCACCAGTGGCGCACCGCCCGACACACTGCTGCGCGGTGCCTCGGCATTCGACGCGCTCGAATTCCACGCCGACACCCTGCTGCTGATCCGGGACGCGACGGTTGCCGTCACGTTCCGCATCGATCCGTCCGTGCGCCCGGTTCGCATGGACACCGTGCAGCGTGACGCCCTCTACAGTACGCTCTCTCCGGACGGTCGCCGCTTCGCATGGCAGTCCCCGATCGGCTACCAGCTGTTCGTGAGCCCATGGCCAACCCGCGGGCAGCTGCAGGTGACGAGCGGCGCCGCCGAACCGCTCTGGCTCTCGCCCACCACGCTGCTCTTTCGTTCGGGAGTGCGCTGGCAGCTTGCACAGTTTGACCCCGAAACCAACGCGCTCATGGGCCCACCCGTCGCCTGGGGACGCGACGCCCGCTTCATCGACACGCCGGGCTGGTCGCACCGGCCCACGTGGGACGGCGGCATCATTCACTCGCGCAGCCCGGAGCAGAGCGACGCACGCTACCTGCGGTTCATCCCGAATTTCGTGGAGCGGATGAAGCGCGCCGTGGATGAGGGGGCGCCGCAATGAGCGTCAGGCAGTCTCGTCTCGTCTCGCCACCGCCATCGCCGCGAGCTGCGCGCGACTGTTGACCTCCAGCTTTGTGAACACGTGCGCCAGGTGCACCTTCACCGTGCCACGCGCGATAAACATGCGTTCGGCGATCTGCGGGTTGCTGAGCCCCTCCGCTACGAGCTCCACCACGCGCCGTTCGGTGGGAGTGAGGCTTTGCCAGCCGAACGTGGGCCGCTTGCGGGCGCCGCGGGCGCGCGTGACCAGTTCCACGGCATCGTCGAGCGTGAGCGCGGCCGCCAACGACCACGTCTCGTCGTACAGTGCATCGCCGAGACGCCCTCGAGACGCCGCGCACAGTGCCTGGTGCACCGCCGCCTCGCCTTGGTCGTGCACCAAACCCATGGCGCTCCGGATCGCCGTCGTCGTCGACAGCAGTCGCACGCACTCCACGTCACTTTCCGTATCGGCCATCGTGCGCGCGAGTGCCTCGAGCGTACGCACCGCATCCGGACGCAGTCCCTGCGCGTGTTGCAAGGCCAATGCGACGTGCAGCTGCTCCACGGTGCGCGCATGGTCGCCGCCCGCGTGCGCCACAAGCGCACGCTCGTAGTGCACGAGTGACGTGAGCTGCGTGTTGCCGAAAGCGCCGATCAGCGTCCACGCCTGATCGAGCGCAGCGGTGGCGGACGGCAGGTTGCCACCCTGACGATTCGCGGCAGCGAGCACAAGCAGCAGCTGTGTGGCCCACGACGGAATGCCCGCCTTACGCAGCGGCGACACGTGCGGCTCCACGAGCGCGATTGTTTCGGCCCACTCATCGTTGGCGAGCAGCACGCGCGCCATTGCGTACAACGCCTCGGGGAGCGCAAGCTCGCTCCCGGTACGGCTCGCCGTCTCAAGCAGCCGGGCAAGCCGCTCGCGAGCACGCGGCATGTCGCCGGTGTGTGCGTCGAGGGCGGCGCTCCAGCACTCCACAAAGCCGCCAGTGGACGGATCACCTGCGAGCCGGCTGTGCTGTTCGGCCCGCTCGAACGCCGCACGTGCCAACGCGTAGTCACCACGCCCGCTCGCGAAATAGCCGAGCATCGCTTCGTGCCAGGCGAGAAAGAAATGACTGCCCAGCGCGGACCCGGCCTGACGCAGCTCGCGCATGGATTGCTCGGCGGCGAGCTCGTCGTGCTGCACGTACCACGACACCGTAATCATCTTCCAGCCGTCCGCCTCGGCCCAATGGTCGCCGTTCACACGACCCATGGCCAGACTGCGCATCAGGCTCACGCGCGCCTCGTCCGGTACCGACAGAGACTGCAGCACGCCCAACGTGTTCAATGCGCGCGCTTCGGCCCACGTATCGCTGTGCGCCTTCGCGAGCGCGATCGATTCCGTAGCGCTGGCCGCCGCGAGCTCGTAGTGCCCACCGTAAAACGCGACGTGGGCCTGCCCCCAGAGTGCGCGGGCACGCAGCGAGACCGTCGGGTCGGGGAAGGGACTACCATCGTCCCGGTTCATCACCAGCGCGCGCGCAAACCAGCGCGCACCGTGCGCCAGTTGTCCGCCCAGCTCGAAGAACAGGCTGAGCGCCACCACGAGTCGAAGCATGGCAGTGGTGTTGCCTGTGGCCTCAGCCCAACCCAGTGCATCGTCGAGGTTGTCGAGGTCCGCCTGCAGCTGGGCGAGATGACGCGGCCCGTTGCCTGAGGCCAGATGCGGCGCGAGTGATTCCGCCGTGGCCACAAAGTGGTGCAGGTGCCGTTCACGCACTGCGTGCAATTCGCCGCTCTGCTGCAACCGCGCCAGCAGGAACTGCCGTACCGTCTCCGTAAACCGGTAGCGCACTTCGCCGCTCCACGGTTCGGCGAGCAACAGCGATTTGTCGCAGAGGCGCGTGAGCAGCTCGAGCACATCCCGGTCGCCCAGCGTTGCATCGCGCCCCATCGCCTGCGCAGCCGGCAGGTCGAAACGGTGCAGTACGCACAAGCGCCGTGCGAGCAGCTGTTCACGGGGCTCGAGCAGGTCGTAGCTCCAAGCTACCGAGGCCTCCAGCGTCTGCTGCCGGGGCAGCCGAAGCCGCGACCCGCCGGTGAGCAGACGAAAGCGATCGTCGAGCGAGTCGAGGATCTGCGCGGGTGACATTACACGTGTGCGCGCCGCGGCCAATTCGATCGCAAGCGGCAGTCCGTCCACACGTTCGACGATGCGGGACACCGCCGTGTCCGTATCGTGTGCAGACGCGGTCACCGCCCGCGCGCGTTCCAGAAACAGTTCGCAACCGGTGGCCGAGTCCATGCTCGGCACGCGCCACGTGCACTCGCCGTCAACGCCGAGCGGTTCTCGACTGGTTGCCAGCACACGCACATCGGGGGCGGCGTGCAGCAATGCCTGGGCGAGACTGGCACAACCAACGAGCACCTGTTCGCAGTTGTCGAGCAGCAGCAGCGCGTGCTCGTGTCGCAGCGTGTCCGCCAACGTGTCGATCACCGGTCGTTCGTGCTCCTCGCGCACACCAAGCGCCCGCGCGGTGGCGCGGGCCACGTCGTTGTCTTCGTCTACGGCTGCGAGATCCACGAGCACGGCGCCGAGGGTCAATCCGTGCTCGTCCCGTTCCGGCTTCCACTCATGCGCGGCTTGCAGCGCGAGGCGCGTCTTGCCGCAGCCACCCGCGCCCGTGAGCGTTACGAGACGGTGCGTGCTGAGCGCACGCACGATTGCATTGAGCTCGGCGCGTCGACCCACGAAGCTGGAAATCGGCGTGGGCAGCGGTGGCCTGCTGTGGGCCTTGGCGGGACGGTGGGAGTTGGTCATGGCGTGTCGAGGTGGGAGAAAGGTGCGTGTAATCTCCCGATCCCGACAGAGACGACATCTGCCAGATGGCCTATTTGCGGATGGCCGATGTTTTGTGCGGCAGGTAACGGATTTCGATATAGGCCACTCGGCAGATGTTCGAGCGATTCGCTGGCCGTAGCGTGACGGTGTGGACGATTGCCGTGTGTGGCCAGTCGTCCGCGATTCCCACTGCTGCGTCCTGTGACGCGTCCCCCTGCCGGAGCTTGTCATGTCCTACTCATCCCACATTTCCACTTCCTGCGTCTCTGTTTCCTTCCGGCGGCGCTCCACGACGCTGCTCGCCGTCCTGCTCACGTCTGTGGCCGCTGCATGTGGCACCGGCGCGTCCGCAGCTGGCGCGAACGACAGCACTGGCTCGCTGGTCGGCGACTCCGCCAACGAAGCCGCCGCGATGGCGGCGAAACACGCGTACCTCGACGGCATCAACTCCAACGACCTCGCCACGTACGCTGCCACGCTCACCGATGATGTTGTGTACGTGGCCCCCAATGCGCCCATGATGCGCGGTAAGGCCACCGTCACCGATTGGGTGTCGGGCTACTACGAGGCTTACCGCACGCGCTGGGAAAAGGAGACGGTGGAGTTCGTAGTCCGAGGTGACCTCGCATTCGAGCATTACCGGTACCGCTCGGTGGACACCCCTCGTGAAGACGGGCCGGCCGCGGGCACGCCGGTGGTGGCCGACTCGGGGAACGGCTTCAACATCTATCGCCGCAGCCCTGACGGTTCGTGGAAGCTGGCGCGTGATGCGTGGGCGACTGAAACGCCGCCGATGCAGCCGTAAGCGGGCGTCTCTGACCAACCGCTACCGCTCAACCGCCGCGCGGCACTGCCCTGCTCTTCCCGGCGTCCGTCGCCTCCAGTGCCGCCAGCCTCGCCTTCGCATCGTCGACCATTGCGCGATGCGCGGCGGGTGGGCGGTCGTAGTTGTCCACGAACTGGCGATAGTGCTTTATCGCGGCCTCCGCGTTGCCGGCGGCCTCGAGCGCTGACGCACGCTCGTACTCCGTGATCGGCATCGCGACGGATGCGCCGATGAGGCGGGCGGAGTTCACGCCGGCGTCGGGCCACATGAGGTAGCGCTCAACCGCCGCGTCTTCCCCGCGCGCACGAAGGGTCCGCGCGACCACCAGCCGCCCAATCGCTTCGGCCGAAAGCAGCGAGTAGCCCTCGCGCATCATGGACTCGGACACCGCCCGCAGACTGTCGCCGGCCGCCTGCGGATCAGTACGGTTGAGCCAAAGGCCAGCCACCGAGCGCGCTGTGCGCGGTCCACGCGGCGTGGGCTCGCGGCTGAGCGTGTCCACCAGGGCCCACGTACGCGCGCTGTCGCCCAACACCACGCCCATTACCGCGTCGGTCCAGAGCAGCTCGATGCGATCCTGTCCGGTGAGCCGGGCACCCTCAGCGGTGCGCACGCGGCGCACCACGCGGTCGGCTGCCACGGGGTCTATGGCCTCGAGCCAGGCACCCATCGCCGCTACGCGGGCCGAGGAAATCCGGAGGTCGGGCGCAAACAGCGATCCCTCGAGTTGTGCCGCCGTCTGCATGGCGGCATCCCACTCGCCGCGCGCTGCCAGCAGGGTGCTGACGCCGAACGCGGTTGCCAACCGTGCGTCGCCAGTAAAGATGTTCGCTCCCTGCACGCGCTCCATGAGCGCCTGCTGATACGGCACCTGATCCAGCTGCATCAGCGGGAAGCCGGCACCAACCGATTGGATGTACGAGCCGTCCCATTCGAGTGCCATCGAGCGCGCAAGGTCCAGCGCCCGCTCGGCCGGCGGCAACGGCGCACCGGTGGCCATCGCTTCGTTCACGTCACCGCTCAGCGCAAGCAATGCCGCGAACGTGCCGTTGGTGAGCGAGGCAGCGACGTGATACGCATCGGCAGCCGCGTCAGGCGTCCCGATCACGCCGCGAACCATTGCCAGATGCATCTTGGTATCCGCGTGGTCGGGAACGAGCGCATCAAGCCGCTCGAGCAGCGGCATCGCTTCGATGATAGGAATGCCGTACGCGGGCCCGAAATGCACGATCGGATCGGCTGCCGCCATGAGAAACGGCGGGTAGTCGGGGTACCGCGCGGCCAGCGCCTTCCACTCCTCCACCCGCTCTGGCAGCGGTGTGGTATTGTCCCACTGTTCCACCCACAGCCGTTCCCGCTCCGGCAGCTTGTCCACGAGCTCGAGCAGCCGCGCGTACACGGCGCTGTCCCTGGGTTCGAGGTTCCAGTTGTTGACATACTCGTAGCGCAGGTATGCCTGGGCGAAGTTCGGGTCGAGCTCGAACGCGCGCCGGTAGTGGGCATTCGCACCCGGTTCCAGCCTCCGGAAGGTTCGCTCGCCATCCAGGAACGCACGCAGCGCGTCAAACGACTCGGTGGTGAGCCCGGTGAGCACGGGCGACGGGGCCGTACCGCGCCGCCACACCTGGCGCAGCACCGACCACGTGAGTGAATCGGTGAGCGCGGCGATGTCGCGCGGCGGGGCCAGCGCGGTGGCTTTGGCGAGCACGGAGTCGCTCCCCACCTTGTACAGCACTACCGAAGCGCGCACCTGGTCGCCTTCGCTGAGCAGGGTGCCGGTCATCACGCTGCCGGCGCTGAGTTCGCGGCCGAGCCGCTGCGCGTCGGCAATCGGCATGGGCGACGGCAGGTCGCGGGCCTTCATGAGCAACGTGGCGGCATCCACGCTGCGCAACGAACCCACACCATCGAAGTTGGCGCTGAGGGTGACCACCAGGTCCTGCCCCAAGCGCGTGAGCGACGTGTCCGACACTGCGCCGAGCGGCATCACGGCAATCACTTCG
>JAABRT010000114.1 GCA_011390805.1 Gemmatimonas sp. | reverse complement strand
AGCGCCCCGTCGGCCACACCGGCCGAGAGGATAGACACGATGTGCGGATGCTGCAGCTGCGCGATCATTTGGATCTCGCGGCGGAACCGTTCGCCGCTCAGGCCGCTCGTGGCGTCGGCCGAGAGCACTTTCACCACCACGTCGCGACCGAGCGACAGGTCGTGCGCCACGAACACGCGTGACATGCCGCCGCCACCAAGTTCGCGGTCCAGCCGGAAGCCCGTGCCGAGAGCCTGCTGCAAGTTTGTGTGAAGCGTGTCGGTCATGGGCGCGAACGGGGCGGGAGCCGACGCGACGGGCGCGCGCAAGCACGAAGGGCAACCTACCACGCTGGCGGCGTCTGGACCAACCGGGCGGACCGCGCGGCCTGGGCAGGGGCGAAGCGGCACAGTTTCGACGTCACCTCGCCACGTACGCTGAAACGCGTATCAATAATGTCGTGCATGTGATGAACAAAGCGCCGATCATTCCTGAGCCAGGTTATGCGTATTGCGTGCTGGCCCGATCGTGCGCACGAGTCGTATGTTGCGCCCATGTCCATCCCTGACCGCCTCACCGCGTCGCTCGCCGACCGCTACCACATCGAGCGCGAGCTCGGGGCGGGCGGCATGGCCACGGTGTACCTGGCTGAAGACCTCAAGCACAAGCGCCGCGTCGCGGTGAAGGTGCTCAAGCCCGAGCTCGCGGCCGTGCTGGGCGCCGAGCGCTTTGTCGTAGAAATCACGACCACTGCGGCGCTGCAGCATCCGCACATCCTCCCGCTGTTCGACAGCGGTGAGGCCGACGGCTTCCTGTACTACGTGATGCCGTTCATCGACGGCGAAACACTGCGCGCGAAGCTCGACCGCGAAACGCAGCTCGGTGTGGACGAGGCGGTGAAGATCACAACCGACGTGGCCGACGCCCTGCACTACGCGCACTCGCAAGGCATCGTGCACCGCGACATCAAGCCGGAGAACATCCTCCTGCAGAACGGTCGCCCGATGGTGGCCGACTTCGGCATCGCACTCGCCGTGAGCGCGGCCGCCGGCGGACGCATGACGGAGACGGGACTGAGCCTCGGCACGCCGCACTACATGAGCCCCGAGCAGGCCACCGCCGAAAAGGAAATCACCGCCCGCAGCGATCAGTACTCGCTGGCCAGCGTGCTGTACGAAATGCTCACCGGCAACCCGCCGCACACGGGCGCCAGTGCGCAGCAGATCATCATGAAGATCATCACCGAGCAAGCGGCCGACGTGACGTCGCTTCGCAAATCGGTACCACTGCGCGTAGCCGATGCAATCGCGCGCGCACTGGAAAAACTGCCGGCCGATCGGTTTGCCAGCACTCTGGACTTTGCAGCCGCAATCGGCGGTGCGACCGGAGCTGATGGGGCATACGCCGGTCGTGCGACACGTTCGGCTGGTGTGGCCGAGCGCTCCACCGCACGCCGCCAGCGCGCTGTAACCACGGGCTTGGCCGCGATCGCCCTGAGCGCCGTAGCAGTGGCCGCCTGGGCGCTGGCTGGGCGCGATGCCAACGCGGCAGCCGAGCGTGTGGAGTTTGCCTACCGCCCCATTGGAAGCCAATCTGAATGGCCGAACCTGACGATTTCCGATGACGGCCGGATCATCGCGCAGGTCGTGCGCGACTCGAATGGCGTCAGCCGTGTTGAGATCCGTCGACTCGGCTCCACACAAGCGGTGATGGTGCCGGGAACGGAGGGCGCGGCGCCTCCGCAGTTCACGTCGGACAACTCGCAAATCCTCTTTGTGTCGCAGCGCAAATTGAAGCGCGTTGCCGTGGAAGGCGGGCCGCCGAGCGTGGTGCTCGATAGCGCGATCAGCTCGTTTGCGTTGTTGCCTGACGGTGGCATTCTGGCGTCCATCAACACGGTGGGGCTGCTGCTCTTCAGCGCAGATGGTGCATTCGTTCGGCAGGTGACCAAGGTGGACCAGAGTCGCAGCGAGTTTGGGCACTGGTACACCTCGGTGCTGCCTGACGGTAAGACCGTGATCTTCTACAACTACACGACGCCCATTGCCAACTCGCGGATCGAGGCGGTGAATGTCGCCAGTGGGAAGCGCACGGTGCTCGCGGAGGGCGCCATCTTCCCGCGCTACGCAGAGAGCGGGCACCTGCTGTTCGTGCGTAACGGTGCGTTGATTGCGGTGCCATTCGATCCGAAGGCGGTCCGTGTGCTTGGCCCCGAAGTACCGGTGTTGGACAACGTGGCCTGGGAGTCGACGGATATGAGCGCCGGATATGACGTGTCGCGCAACGGCACGCTCGTGTACGTTCGCAACACGGAGTGGCAGACAGATCGGCGCGTGCTTTGGGCTGATCGGTCCGGTGCCGTGGAACCGGCACTGCCGGACGTTGGTGACTGGGCGGAGCCACGCATCTCTCCTGACGGTCGATGGCTGGCCATCACGCGTCTCCAGGGCCCAAGCCAGATCTGGTTGTATGACCGCGCGCGCGAGGTGCTGTCGCAGCTCACCCGCTCCGATGCGGCGTCGTTTTCCAGCCTGTGGATGCCCGACAGCCGTTCCCTGCTCATCACGCGTGAAGTCCCGCAGTACGACATCTATCGCCAGTCCATTGATGGCACGGCGGCAACTGAAGTGTTGTCCACACCAGGTGACAAGTACCCGATGAGCCTCTCGCGCGACGGACAACGGCTGGCCTTTCTGGCCTCCGCGACCAATCGGGACGCTCTCATGACCGCCCGACTCGGGCAGGACACCGGCACGGTGGTGGATGCGCAGCCCACGGATCAGCGAACGGCGGATATCTCGCCGGACGGCCGCTGGTTGGCCTACAGTGAGCAGAGTGCGAACGCACGCAGCGATGTGTACGTGCGATCGCTCAACGGGAGTGACGGGCGACGGCAGCTGTCAGCCGAGGGTGGTGACCAGCCGCGCTTCACAAAAGGGGGACGAGAGATCGTGTATCGTTCCGGTGCGGCCATGTACGCGGCGCCATTCGACGCGGCCACCGGCGAACCGGGCGCACCAACACTGCTCTTTCGCATTCGCGACGCGGGACGCCTCGCCTTCAATCGCACGGTCGGCTACGACGTAACGCCCGACGGGTCGCGCTTTCTGCTCGTTGAGCCGGTCGATCGGCCGGGCGGTTTGCCGAACGTGGTGATTACCAACTGGGTTGAGGAGTTGCGGCGCAAGGTGCCACGGTAGGGTTAGTGCTCACCCCGGCGCCAACCGCGCCCGCAGCACCGCCACCCGGGCGCGCACTCCGTCCACCTCCGACTGCAGCGTCGGCTCGGGATCCGACCAGTCGGCGAGGAACGCCTCGTAGTACCGGATGGCTTGAGTAAGGTCGCCGCGTGCCTCGGCCAGCTCGGCGAGCCGGCGGCGGGCGAGGGGTGGGTACACACCGTTCAGGAAAAAACCATTGGCCGGCGGCGTGGTGATCGCCCGCTCCAGCCACAGCGCGGCCGAGTCGGGGCGTCCGGCACGATCATGCAGGCTTCCCATGAGAAATGCTTCCTCTGGATCTGGCGACGCACGTTCGGCGATCGCCAGGCGAAGCTGCCTGATGGCGGCGTCCGGGGCATTGCGCGCAATCTCCATCAGCGCGCCGGCAAGAGCCGTCTGGTGATCGCGAAGTGGTGCGGTTGGGAGCAGGTCGCGCTCCGCACCGGCGAGCGCAGCGCGAGCGGTGGTGCTGTCGCCGGCAACGGCGGCGGCACGCAGCAGCACAAACCAGGGTCGCGCCGCGGGTGGCACTTCGGCGAAGCTGTCACTGGGAATGGCGCGACCAAGCACCATACGCGCTGCCGAGGCATCGCCGAGAATCAACGCCGTGGCAAACGCCGAATCGGCGCGCGAGCTACCAGGCAGCCTGTCGGGCGCCGTCTCGCGGTTGAACACGGAATCGACGCCAGCCTTGAATCGCACCGCTTCCATGGGCCTCCCCCTGAGCGCGGCGCGGTAGGCCTGCATCCCGCGCGAGACAAAGGCCTGCCGGCGGTTTCGCGCCGTTCCCAACACGCTTCGCGAAAGCTGCGCCATGCTGTCCACCTGTCCGCGGGTGCTGAGCTGTACCATACGCCCTTCCCACAGATCCGCGTTGTCCGGCAGACGTTCGGCAAAGAGGGCGCTGGCACTGTCGGCGCCCAGACTGTCGCCGCTGTTGTTCATCTCAAGCAGCAGGTTGGTGAAGTTCACACCAGCTGCTGAGGGGGTGGCCACAGACGTCCACAGCACGCGCTTGGCGTCGTCAAATTGGCGAAGTTCGCTGTACAGAACCGAGAGATTGTTGAGCGCGGTGGAGTTGAGGGAATCGCGCCGCAGCACGTCCTCATACGCCGAAATGGCGCGCGAGTAGTCCGGCTCCGTGCTGCGTGAATAGAAAAACGCTTCGGTGAAGGCGCGCTCCTCATCACTCAAGCGGTCCCGGAAGCGCATGGCAACGCGAATCGCCGAGTCGGCGCGCGCCAGCTGTCCGTCGTTGCTGTGCACCACAGCAATGCGCCGCCACGCCATGGCGAACGTACTGTCGATCTCCACCGCGTCCTGGAGCAACTCCAGCGCACGCCGATCATCGCCTTGGTCGCTGAGCACGCGCGTTCCCTCCACGTATTTGCGCAGCGCCGGCAGTGAACTTGTCGTCACGCGCTCCAGCGGCGCGCTGCGGCGAATGCCCTTGAGCGATTCGCCCACTCGCTCGCGAATGGCGCGTGAGAGCGCTCCCACCGCGGGCACGAGTGCGGCGTCATTGTCGGCGGTCTCACGAAACTTCTCGAGTTCGACACCATCAACTGCCGAAACGAGACGCGCCGACAGCACGTAGCTGCCACCCAGTCTGACGATTTCGCCGTCCACGACAGCACGTGCCCCCTCGCGCGTTGCGATCTCACGGGCCAACGCGTAGTACACCACACTCTCGCGCGGCCGCTGCATGCGATCGAGGATGTCGCGTGTGGTGGCTCGCGTGAGCACGTCGAGATTGGCCGACTGCGCCAAGTCGGTGCGCAGCGCCTCACCCACCGTGGTGCCGAGCAACGAGTCGTTGGCGGGCGGGCGGAAGTCGGCTACCACGATCGTCTCGCGCTGGCCAAAATCTCCGCGCCCGATGAGTGAAGCAGCGGGACCGATGCCGAGCGCGCGCGTGGCGGTGAATCCCGCGGCGCTCAGCGCCAGTGCGCCGGCGGCAATGGCTCCCGCCCGCCAGGTGCGCGTCCACGTCACGTGCGGACTGGCGCGCATGGCAAAGGTGGCCATCGTGCCCGGGCTCGCGACACGACCGCCGTCGGTGATGGTAGGCGTGGCGGTGACCGCACGATGCGCTGCGCGCTGTACCCACCACGTGCCGAGCACGGCTGGCAGGCCAGCGAGTACCACGGCCACTGCCGCCGCAATGGTCCAATCAGGGAGCCCCACAACTACAGTCGCGCCCCAGGTGGCGGCCAGCAGGGCCACAGCCGCCACGATCCACAAACCGAGCGCGCGCGCCAGGCGTACCCGCTGCCCCTGTACTCCGCCGCCGGTGGTTGGTGACGATCCCGCCTCCAACTGCCCGGCCGCCGCCCCGGTGCCAGTCACGGCGTCAAGCGCTGCGACGATCGCCGAGGCGTTTGCAGGCCGCGCATCGGGATCCTTGGCCAGACACTGCATCACCAGCGACGCGAGGTTGCGGGGCACCTGCGGCGCCAACTGCTGCAGTTCGCGCGGTGCCTCGCCGAGATGTGCCGCGAGTACCTTGGCCGGTGTGCGACCGGCGAAAAGTTGCTGTCCGCTGAGCAGTTCGTACGCCATGCCGCCAAAGGCGTAGAGATCGGCGCGATGGTCGAGATCCGGGTCGGCGGCCGCCTGCTCCGGCGCCATGTAGGCTGGCGTACCAATGGCCATGCCCGCCTGTGTCAGTGCGTTGCCACCCGCCTCGGTGCGCGATGCCGAAATGGCCTTGGCAATGCCGAAATCGGTGACCGTGGCGCTGCCGCCGGAGAGCAGCACGTTGTCGGGCTTGATGTCGCGGTGCACCACGCCGTGGCTGTGCGCGTAAGCGAGCGCGCGCGAGACGTCGCGCAGGATGCTCACACACTCGGCCATCGACAGCGCGCCGCGGTCCATGCGCAACCGCAGTGATTCGCCGTCCACGTACGGCATGGAGAACCAGGGCAATCCGTCTGCGTCACCCGACACCAGCACCGGCACCACATGCGGATGCTGCAGCTGCGCGGCCATGAGCACTTCGCGCTTGAAGCGCTCCACGCTGAGCCCCTGCAGCAGCTCCGGCGCGAGCACCTTTACCACCACGCGACGGTTGAGCGTGAGGTCACGCGCGAGATAGGTGCGCGACATGCCACCGCCCCCGAGCTCGCGCTCGAAGGCGTAGGTGTCAGCGAGGGCCTGTTCGAGGCGGGCGCGAAAGGGATCGGTCATTGGGCGTCAGCTGGCACGGCTGACAATGTGTATCACGGTACCCAGTGTTGGCCAGCGCACCGGTGTTTGCGCGAGCACACCCCCGCCTCATTCGAGAAGAACCCTTCCGTCAACACGCGCCGCACCGTAACCTCCGCACGATGGCTGTGCCTGCAACGGCGCACCCACCCCTGTCCCCCCTCCGTTCCACCGTGACTTCAACTTCCGGCGAAGCCGATAATCCAGTGGCCGATCCACTGCTCAATCGCCTGCAGCAGATCACGCGTGACGATTACGACGTGAGCGGTGAACTGGGGCGCGGTGGCATGGCGGTGGTTTATCTGGGTACAGATCGCCAACTGCAGCGACGCGTTGCCATCAAGGTCATGGATCCGCGGCTGGGATTAACGCCGGGCATGAGCGCACGCTTCCTGCAGGAGGCACGCATCGCGGCGCGGCTGCAGCACCCAAACATCATTGTGGTGCACGATGTGCGTCAGAGCGACGACCTCACGTACTTCGTGATGAGTCTCATCGACGGCATCGCCGTTGATGAACTGTGTGCTGCATCGCAGTCGCTCCCGATTGATCAGATTCGCTGGATTCTGCTGCAGGCCACGCGCGCCCTCGCGTACGCACACTCCGAAGGGATCGTGCATCGCGACATCAAGCCCGCCAACATCCTGCTGAATCTCAAAGGCGATGTGATCCTCACGGATTTCGGCATCGCCAAAGCACTCGGTGCCACCGGACTGACGCAGTCAGGCATGCAGGTGGGCACGCCGGTGTACATGAGCCCCGAACAGTTTACCGGGGAGGCGGTGGGACCTGCGTGCGATCAGTACGCGCTGGGTATTACGGCGTACCAGATGCTTGTGGGCAAACCGCCATTCAGCGGGGATCTGTACCAGCTGATTGCCGCACACGGCGCGCTGGCACCGGTTTCCGTGCGCGAACTGCGTCCCGACTGTCCCGCCTATCTCTCGAATGCGGTCATGCGCATGCTCGAGAAAAACCCGGCCGATCGATGGCCGTCGCTCGAGGATCTGCAGGATGTCTTCGGCGCGAACATGGCCATGGATGGCGGCAGCACACGGCGGAAGCTGGCCGAGACGGTGCGGACGATCCGGCGCGAGGGACAGGGAGCGGCGTCTCGGGATGGCGGCCCCTCCAGCCCCGTGAGCGGAGACCAATCCACCGACTCGATGGTGGTCACGATCTCACCACCCGGCGCCACGATTTTTGTGTCCGGCTCACTCGAACTGCGCGCATCGGTGTCGTTCGACACCGGCACTTCACTCCCCGGGGCGGCCGTGCAGTGGCGCTCCAGCAACGAGTCCGTGCTGCGCGTGCAGTCAAATGGTACGGTGGTTGGTGTCGCGCCCGGTAGCGCGGTGGTGCAGGCGTCGGTGAACGGCGTCTGGTCGGAAGCGTCCATCCGGGTGGAAGCGGCGCCGATTGCGCGACTCTCGCTCACCACACCCAACGTCACCATGCGCGTTGGTGACCTGTTGCGCCCGGAGGTGGTGGCGGTCGATGTGAACGGTGCGACGTGCGAGGGGCTGTCGATGTCGTGGATCAGCCGTTCGCCTCATGTGGCCGATCTCGAAGCGCCCGGAATCGTGCGGGCCATCGCGCCTGGCATGGCCGTAATCGACGTGTCCTCGGGCAACGTACGCCGTTCACTCGACGTGGCGGTGATCCGTCGACCGATCGAACGGCTCAAGGTGCACGCGTCAGGAACGTCGCTCGAGCTGGGAGACACCCTGCCGCTCTCTGTTGAGGCGTACGACGACCTCGGCAGCGCCGTTGATCTGGCACCCGTGCGCTGGGCCTCCAGTGCGCCCTCCGTGATTCACGTTGACTCCACGGGCCGGGCGCTGGCTATCGGACCCGGCAGCGCGCGCATATCCGCCTCAATCGACGAAGCGGTGGATTTCGTCGAACTAAAGTCGGTTGAACCCAGTATCGGTTCGGTGCAGCTGCTGTTAACCGACGAACGGGTTGAGATCGGCGACGCGGTGCCGTGGTCGCTGCGCGTAAAGGACGTGCACGGCGCATCGCGGTCCA
>JAABRT010000113.1 GCA_011390805.1 Gemmatimonas sp. | reverse complement strand
GACCAGCACGGCGCACACGGTAATCGTAACCGCAGACACCGCACACCACGGGCAGAACGATTTCAGGATCACGAACTCGGCCCACTTGAGGCGGAGCGTGAACAGCACCGCCGGCCAGATCAGCAGTTGCAGTGCGCGCGTGATCGCACGCGAATCTTCAAAGCGGGCTGTGGGACCCAGCAGTGCGGTCACAAAGATGAGCGCGTAGCCGATGGTGCCAATGAGCGCTACGTCCACGCCCAGAAACCAGCCGTACACGCTGCCCTGTACGTACGCGCAACCGCCTTCGCCGCCGCAGGAGAGCGAGCCGGCTTTGCCGATTTTCCAAAGGTGCAGATAGAGCGCCACCAGTCCTGACACCAGACTGGAAAGCGCAATGAGCATGCGGGGCATGTAGTGCGGGCGAGAGTGAACGTGCACCGTAATATGCCACGCGGTCACGCACAGCTGTATCCACACCGCTCACGGATGAGTGCGCGAGACGCTATCATCGCGGGGTGACAACCAACCACCTCTCCACTCATCTCATGGTAGACGTTCACGGCGCCCAGCCGATCGCCGCCATCGATTTCGGCATCAGCAACACCGACGCGGTAGCGATGACCGACGGCGAGCTGACGCGATGGACCCGGTTATCCGATGGCGCACCCGATGCCAACACGGTGCACGAGATCCTCGCCGACGGTGGAGTCGCTCCATCGGCAATCGTACGATTGGGCATCACCGGAGGCCGGCATCGCGTACTGCCCGACATGATCGGACAGCTGTTGCTCGTGCCGGTGAACGAAGTCACCGCCATTGGACGCGGCGGACTGGCCCTGAGTCCGGTACACGAGAGCGATCACGAGACACCGGTTCTGGTAGTGAGCGCCGGCTCCGGCACCGCCGTGATTACCGCTCGCGCGCGCAGCTATGCCCACACCACCGGCAGTGCGGTTGGCGGCGGCACATTGCTGGGACTCGGACAACTGCTGCTCAACACCGGCGACGCCTGGACCATTGACGCACTCGCGCAGCGCGGCGACGCCAACGGTGCCGACCTGAGTTTGAAAGATGTGATTTCAGGACCCATCGGTTCGCTTCCGCCCGACGCCACAGCCGTGAACTTCGGACGCATGGCGCAGGCCAACGCCGAGGCCAGTCGCGAAGATCTGGCCGCCGCGTTGGTCACGCTGGTAGGACAGGTTATTGCCATTACCGCCATCAACGCCGCGCGAGCGGAACGCGTGGCGCACATCGTGGTGATCGGCCATCTCACCGACCTTCCCTCGTTTCGCGCGGTGCTGGCAAGGGTTGGTTTGTATTACGGCACAGAGTTGCTGGTGCCCGAACACGCCGGGTACGGAACCGCGATCGGCGCGATGCTGCACGTCGCCGAGTCTACCTCAATGGCGGGTTGAAGGCATGACAGGTGATGATCGGGAGAATCAGACGGCGGCAACACGCGCCGCATCGGCACACGCCGCATCGGCACGTTCGACATCAACCGATGCCGCGCTCCGGCGCATGCGTGCTGTGGCGCGCACACGCTGGCGACTGGCGGGCGCACTGACCGCGGCCATGATCGTTGTGTATTTCGGATTCCTGGGGCTCGTGGCCTGGGCACCGCAGCGTCTCGCCACGCGAGTTACCGAGGGACTCTCACTCGGTGTGCTGCTCGGTGCGCTCGTGATCGTGGCAGCCTGGCTGCTCACGTGGGTGTATGTGCGCTGGGCCAATCTGGTGTACGACCCCATGGTGGCTGAGCAACGCGCCGCACTGGTAAACGCGAACAACGCCGAGCAAACCGCCGCGCTGGCATCAGAACGCAAACCAGGCGAACAGCGATGATCGCGATCCAAATGCCGGCCGCTACATCAAGCATCGGACAACCCAACGCCGTCGCGATTGCATTCTTTGCGCTGTTCATTGCCGCCACTCTTGGCATTACCTGGTGGGCCGCACGACGCACGCGCACCACCGACGACTTCTACGCCGCCGGACGCACCGTCACCGCCGGACAGAACGGGCTCGCGCTGGCTGGTGATTACATGAGCGCCGCGTCCTTTCTTGGTATTGCAGGACTCGTGGCGACATCAGGCTTTGATGGATTGCTGTATTCCACCGGCTGGTTGGTAGGCTGGCCGGTGGTGCTGTTTCTGGTGGCTGAACCACTGCGCAATCTCGGACGCTACACCTTTGCAGATGTTGTGGCGGCGCGACTCAACCCGCGACCGGTGCGCATTGCCGCGGCCGTTGGTACGCTGGCCACCATCACCTTCTATCTCATTGCCCAGATGGTGGGCGCGGGTGGACTCATTCGTCTGCTGCTGGGTGTGCCGTACGAGCTGGCGGTGGTGGGCGTAGGCTTTGCCATGATGGCGTACGTGTTGTTTGGTGGCATGCTCGCCACCACGTGGGTGCAAATCGTGAAAGCCGTGCTGCTGCTTGGTGGCGCCGCCATGTTGGCGTTGCTGGTATTGGCGCAGTTCAGCTTCTCACCGCTCGCGCTCTTTGCCGCGGCCGCTGAACGCTACGGCGATGGTGTGCTGGCACCGGGCAAGCTGGTGCAGAATCCGCTCGATGCGCTCTCACTCGGCCTGGCACTCATGTTCGGCACGGCCGGACTGCCGCACATTCTGATGCGCTTTTACACCGTGCCCGATGCACGGGCCGCCCGACGGTCAGTCTTTTTTGCCACGGGTCTGATCGGATTGTTCTACCTGCTCACCTTCGTGCTGGGCTTCGGTGCCATGGTGCTTGTGGGCCCGGAGGCCATTCGCGCCGTGGACGCCGGCGGCAACATGGCCGCGCCCCTGCTCGCCGAACTGCTGGGCGGACGACCGTTTCTGGGTTTCATCGCGGCCGTGGCCTTTGCCACGATTCTGGCCGTGGTGGCGGGGCTGGCACTGTCCGGCGCCGCTGCCATCTCGCATGACGTGTGGGCCAGCGTAGTGCGGCGCGGCGAGCCCAGGCCCGGTGAGGAGCTGTTGGTCGCTCGCATTGCCACCGTTTGCCTGGCGCTCATCGCCATGGCACTGGGCGTGGTGTTCAAGGGGCAGAACGTGGCATTCATGGTGGGACTGGCCTTCGCGATTGCCGCCAGCGGCAACTTCCCCGCCCTGCTGCTCGCCGTCTTCTGGCCACGCACCAGCACCACCGGGGCGGCCGCCAGCATGGTAGTCGGCACCGTGACCACGCTGGCGCTCATCAGCGCCTCACCCGCCATCCAGGTCGATTTGCTGCAGCACGATTCGGCGTGGTTTCCGCTTCGCAACCCGGCCATTGTTTCCATGCCGGTGTCCTTTGCGGTCGGCATGTTGGTCTCATTGTGGCGACCTGATCCGGACGGGGCGGCACGCTTTGCCGCCTTGGAACGGCGGACATTGCTGGGAGCTGAGTAGGACGAAGGTTTTTCTGCTTAACGGAAAACCCACTACCACATAGACTTACGCAGTCACGAATTCGTGATTCGGACAAAACGACAGGATTGGCACAACCGTTGCTTATGGTAGTGCTCGTCTGGAAGAAGCTGCCGACGACGGCGGTTTGCATCCTGCTCTCATTCGTCCTAGCGCTCTCCTATGTGGCTTTCGCTCACCAGTCCTTCTGCTTCGCCTGATCTCGTCGTCACCGCCGCGACCCGGTTGTTCTGGTCGGCGCCGGTGCTGTTGCTTGCACTGAGTGCTTCCACAGCGCTGCTGGCGCTGCTTCTCAGCGTGCGCATTGCCGAACGATCGCGCCAGCGGGCCCGTGAGCATGAACGGACCGTGCAGTCGCTGCAAACACGCGAGCGCCGGTTGCGTTTGACGGTAAGCCAGAGCGATGACGGGCACGTGGTGCTGGAACCGGTGCGCGACGACGCGGGTGATGTGGTGGACTTTGTCGTGGCGGAAGCTAATGCCAGCGCGGCCACACTCTTCCGGCGTGACGTGAGCGATGTGCTGGGATTGCGCACCTCATCGCTGGCCAGTTTGTCGGGCGACACCGAGCTCTTTCGTGCGCTGCGTGCAACCGCAGTCAACGGCACATTGTATCAGGCCGAAGTACGGGCCCACCCGCGACATGTGGCCAGTTCGTGGCTTCGTGTGCGCGCCACCGCAGTGGACAACGGCGTGCACGTATCGCTGCGCGACATCCGCGACCGTATGCGTGAATCCGCGCGTCTGCGTCGTGCGTCCATGACTGACACACTCACCGGGCTGCTCAACCGGCGCGGCTTGCTCGAAGTCGCTCACGAGCGCCTGCGTGCCTCGCAGACGGCCGGCCACGACGCGATTCTGCTTTATCTCGACTGCGACGCGTTCAAGCAGATCAACGATGTGCACGGACACGCGATGGGTGATCGCGCCCTGGCGGAAATCGCCCGTGCGCTGCGTGGCGCCATGCGCGATACCGACGTAGTGGCCCGCATGGGCGGCGACGAGTTTGTGGTGCTCGCGCTCGACGCGGTGGGTTTGTGCGCCGACGCGATTCGCGAGCGCATCGCGGAGCGCATTGCACTGCTCAACACATCGGCCGCGCTCCCCTGCGCCGTGGCAGTGTCCATTGGGCACGTGTACGCCCGGGCGGCCGATGCAACGCCGCTGGCGCAGCTGCTTGAAAGCGCCGACCGGGATCTGCTGCAGCGCAAACGCATGAATCACGCGGCGGCCAGGTTAGCCACGCCCGGCGTGGGCCCCCGTCCCAACCGTAGCGCTCGCAAGGGCAAAGGCCCGGCAATGATCGGCCCACAGTTGACCGAAGTGGTCACTGCGGCGTAGGGTTCGGAGTGCGCTCACGCCCTCCCGGACCCGAATGAGCTTTCGCGCGACCAATCCATTTTCTGCGACTCTGATCGCCAATCACGACGCCCTCGATGCCTCGGGCATTGAGCAGGCGCTCGAAAATGCCACGCAGGCGCAGCGCGAGTGGAAGATGCGCTCCATCGAGCAGCGACTGCCCGTTGTTGAGCGCATGGGCGTGCTGCTGCGTGAACGACGCGAGACACTCGCGCTGCAGTGCACGCTGGAAATGGGCAAACCGCTCAGCGCAGCGCGCTCCGAAGTAGACAAGTGCGCCACCCTGTGCGAACGGGCCTTGCAACTCGGGCCGCGCGCACTCGCGCCGGAACGCATTACCGAAGATTCACTCGGTGCGTGGCGCGTTGAGTATCAGGCGTTGGGTGTGCTGCTGGCCGTTATGCCGTGGAACTTCCCCTACTGGCAGGCCATGCGCGTGATCGTGCCCAATCTCATTGCCGGTAACGCCGTGCTGCACAAGCCGGCCGGTTCGGTACCGGGGTGCGCACAACTGTTGCACGCACTCATTGCCGATGCCGCCGCCGATACCGATGTATCGCCGGCGCTGGCCCCGCTCTTTCTGGTAAAGAGTGATGACATTGAACAGCTCATCGCCGATCCGCGCATCGCCGCGGTCACGCTCACCGGCAGTGAGGGCGCAGGAAAAGCGGTGGCCACGGCGGCTGGCGCACATCTGAAAAAAGTGGTGCTCGAACTGGGCGGCAGTGATCCCTTTATCGTGCTCGCTGACGCCGACGTCGACCGCGCTGCACGTGCTGCAGTCACCGGACGCACGGTCAATGGCGGACAGTCATGCATTGCCGCCAAGCGCTTCATCGTGAGCGACCAGGTGTACGATCGCTTTCTGCACGTGTTCAGTGACGCGATGACATCGTTGCATCTGGGCGATCCGAGAGATCCGCGCACCGACATTGGTCCGTTGGCCACGCAAGACATGCGCGACTCTCTCGCGAAGCAGGTTGAACAAACAGTGAGCGCCGGCGCGACAGTTCACGCGCAGGGCAAGGTGCCCGAGGGGCCGGGATATTTTTATCCGCCCACCGTGCTCACCAACGTGCCACGCAACAGCCCCGCCGCTACTGACGAACTCTTTGGTCCGGTGGCACCGGTTTTTCGCGTGAGCAGCACAGACGAAGCACTCACACTCGCCAACGCCACAAACTTCGGACTCGGATCGAGTGTGTGGACGCGTGATCCCGATCAGGCCGCCCGCTTCGTAGCGGGGCTCGAAGCGGGCATGGTGTTTGTGAACGAAGTAGTGGTGTCAGACCCGCGCGTTCCCTTTGGCGGCATCAAACAATCGGGCATGGGACGCGAACTCGGCACACGCGGCTTTCGCGAGTTTACGAACGTGAAGACTGTTCGCGTGGCCGAGTAGCATCGTCGAGATCGACATCCAGATCCACGTCGTCATCAAATGAGGCTTCGCCGTCCATCGGTCCCTCAAACACGCGCCGCCACCACGGCCGCGGATCATCGGCGCGACGCATAAGACGAATCACCTGACGCCACGCCGAACGCAGTTCTGACGCATCGCTGAACCGTTCGTCGGCGCGCGGATGCAACCCGCGCATGAGAAACTGCGTGAGTGGTGCCGGAAACGCGTCGAGTTGCAATCGCTCGGTGAGACGATCACCGAGCTGCTGCGCCAACACCTGCTCCGCACTCGCATCGCCAAACGGCGCACGACCGGTGAGCACGAAGTACACAATGCCCGCAATCGCGTAGCAGTCGGTGGACGGCCCCTGCGCTTCGCCAAGCAGCTGTTCGGGCGCAGCAAACGCCGGTGTCCCCGACGACCCGGTGGCGACGTCTTCACCCCACGCTTGTGCGATACCAAAATCGCCGATACGCCAGCGCCGGTAGCGATCAATCAGAATGTTTTCGGGCTTGAGGTCGCGGTGAATGATCCCGCTGCTGTGCGCCGCCAGCAAACCGTCAAGCACACCGTCTACAGGCATCGCGATTTCGTCGAAATCCCGCGGGCCACGACGCGCAATCAAACTGGCCACCGATCCGCCTTCGGCCAGCTCCATGGTGTACCACACCACACCACCGCGTTCGTCGCTGTCGTAAATCGGCACAATCGCCGGATGCGCCAGCTGCGCCGCCAACCGCGCCTCCCGGCGGAAGCGCGACACCGCCAGATCGTCTTTGGCGATATGCGGATGCAACACCTTGATGGCCACTTCGCGCGCCAATGTGAGATCACGCGCGCGCCACACACTGCCGAAGGTACCCGACCCCAACGGTGCAAGAATCTCGTAGTCGTCTGATGTGGCCCAGCGCAGTCGTGCCTCCGGCGCTTCGTGCAACGACGGAATCTCATCGCCTTCGGGCTCAACCAGTACGGAGCGCACACTCACCACGCGGTCCACATCACGCAAGAAGTTGCGCACCGACGGAAAGCGCTGCGACGGATCGGCGTGCAGCGCCTGTTCAAGCGCGCGCGCCAATCCCACCGGACAATCGGGGCGCAACAGCGTAATCGGCGGCGCGTCACGCTCCGGCGGTGTCTCACCGGTGAGTGCCGTAAACACCATCGCCGCCAGTTGCCACTGATCACTGGCCTGTGTGGGTGTGTATTCCCCGTTGCTCCACTCCGGTGCCTGCGGAGTGCGCGCAGGATCGGGGCGCAAACCGGCGGGCACCTGCTCCGGCGAAAGCGCCCACTCCCACCCCAACAGCCACAAGCGACCACCCGGCGTGAGCCACACATTGTGTGCCGACAGCGCGCGATGCAGCGAACCGGCGTCGTGCAGATACGCCAGCGTACTGCCCGCTTCCCGCAACACCTGCAGCACGGTCGGCACCGACTCGGGGCCCATGCGCACCACCCGTTGCGCCACGGTTTCACCCGCAATCCAACGGCGCAGATACCCCGGGCCACGCCGGCTCTCCTGATAGTTGGCCCAGTAGTGATAGGTGGTGGGAATCGACGGATGATTGCGGTGCGCCAACGCACGCGCCTCATCGCGCAACCAATCGCCGTGCTCCGTTTCCGGCGCGCTTACCAACGACAGCGAGCGGCCCAGCGCGTCTACCAGCTCCTGATAGTGGCGACGGTCACCCCAGACACTGTCCGCTCCCCACGACCAGCCGGGAGGCAGCGTCCAATCGGCCAGATGCCGAGGCAGCGTGGCCCGAAGACGGGTCGGGGTAAGAATCGGATCGCGCGATGACATGGCCACAACTTAAGCAGGCAATAACGAGACCGTGAGCGTTGTCCCCACACCAGGTTCACTGGTCACCGTCATGCCACCGCCCCAACCATCCAGCAGCCGACGACTGATCGCCAGGCCAAGTCCACTGCCGCTTGTGCGCGTGGAAAAGTGCGGCTGAAAAATCTGGGGAATCACATCGGCCGACATCCCCGCGCCGTTGTCACGTACAACCATCGTGACCTGCTCACCAACGTGCGCCACTTCCAGATGCACAGTGGTAGCATCGGCCAGCCGTGCGTTCTCCAGCACGTTCAACAACACCTCGCGCAGTTCGTCGGCTCGCGCGATCGCCATGAGCGGCGGGACGGGCTCATCTCCCTCCGCGACATCCACACCGGCAATGCGCAGTGTCCACGTCACCGCCCCTTCACCCATGCGTTCCAGCGACACCACATCACGCGCCACCCGTGCCACATCGGTTGGCTCGCCCGGCGCACGTTCCGCCGGTGCACTGCCGTAGCGACTGAAGGCCCGCGCAATCTCGTCTAGGTGATCAATCTCATTGAGAATGCGCGTCACGTTGGTGTCGAGAA
>JAABRT010000112.1 GCA_011390805.1 Gemmatimonas sp. | reverse complement strand
CCGTCGCAGAGGTTGATGGCACACCGCCGGAATACCGGGTGGTGCGTGCGGCGAAGATCACGATGGAAAGTCTCCGGTCTGAGTTCAGCGGGCAGATCCGGGAGGTACGTCTGCTGCGCTATGACGAAGACGCCAACCGTCTCGTCGCACGGCGGCAAACGCGACTGGGCGAGCTCGTGCTGGACGATGCGCCACTGAATGATGTGCGTGCTGATGAACGGGCCGACGTATTGTTGAGCGTGGTGCGGCGGCGGGGTATTGCGGCTATTGCCATGGGCCGGAGTGCCATTCAGCTATGTGAGCGACTGGCGTTTCTGCATGCGCACGATACGCAATGGCCAGATGTGTCGCAGGCAGCGCTGATGGCCGATGCGGATGGCTGGCTGTACCCGCTGCTTCTGGAAGCGCGCTCACTAGCCGACATCACAGATCAGAGGCTTTTTGGTGCCTTAATGGAGCGACTCACGTGGACACAGCGCGCCGCGCTCGACCAGCTGGCCCCTACGCATATTGAGGTGCCGAGCGGTTCGCGCATTGCCATTGATTACAGTCAGCCCCACGCGCCCGTGTTGTCAGTGAAGTTGCAGGAAGTGTTCGGCTGGTCGGCCACACCGCACATCAATAATGGACGGGTTCCCCTCACACTGCATCTGCTATCGCCGGCGCAGCGTCCGGTGCAAGTGACGCGCGATCTGGCAGGCTTCTGGCGCGACGGATACTTCGCCGTGCGAAAAGAACTGCGCGGGCGCTATCCCCGGCATCCATGGCCAGACGATCCGATTACTGCGCAGGCTTCGCGACGCGCCAAGCCGCGTGGCACGTGAGCGACGGAACTGATGTGAGCCGCGGTCAGCCGTGAGTGGCGGTGAGCCGTGAGCGGCGGTCAGCGCAGAAGCCAGTCGCCCGATTCAATGTGCTCACTATCTGAAACTTCCTGATTGTACCGGTACACCCACGCCTCCTGCTCACTGCCGTCGCCAAAACGGATGGGCAATCGCACGCGTACAAAGAGCGAGCCGAAGCGGGCGTCAGGAGCGTATCCTTCGTATTGGTCAAGCATGGAGAGGACCGATTCGGCCCGTGTTGCCGGAATGGCCCAGACGTCACCGAACACACGGTCATAGGGAGTAAATGGCGCCACGGACGCCGGGAATGCGCCTGTGTGGTACAGGCGTCCTGCAACGGTCGCTTCACCCACAAACGTGGCGTCTCCGGCCAGCCGCTCGGCCATCAGATGCCCCGAGTTGCGTCGCAGCGTGCCGTACACGAACAACAAAACGGGGCCGCTCATTCGACCGTTGTGCTGTTTATCACAGTGTATTCCGTACCGGCTCGGTTCACGTTGGCGGCGACCTCGACGTTAAGGTTGGCGGGAGCGTCGACGGAGAAAGCCAGGGCAATGAACATTTTCGAATGTGTGACCGACTAGCTTTCTCCCGCTACCCCACCTTTGATATTTCTGGTCGCAGTTCGGTGACGTGTTGCTTGTTTACGTGTGAGGTGACGCCTTGAGTGAGTATTGTATGTGTCACCGTCTTCTAACTGATTCGAATGTACCGACCGTTTTCGCCCGACTGGGCTTCTGCCTTTAAAGACGCCATTAACGCTGACCCGACATACGGCGCGCTGGCCAAGAATTGGACATGGCCGGTCGCGCTCGTGATGGACGCGACGCCGGCGTATGGCTTTTCGCACGCGGTGGCTGTGCAGTTGAACTTCGATCGTGGTGTATGCTCGACCGCGGTCATCATGCCGCCGCATACCGTCGATGCGACGTTTGTGCTGCGCGCAGATTACGACACGTGGAAGGAAGTGGCCCAAAGCGGCCTCGACGCCATCAGCGCAGTGTCGGGTGGCCGAATCAAGTTCACCGGTCCGCTTGGCACCCTCATGATGCACGCCAAGGCGGCCAGCGCCCTGATCGGTGCGGCGCAGGCGGTCCCCACACAGTTTCCCGACGATGTCGAGTGAGTGATCGGTTCGCCCGGCAGTTTTCACGTCCGTGAGTACCGACGGCATCGTGGAGCCGCCGGGCATTCTGCCGCCGCCCAGGTGGCAACTGATCCTGGCGTTTCTGTGCATTTATGTGGTCTGGGGTTCGACGTATCTGGCGATGAGTTTTGCGGTGGACACGATTCCCCCTTTCCTCATGGGCGCGATTCGTTTCCTCACCGCCGGTGCAATGCTTGTGGCCTGGAGCGCCTGGCGTGGACAGGCGCGCGTGAGCCGGACGGCCTGGCGCAACGCAGCGATCGTGGGCGGACTGTTGTTGTTCTGGGGCAATGGATCGGTGGCCTGGGCCGCGCAGCGCGTGCCGTCGGGAATGATGTCATTGCTGGTGGCCACCGTTCCGCTGTGGGTGGTGCTGCTGGAGCGGGCCCGCGGTCGCAGGCCTACGGCTGCTCAACTGGTCGGCGTCGCGATTGGTCTGGTTGGCGTAAGCCTGCTGGTATTGCCTGCCGACGGTGCGTGGCGGAACGCGCCGGTGGATCCCGTTGGGGCGGCAGTGCTGGTGATCGGATCGCTGGCCTGGACCGCGGGATCGTTGTTTTCGCGAAGCGCTGAACAGGCCACGTACGCACCAATGAACAGCGGCATGCAAATGGTGTGTGGCGGAGCCGGTTTGCTGGCGCTGGGATTGGCGGTGGGTGAGCCGGCACGCGTATCGTTTGAGGCGGTGTCGCTCAAGTCGATGCTTTCGGTGTTGTATCTGATTGTGTTCGGTTCACTGGTGGGTTTCAGCACCTATATGTGGCTGCTCAAGAAAGCCAGTCCGGCCGCTGTCGGTACGTACGCCTATGTCAATCCAGCGGTGGCCGTGTTGCTGGGCGTGACGCTCGCAGGGGAACGTTTGCCGGCTCAGGCCGCGTTGGCGATGTCGGTGATTGTAGGTGGTGTAGCGCTCGTGTCGCTGGCGCCGAAACCCGGGCGGCGTCGCTAACGTAGTGACACTGTTCGATTTGCTTCATGCTTCTCTCACCACGGGTCAGCAATGCATACACACTTGCGACTTGTCGCGTTCGGAAACATTGCCGTTGGCGCGCTGTCTGCGCTCGTCGGAATATTGTTGACGTTTGGTTTAGGGTTGGTCGGCGTTGCCAGCGGCGACGTGGGGGCGGCTATTGCGATGGGAACGGTAGGCCTGGTAATCGGCGTGTTTCTCATCATTCTCAGCCTGCCGCAGCTGGTGGGCGGTGTTGGACTGCTGGCACGAAAGAACTGGGCGCGCTACCTGCTCATCGTGACGTCGGCGTTCGGATTGTTTGCCTTCCCTGTGGGAACAGTGCTCGCCGGCTATTCGCTCTGGGTGCTTACCAACGACGACACAAAGCTGCTCACAACCGGTTGAGTGTCACTGTCTGATCAGGCCTGACACTCCACCCAGCCGCCGTCCGGCCGCTTCTTCAATCAGTTGAGCAGCACGATCCAATACATGTTTTCCATCGGTGCACCACGGCAGCCCCATCACCTGTCGTGGTGCATTGTTGTGTACAAAGCTCACGCGCAGCGATTCGCGCAGTGAGCCCGCCGAATAGCACTTGCTGCCGTCGAGCTGCAGCACCGCCGGTAGTGTGTCGAGCCGCAATGCACTGATCTGCTGCCCGAGTGCTGTCAGCGCCGCTTCGTCTAGTGACGATGTATCGGTGGTCGTTGGTCTGCCCAACGTTTGCGTGAACCGGCGCAGGCGTCCGTCACGTGCGATTTCAATTCGCTGCTGCACACAGTTGGGAGCGCACTGCACCCGCTGCACACCAAACAGCAGCGCCGCCGGCGCTACATCAGACTGGCTTTGCTCACTGACGATCACGTCGGCGCTGTTCGCGCCGCTCGCGCTTAGCACCGAGCCCGATGAAAAACGCGAGGCACCCGGTATCACCGATGCGGCACGACGTTGCATGGGGCGTCCCCCCAGCGACTGTGTCTGCGATGGAGTCTGCGACTGCGCTGTTTTGGCCGCCGCATCCAACATGGAATCCGTCGGCTTCGGAGGCAGCGCCGCAGCGAGTGCCTGCGATGACGCTGCTGTCAGTGACTCACGTGATGTCCGGGATACGCTTGGCTCTGCCGCTACTGCTGGTGTGGGCGCAGCCGCACGAGCACTCGCGGCCACGCGAGCACTCGCCGCCGCCGCTGGCGCAGCTGGCGACTGCACCGCTTCAGGTGCGCCTGCGAAGGGTGCAGTTACAGGACGTTGCACTACCGCGGGTGGTGAGAGTGGTGCGGGTGGTGCGGCGGCCACCGCCGTTTCCTTTTCCTCAAACGCTTCGGCGCGCACCACTGCATCCGCTTCGCTCGGCACCGGTGTGCGCTGCACAACGACAACACCGGTCACGCCTACCATGAGCAGTGCGGCAATGCTGCTCACACGGCGCCAGGACCATCGGCGCACAGTGCGTGCAGACAACGTGTTTGTCTGATTGACCGCGTCCGGAGTCGCCGTCGAACCGACGGTAGCGGTAGCCGCCACCGGTGACACGGAAGCATTGGGCAACACGCCTGCCGGCACGTCGTCCAGTGCACCGAGAATACGCGATGAGGCAGCAATCAGGCCACGCGCCTCGGCCACACGTTGGGCAAACTCCGGCGACGAGTGCGTGAGTGCTTCAAGTTCGGCCGCCCGCGCTGCAGGCAGTTCGCCATCAAGCCACTCATGAATCTCGCCCTCTTCCACCGGCAGCGGTGCGCGTTCATCCTGCGACATGGCTCTGCCCCTCCGCGCCGCCTTGCAGCGCTTCATAATGCTCAGCGAGGCGCCGACGCGCCCGCGACAGTGTTGTACCTACCGAGCTGCGTGCGATCTGCAGCGCTTCGGCGATCTCGTCGTAGTCCAGCCCCTCTTCACGCATCAGCAGCGCCAGACGGTCCCGTTCTGCCAAGGCGTCAACGGCTTTCCGTGCGAAGGCGCGTTCTTCATCACGTTCCATGGAAAGCACCGCAGGCTCCTGCACACGGTCAAGCTGTTCTGCCGCCAGTAGCTGCAATCGCGCCCGCTGGCGCGTTGCCTTGCGCGCGTCATCACGTACCAGATTGGTCGCTACGGCAAACAACCATGACCGCTCGCTGGACAGCGCCTCCTGCCGAAGCGCGCGCAGAAATGTTTCCTGCGCGATCTCCTCGGCCCAGTCGCGATCTCCCAACCGTCTCGTGAGATAGCGCACGAGCGGCTGGTGATAGAGGCGAAAAAGGCGGTCTACGTTTTCCATTATCGAATGCTACCCGAAAGTGCGTGGCGTGGTGCGCTACCAGTGGGTGCTCAGTTGCTCAAGTGTTGCACGCGTGAGCGTTGTTGCACCGCTCGCGGTGACCTCAACCACTGCCCGGTCACCACGCACCCGCACCCGTTCACCGAGCGCCAGCGATTCACGCAGCGCGGGGAGTTCACGAGCCAGCAACATCCACGCAGCGCTGTAGGCTTGCACGCGTACGGTGAGCGCGGGTACCCATGTGGTGTCGCGCAGCAACCGGCGGTCGGTCCATGTGGAGTCGGCCCACTCGAACACGCGGCCGTCGGCGATTTTCACCGGTGGGTTTGGTGACGACTGGTTGTTGGTATCTGGTGCGGGAGCAGCAACCGCGGCGCTCAACATTTCATCGGCTGCGGAAAGCGTGACAACCTTGCGCTGTTCTGACGCGCGCCGCGCGGCTTCAAAAGCAGCCGTGCCGGACGAAGCACGCCCGCCCTGAGTCTGAGATGCGCCTGACTGCGGCTGCGCCGATCGAATCATGCGCACCGCACCGTGCGGCATCGGTGTTGACCGTACAGGCAAGGGCTGGCCGAGTGTCTGCGGTTCTTTTACAAAGTACGAAGTGAGTGGTGTGGGAATACCGTACTGTTGGCCAAGTGCTTTGAGCTCGTCATCGATTTCGTCCGATGCGCCAAACCTGCGTCGAGCTGCGTCGAGCGCGGCAACGCGTTGCACAGCCCATAAACGAGGCACAAAGGCCGTGGTTGAGTCATGATTGGTAAAATCGACACGCGAGCTGATGCGCCGGGTTGATGTGCCGTGTGTACCGGTCACGGTGATCTGTGCCCGCGAGTCACCGCTATAGCGTGCCAGAAAGAGCAGTTCCTGTCCGGCCATCAGATCCGTGCCATAGGGTGTGTACACATCACGCAGTGTCCCACCGTTTACACGTACCTGCACGTTGGCAAGCAGCGGCGCCGCGAGCCGTTGAGCGGCCAGTGAGACCACCCGCTCCACCGATTCGTCGGGGCGCACAAAGTGTGCGGCGCCCCGTGACGTGATGGCGAGCTGCTCCACCAGGGTCGCGTCTACATCGGCACCGACGCCGAATGTGAACACCCGGGCGTCGGCCCGCCACACCTCTGTGCTGTCGAGAATTTCATTGCTTCGCAGGCCAGCCGTTGGTTGTCCATCGGTGAGCAGCAGGACGAGCGGAAGGCGTCCTTGGGCCTGCGGCCGGCTGGCGGTGGTTTGCAACGCGTCGTGCATGGCACCACTGATGTTCGTGCCGCCACGGGCCGTCAGTTGGTCCAGCCAGCGTCGTGCTTCCCGCAGTGCGTTTGACGTGACCGGCGTGAACCGGATGGTATGCGGCTCAACTGCATCAGAAAACGCGACCAGACGAAAGCGATCAGTGCTGCGCATCGTGGTCAGGAGTGCATGGCCGGCTGCCACCGCCTGCTGCAGCTTCTCTCCGCTCATGCTTCCCGATACATCAAGCACGAGAGTGATGTCGCGGGGAAGCACAGGCGGTGCTTCACGCGGCGGCGTCACCATGATCAACGCATGTTGTTCGCTGCCCGCGGTGAAGCGGGTGGCGCGGTGTGACAACACAGTCACTGTCGGCTCGTCGGACACGCGACGAATGGGCAGATACGCGACAACGTCACCGGATCGACCAGACAGCGAAATCTCGTGCAGGTTGTTGTTGTCAACGCGGCGCGGTCGCGCGGCAGTGTGCGTTGGAGACCACGGTGTGCCGAGTGAGTCGCCGCGCCAACGAACGCGAAAGCTGCCGCTGGCCCGTTCGTCCGTGACATCCGTGCCGGTTACCATCTGACCGGTAATGCGCAACGCGTCACCTTCACGTGGCACAACGTGGGCAAGCTTTACAACAACGGTGCGTCGCTCCCCGGCACGGAACGGAAAGATGCGTGTGCGCAGCAGACCGCGTCCGGCCCATTCCACCAGCGCCGGATCCCGCAGCTCGCGAACGATGCGTTCGTAGGTCTGACGCGCTTCATTGGCGTCAAGCACTTCGCCGGCCACAAGCTTGCCGTCTATCTCGAGGCGCAGTTCTTCAAACGCCGCTCCGTTGGGCAGCGGAAATACGAAGTCCGCCTCACCGAGTGACGCACCGTTGTTCTCGAAGGTTTCGGTGATCGTGCTGCGGGCCACCCGTCCATTGATTTCCACGAGCGTCGATGTGGCCAGCCGCACGACCGAAGGCGCACAGGGGCGCACGGATCTCACTTCGGGCACCTGCCGTGCACAGGGCGCAACGATGCGTCCCTGCGCGCCCAGGGTAAACATCAGTGGCGCGCTTAAACTGCCCAGCGCAACGAGTCGGAAGATTGAAAGCGCGGTGTGCATGAGGGCTCCGGGAAGAGGCAAGGCTGTGACTATTGCCCATGGAGACGTCACCTGATGCACTCATTGCACAACTGCTGTTGAAACTACTCCGGAACGTTAGTGGCGGGCTGGCTGGAAGCTGCGTTCCACCACGCGAACCGGGACTGCGTCGTGCACCGCCCGGTCGATTGTGGCACCGATCTGTTCGGCGTCGCGTCGCGAAGCCCAGCCCAGCACAAACGCTGATGGAGCGCTGCGCAGTGCTGCCAACTGCAGCCGCCGGCCAACAGTTTCCGTGCCGCGCTCATCGGCGTCGGGCAACACCACCACCAATCGGTTGCGGTCGCTTCGCACCACCACTTCGCTGGCGCGGATGTGACGCAACAAAAAGCGCGTCATGCGCTCCAGACGATGATCAAGCTCCTTGGTGGCGGCAGCATCACCTTTGTCGGCATCAACGTCTACCTGTATGATGCACACACCAATCGCCTGCGCCGGGTTTGACGCCAGCCGGGTTTGCAGCAGCTCCAGATAGTCGGCGGTGTATGCCCCCGTGCCCTGATCGCGCGTATGCGCGTCGGCGTTGCCCGTGACGTCTCGCGGCGATACCACCGACACGTCAATGATCACGCCATGGTACGTGACGGTGCTGCCATCGTGGCGTGCGTAGCAGGTATCGAGCACCGTGCGTATCGAGCCGTCGGCCCGCTCAATCTCCCGGGTGAACTCACGCACCGCGCCGTCCCGTGCCAGTGCCTCCATCTCGCTGTGCCACTCCGCCGTCGAACGCAGTCGGTCGCGGAACGGCGTACGCGCGTCGTCAACGCTGCGCACGCCAAACAGGTCGAGTGCAACTGGATTCGCGTCGATCAAGGCGCCCGAGGCATCCATGATGTACACACCTTCGCGCAGATAGCGTACGAGTTCGCGGAGTGACACGCCGTCGCCAAAGTGGCGGTGTGCACCGGTTGAAGCACTGGTATCGGACATCATCTCACTCCTGAGCAAAACCGCAGACTGGGGACAACGCGAATGTCGCACGTGCGACCGACAAGCGCGAGA
>JAABRT010000111.1 GCA_011390805.1 Gemmatimonas sp. | reverse complement strand
GTTCCGCGAGACGTCGTACCGTGTGGTGGTAAATGGGCAGACGGGCAAAGTGCACGGCGATCGCCCATGGTCTGCCTGGAAGATCGCCGGTGCGGTGCTGGTGGCGGTTATTTTCGCGTTAATTGTTGCGGCGGTAGCTCAGCGGTAGCGGCGCTGGCGTGTCGCAGCGTGCATCGCCGTGCCCGCCACAACTGTTCAGCACACGTCAGGCTTGAACATCGTACCGCCTGACCCGTTCATCCAGTTCGCCCGCTTACAAGGTGTACGCTGCCACCACGGTGCATCCCGAGTTGTACGCAAAAGGTCGCCAGACATCGGGCAATGGATTTCCCGGTGTCCGCACCATCACGATCTTGAGTTGCTCAGTGGGAATGTTGCTGATGGACACGCCGGAATAGCCGAGCGGAGAGCGCTGCGGGAAATCATTCACAAGAAAGTGTGTGCATCGCGCCGCTGTGCGTGAAGGCGCCTTGGGGACACCGGGCAACAGATTGAGCAGGTCACCGGTGAAGGAGAACTTCCCCTCTTCAAGGTCTTGCCGCGTGAGCACGTTGAGAGGATCGGCAACCAGCATCGCTCGGTCGTAGAGCTCAAGGTCGCGGCGCCAGTTTGCATCGACATCCTGCTGAACGGTGGAATCTTCAACCGCAGGCAACGCAAAATCGAGCGAGCCCACCGGTGCTTCGCGCAACAGGCGTGCCTCAGGCACAAATCCGCTCTGTCGCACGGCCACGGAGAACATGCCATCCGGAGCGCTGGGGAACTGATACTCCCCGTTGTAGGTGGTGGTCGTGCTTGTGATGACTCCCGATTCATCGCGCAACGTGATGCTCACGCCAGCGATCGGGCGACCGGCGTCGTCTGCGATCGTGCCGAACATTCTGTTCGATTGCTGAGCGGGCAAGGTTGCGGCAACCAGTGCGGCGAGGGCGGCTATCAGCAGGCTTTTCATATACGCACTCCTGTCGTAAATGATGTACGGCCAACCGTCGCGCGACCGGGAGCAGACGTTCGGCCAACTGTCGCCGCGTTGTCAGCGTAGCGAGCAGTTGCGTGGTGAGCTGTCATACCCCGATCAGTGGAGTGCAGATCCGCCGTGCGACGTGACGTGCGCTGCCTCACCCCCGCGATATTCACCGCTGGTTCATGCATCTGCATATATTCTCCTTATGCCACCACGTGACCTGCTGCACCCCGAAGCGTGCCTCAATGCCAACCTGCGCCGGGCCAACCGACGCGTGTCGCAGTGGTACGCACAGACGATTGGCGATATCGGACTTGAAGGCACGCAGTTTACACTACTGGCCACCATCAATGGCTTTGGCAGCTGCACGCTTGGCCAGCTGGCCGCGTGGATGGGACTGGAACAGTCCACCGCCACACGCTCGGTGGAGCTGCTGCGCAAGAGTGGTCTAGTGCACGTCAGACGCAGCAGCACCGACGCCCGGGCTCGCGAAATCTCGCTCACGGGCGAAGGCAGAGCCCGCCTGGAGGCAGCCATGCCGGCGTGGAGACAGGCACAGGAATCAGCGGTGGCAGCACTGGGCAAATCAAAGGCCACGCGACTGCTCGCGGCATTGCACGAGATCGAATCAGTGCTCAGCGAATAGGCACGCGCACCGGACCGGCAAAACGGTCGGGGTTGCGGGATATTGCATGTATCTACATGTTTCTGGCGAACGGTACGCTGCCTTGTGTGCCGGAACACTTCGTCTGCACTCCATCATGCGCGCATTCCCGCTGTCCTGGATTCCCCCGCTCGCCGGCGCAACTGACATGCAGCTGCACAACGGCAACGCAGCAAGTGATCGCGCCACTCACCCGTACGCATCACGATACGGGCCGTGGGCGCTTGTCACCGGCGCTTCGTCAGGCATCGGGCTGGCGAGCGCAGAGTGGCTGGCCGCACGCGGACTCAACGTGGTTCTTGTAGCGCGACGGGCCGATATTCTGAGCGAGCTCGCCGTATCACTGCAGCAACGTTTCGGCGTGCAAACGCTGGTCGTGGCCGCCGACCTGCGTGATACAGAAGACGTGCAGCGTGTGTTGCAAGAAAGCGATACGCTCGACATCGGTCTGTTTGTGGCCGCCGCAGGCTTTGGCACCAGTGGAAAGTTTCTTGACAGCGCGATCAAGCCCGAACTCGATATGCTTGCCGTCAACTGCTCAGCGGTGCTGCAAATGACACACGCGGTCGCCGCCCGGCTGCGCGCACGGAAACGCGGAGGCATCGTGCTGTTCGGATCGGTGGTCGGCTTCAGCGGCGTGCCCGGCACAGCACACTACGCGGCCACAAAAGCATGGGTGCAGTCATTCGGCGAAGGCTTGCACCACGAACTCAAACCCTTCGGTGTTGATGTGATTGTATCGGCGCCGGGTCCAACGGCCAGTGGTTTTGCCAGTACCGCAGGCATGGTCATGGGCAACGCACTTACTCCCGATGTGGTCGCCAACGGTACCCTGCGCGCACTTGGGTCTCGCATGACGGTGCGTCCGGGCTTGCTCTCCAAGTTGCTCGGCTACGGACTCTCAACCGCTCCGCGTTGGGCGCAAGTGCGCATTCTTGGCAGCGTGATGCGCGGCATGGTGCCTTCGCTCAAGTGAGCAGCCGGCTTGAACTTGCCGCCCGTGAACACGTGCAGTCGGCAGAGCTCATCATCACGGCGGTCAGGCGAATACACGACGTGCACTGGCACGCGTCCCGGGATGACCGGTCATGGACGCCAGCTCAGGAGGTCGCGCACGTGCTGCTCGCTTATGACTTCGGCACACGCGCGGCCAATGGCACAATGGCCATGCAAATGCGACGGCCGGCGTGGGTTAGCGCACTCTCGCGCGCGGTACTGATTCCATATCTGCTACAGCGCGCAAGGTTTCCTTCAGGTGGCGTGTCACCTGAGGAGCTTGACCCGCTGCGCAATCGAATGTTTGAAACGCAGGCGGCTGATCGCGGCAAGGCGATTCAGTCGCTACAGCTGGCGAGCGATCAAACACAACTGGCGTTCGAGTGCGCCGCAGCAGACGCACCACATCGTCGCATTGTGCACGCCTACTTTGGTGGACTATCGCTGGAGTCGGGCTGGCGATTGCTCAGTGCGCACACGCGTCATCACGCCGCGTTGCTTGCACAACTGCCCAACATGCCTTGAGGATCATTCATGCGCCGTCCGGCTGTGCGAATCTGTGAATGACGCACTTATCGAATACGCCAGCCAATACCGTACGCCTGTGTGATATGCTGACCGCCAAACCCGAGGTTGGGCGCCATCAGCCACTGCCCGAACGCCACCAGCGCTACCCTGCCGCGTGTGTGGGTGGACACATCAACCCGGCCCTGAATCCCAAGTGCCTGCGAGTCCCACGCACTTTGTACCAGCGATGGTCCCAGCAACGCTCGTACCGACGGACCCAGATTGGCTCGCTGCGCGCTCCATCCGCCCAGCACGCTCAACGAGCGCAACGTGGGAATGTTCGCACAATCATCAGCACAGCTGGGCCACACTGAACTGTGCTGCGTGGCACTCACCGCCAGCTGCAAACCATCACGATTTCCGTCGTTCGTTTTTCTGTGCCACGCCAGCATGGCCGACGCCGAAAACCCAAACTGATTGGCTCCGCGGTCGGGTACCCGGCCGCGTCCCACACCCAGGCTTAGCTCCACGCCAGCCGGGTGCAGCGCGGGCAGGCGTGGCTGCGCGTGGACGGGAGACAGCGCAGCGCCCGCCACCAGTGCAATGGCGGCGAACGCGAAACTGACCCAGCGCGCTTTGTTCACAAGCTTTCGCGGTTGAAGTGGCGAACTCGCACCACTACGCCATCTTCGCCTGCAACCGCCGATCAAGCGTATCAAGAAAGTCTTCGGTATTCAGATACTTCGCATCGCGGCTGATCAACAGCGACAGATCCTTGGTCATCTCACCGGCTTCCACCGCTTCAATGCACACCGCCTCAAGGGCTTCGGCGAACTTCACCACATCTGGCGTGTTGTCCATCCGTCCGCGATGCGCCAGGCCGCGTGTCCATGCGAAGATCGATGCAATCGGATTGGTGGATGTCTTGTTGCCCTTCTGGTGTTCGCGATAGTGACGCGTGACGGTGCCGTGTGCCGCTTCGGCTTCCATGGTACGGCCATCGGGGGTGAGCAGCACGCTCGTCATGAGGCCGAGTGACCCGAAGCCCTGCGCCACGATATCCGACTGCACATCGCCATCGTAGTTCTTGCACGCCCACACGTAGCCACCTTCCCACTTGAGTGCGGCGGCCACCATGTCGTCAATGAGACGGTGTTCGTAGGTGAGTCCCGCGGCGTCGAACTTTGCCTTGAACTCGCTCTCGAACACCTGTTCAAACAGGTCCTTGAACGCGCCGTCGTAGGCTTTGAGAATGGTGTTCTTGGTGCTCAGATACACCGGCATGTTGCGCTGCAAGCCGTAGCGGAAGCTGGCGCGCGCAAAGTCGCGGATGGAGTCATTGTAGTTGTACATGCCCATGGCCACACCGCCATCAGCGCCAAACTTGGCAACTTCAAACTCCATGGGCGCGCTGCCGTCGTCGGGCGTGTACGTGATGGTGAGCGTACCGGGACGGTCTACCTTGAAATCGGTAGCCTTGTACTGATCACCATGCGCGTGACGACCAACAACAATGGGCTTGGTCCATCCCGGTACCAGCTTCGGAATGTTGGACATGATGATCGGCTCGCGGAAAATCACGCCGCCCAGGATGTTGCGGATGGTACCGTTGGGGCTGCGCCACATTTTCTTGAGCCCGAACTCTTTCACGCGTGCTTCGTCGGGCGTGATGGTGGCGCACTTCACTGCTGCGCCGTGCTTCCGGGTGGCGTGTGCGGCGTCAATCGTGACCTGATCGTCGGTGGCGTCGCGGTGTTCGATGCTCAGATCGTAGTACTCGAGTTCAACATCGAGGTACGGCAGCACGAGCTTGTCCTTGATGAACGCCCAGATAATGCGTGTCATCTCGTCGCCGTCCATTTCGACGACGGGGTTTGCAACTTTGATTTTGGCCATGGGGACTGAGCGCTGGGAAGTCGCGCGGCGCAAGGCCGCTGGTGGGAGCATGTCTGACTGCCGGTGCCACAGGAGCACAAGGCAAACAGTGGATACCGCTACATTGTAATGATAGCAATCGTGCCACACGACGAGTCAGCCCGCAGGTTCTGATACTGCGGCGGCACACCCGCGAGCCCGCGATATGCAATCACCAGCTTGATAAAATCCGGTGATATGTCATTGATGTTGTAGCCCGGCGTGTACATCCCGTCAATAAACAACGCGGGCGTACATCCGCTGCGCGTTCCCTGCACACGTGCGCGAGGGCCGTTACCGATCACACGGAAGCCGGCCAGGTTCTGAATCAGATCGGTGGTGTACACCGGCCGGCGGCGGGCAATGTCGTCTTCCGTAATCACGATGCCAAAACGTGCCGCGTCCACGGCAAACTCGTAGCGGCGCAAATCCCGCTCGTACTGCGCATCGGCACGCGCTTGCACTTTCACCGTGTCGAGTTCCGGCGAAATGCGTTCCAGCATGACGTCCACCGTATCGTTGCCGGAAAAGCGCAGCATGTCCGACGCCGGGCGATACCCCACCCGACGCACACCGAAGTAAAACAGTCCCGTGCGCACGCCGCGAACACGGAACCAGCCGTCGTTGTCACTCTGCGCCGTGGCATCAACCCCGCCCACCCGTACCTCGGCACCGGGCACGGGGGAGCCGGCTTCGTCTACCACGCGCCCTACCAGCACGCCCACCTGGGCCGCAGCCGGAAGCGGTGCGGCGACGCCCGCGGCAGCCGCGAAAATCGACACGGTCAGGGTGACCCGGGAAAATGCGTTCATATGACAGCTCCGAAGACAGTGATCACGCGGTAGCGGGCGGCCGGAACTCGCGCGCCCACTGTTCGTACCCCCGGTTGTTATGCCCGTGCCTGTTCCTTGCTCCCCTCACTGGCATAATGCGCTGTGATCCGCTGATATATTTCCCTTATGAGTCTTTCATATTCGATCACGCAGCTTGAGTATGCCGTCGCGGTGGCCACACATGGCCACTTCGGGCGGGCTGCGGCCGCGTGTGACGTGTCCCAGCCGGCGCTGTCCATGCAGCTCAGAAAGCTTGAGCAGTCGATCGGAGTGGAACTCTTTGATCGGTCAAGACAGCCTGTCGTGCCCACCGCCATTGGCGAGATCCTGATTGAGCAGGCTCGTGTGGTGCTACGGGAAGCCGGCCATCTGGCCGATTTGCGGAACGTGCACGCAGGGGTGGTGGCAGGAGAGCTCAGAGTCGGGGTGATTCCCACGCTGGCGCCCTATCTGCTGCCCCGCTTTCTGCGCACGCTGACGGCCGACTTTCCCGACCTGCGGCTTGCGGTGGACGAACTGCCCACCGACCGGTTGCTCGAAGCGTTGCGCACAGACGCGCTCGACCTGGCCCTGATCGCCACCGCCCCCGACACCCCCGGCCTTTCCCAACGCTCGCTCTTTCGCGAGCCGTTGTTCGTGTACGCACACGTCAACCATCCGCTGGCACGACTTGAGTCGGTGCGGGCCGAAGAGCTTTCCGGGACCGATGTGTGGCTGCTGTCGGAGGAGCATTGCCTGAGGGAGCAGACGGTGCGCCTCTGCCGTGATCGACATGCGCTGGACGGCCAGCGCACCCGCGCGGCCGCCCGGAGCGGTCATCGCAATGGGTCGAACAACGGGTCATCGGCCGATACGAGCTGCGCGCATCTGGTTCGCTTCGAGAGCGGAAACGTGGAAACGCTCCGGCGGCTGGTGGAAGGGGGCGACGGTTTTACCCTGCTGCCGCAGCTGGCACTACCCCAGCCGGTTCCGGGTGAGGCGCGGGTCATTCCATTTGAAAATCACGCCGCGTATCGCGAAATACGCGCGGTCCAGCGGCGCGTGGCGCTGAAACGACCACTGGTGGAAGCGTTTCTCAACGCTGTGGTGCAATCGGTAGAAGCGGAGCTGGGGGCACTTTGTGCAGTACCCAACGCTTAACGTTTGCGTGTCCGACGAGTCACAAGCAGTGAGTCATTCCTACGACGCAGCGGCGCCAGGGCATCAGTGACGGTGACCCAAGCCAGCCGTTTGCGCGTCTGAACCGATCGCGCGGTACGTTCCGAAGAGGTGCCGCCGAGTGTCGGGCGCCAGCGTGTTGGCCATGATGTACGTAATGAAACGCCGTGCCCTCCTTCCTAGAATCCTTCCTGACCTTCCTGTTCAAGTACTCGCCCCGCGTCTTTGAACGCGGTGAGCTGGTGCTTACCCCCGTGCTCCCGCCGCTGGTTCTTGGCGCGTTGGCGCTGGTGGCAGTGGCGCTTGTGGCGGTGCTGTACAGTCGGCTTCAGTCTGTTGGTGCGATGGACCGCGCCGTGCTCGGCGCCCTCCGTGCGGTAGCGCTGCTTGTGCTGGTCGCCTGCCTGCTGCGGCCGGCGTTGGTGATCGCTTCGGCGGTCCCGCAGCGCAACGTGCTGGCCATTTTGCTCGACGACTCGCGCAGCCAACGCATCGCCGACCAGGACGGTGGCACGCGCCTCGCGGCAGTGCAGCGCACGTTCGCAGATTCAAGCGAGCTCGTGCGTTCGCTGGCCGACAAGTTCGCGCTGCGCTTTGTCCGCTTTTCCGCGAGCACACGCGGTGTGCCGGGCAGTGAGGCGCTCGACGCGAGCGGCACGCGCACCGATCTGGCCTACGCGCTGAACGCGACGCGCGAGGAACTGACCGGTGTTCCGCTGGCTGGTGTCGTAGTAGTCACAGACGGTGCCGACAACAGCGGCGGCGATATTGATGACGCGTTGCTGGGACTGCGCGCGCGCAAAGTACCGGTATACACGGTAGGTGTTGGACAGGAGCGATTTGATCGCGACGTGGCAGTTGAACGCATTTCGGCCGCGACATCGGTACTCACCGGTGGCACCGTGCTGGTTGATGCGTCGGTCCGTTTGCGCGGTACGGGCAATGATCCGGTCACTGTCACGGCCGAAGCCGATGGACGCATTGTGGCCACTGAAACTGTGCGTGCGCCATCGAGTGGCGATGTGGTGTCTGTGCGGCTGCGTGTACCGCCGCTGCCGCCCGGAACCTATCGGTTGTCGGTGCGGGCGTCACCACTGCCCGACGAGTTGGTACCCGAAAACAATGTCGCGCACAGCGTGCTCAACGTACGAAAGGGTCCTGATCGCGTGCTCTACATGGAAGGTGAGCCGCGTCCGGAGTTTGCGTTTTTGCGTCGTGCCATTGCGGCGGACAGCGGTGTGCAGTTGGTGGGATTGCTGCGCAGCGCCGAAGGAAAGTTTCTGCGTCTGGGCGTACGCGACAGCCTGGAGCTGCTCACCGGATTTCCTACCACGCGCGAAGAGCTGTTTGGATATCGCGCAGTAGTGCTTGGCAGCGTTGAAGCCTCGTTTTTTACCGGCGATCAGCTGCGAATGCTGGCCGACTTCGTAAACGTACGTGGCGGTGGTTTGCTGGCACTCGGCGGACGCAGCGCGCTCACGGAAGGGGGATTCCGTGGTACGCCCTTCGCTGAGGTGCTGCCGATTGCCCTGGACCGCGCACCGCGTGATACGAGCGGGCCACCGGTGACGTACACAGTGCGCGCGACCACCGCAGGTTTGTCGCACGCCGCGTTG
>JAABRT010000110.1 GCA_011390805.1 Gemmatimonas sp. | reverse complement strand
GAGCTCCTCCCTGCGCGGTGTATCAATCCCGTAGTAACAGGGACTGATGATTGGTGCGCTGGACACACGCATGTGCACTTCGCGCGCTCCTGCGGCGCGCACCAATGAAACCAGACCACGTGTTGTCGTGCCACGTACAATCGAGTCGTCTACCATGACCACCGACTTGCCGGCAATGATCTCGCGCACAGGGTTGTACTTCACTTTGACCTTGGCATCACGACCAGCCTGGGTGGGCTGAATGAATGTGCGCCCGACGTAGTGATTCCGAATGAGCGCAAACTCAAATGGCAGCCCCGCCTCTTCGGCAAAACCTAGTGCAGCCGAGTTGGACGAGTCGGGCACTGAAAACACGAGATCGGCTTGCGGAGCAGGGCACTCGCGCGCGAGCTGACGTCCAAGCTCGCGACGCGCGCGGTCTACGGAGCTGCCAAACACTTTGCTGTCGGGACGTGCAAAGTACACGTGCTCAAACACGCACCGGTTGAGCTGCTCGGGCGCCGTCGCCTGCATCGTGCGCATACCATGTCGATCAATCGCCACAATCTCACCGGGCGCCACATCACGCACGTAGGTCGCCCCTACAATATCCAGTCCGCACGTTTCGCTCGACACCACCCATGAATCACCAAGCTTGCCAATGGCCAGCGGACGCCAGCCGTGTGGATCGCGCGCTGCCAGGAATGTTTCGTCAATAACAACCAGCAGGCAGTATGCGCCCTCGACACCATGCAGTGCATTGGCCAGTCGCTGCTCCGGTACGTCGCCGGCCGCGCGTGCAATGCGATGCACAATTGCTTCCGAATCCATTGACGAAGTAAAGATCGCGCCGCCGTCCTCAAGCGAACGGCGCAGCTCCACCGCGTTGGTCAGATTACCGTTGTGCGCCAACGCGATATGTCCCTTGCGAACACGCGCCAGAATCGGCTGGGCATTTTCAATCGCCGACGCACCAGCCGTTGAATAGCGCGTGTGTCCTACCGCAATGGGACCGTTGAGCGCACGCATGGCGTCGTCGTCGAAACCCTCCGACACCAGCCCCATGGTGCGTCGCAGATTCGCCACGCCCGTATCGTCAACCGCTACGATACCGGCCGACTCCTGACCGCGATGCTGCAGTGAGTAGAGACCGAGCTGCGTGAGTGCCGCTGCGTTAGGATGACCGTATACACCGAAGATGCCGCACATGGGAACTTGTCAGGTCAGGAAATGGAGGACGATGACGCGGTGTCGCCGTGAGCAGCGCCAGCGTTCATGATGTCCGGAATGGTATTGTGAAACGCATGCGCAAGTGAGGTGAGGGCAAGTCGCGCCGACACATCACCCACAAGAAACTCAACGCCCGCATCAGCCGCCGTTACGCGCCCGATGATGTGTGCCGGCACGCCAAACTGTGCAGCCGACGCAAGCACCGCGTCAGGTTGATCGGTACTCACCACCACACGCGCCTGCGCTTCGCCAAAGAGCAGCGCGCGCAGCGGCAGGTCGGCCCACGCCGTAAGGTCTACCTCAAACCCGAACTGCGCATCCCGACGCATCATGGCGCACTCAGTGAGCGCCACGGCCAGACCACCGTCGCTGCAATCGTGTGCACTGCGCACGTGGCCGTGACTGATGGCGTGCAGCAGCGCATCCACCAGCGCGCGTTCCTTGACCGGATCACAGGCCGGTGGCGCGCCGATGGCCAATCCGTGCAGGTGCAGCAGATATTCGCTGGCACCAAGTTCGTCAGTGTTGTCGCCCAGCAGCACGATGGTATCACCGGCACGCTGAAATGCCGAAGGTGTCACGTGCTCAAGCGTGTCGAGCACACCAACCATGCCAACAGTCGGTGTTGGATGAATCGCACCCTGCGGGTTTTCGTTGTAGAGCGAAACGTTGCCGCCGGTAACCGGCGTTTCCATGACGCGACACGCGTCACCCATGCCAGCCACTGCGTTCTTGAGCTGGAAATACACTTCGGGACGCGTGGGATTGCCGAAGTTGAGATTGTTGGTAATCGCGCGAGGACGTGCGCCGGCACACGCGACATTGCGCGCCGCCTCGCACACGGCAATGCGTCCGCCAACAAGCGGATCGAGCGCGACATAACGACCGTTGCCATCAATGCTCAACGCGATGCCCGCGTCGGTACCACGCAGTCGCATGACTGCCGCATCACTTCCGGGGCCCACCAGTGTGCTGGTGCGCACCATGGAATCGTACTGACGCCACACCCATGCTTTGCTTGCGATGGTTGGCGACGCCAGCAGACGCTCAAGCGTCCACATGGGATTGATTTCCTCCGGGAGCGGCGGCACATCGTGCGGATTGCGTGCGCGCGCGGCAGCCAGCACCGGCGACTCGACAGAATCAATGACGTACGTAGGACAATCGGTGACCAGACGTGTGCCCGGAAACTCGGCCACCACACGATCACCCTCGGTCACGCGATACACCGGTTCAGCGATCACTTCACCGATCACGACAGCTTCCAGATCCCAGCGCGCGAGAATAGCCTCGACCTCCCGCTCGCGGCCGCGATGCGCAACCACCAGCATACGCTCCTGTGATTCCGACAACAGGATTTCGTACGGCGTCATGCCTTCTTCGCGTACCGGTACTTTGAGCGTGTCGATGGTGACTCCAACATCACCGCGCGCCGCCATTTCTGCGGAAGACGAAGTGAGGCCGGCCGCGCCCATGTCCTGAATGGCAACAATGTGTCCGCTGCGAATCAGCTCCAGCGATGCTTCAAGCAACAGCTTTTCGGTAAACGGATCACCCACCTGCACACGCGGTCGCTTGGACTCGCTCTCAGCGCTCAGATCTTCACTGGCAAACGAAGCACCATGAATGCCATCACGCCCCGTACGTGCACCCACGGCGATAATCGGATTACCCACACCCTGTGCCACCGCGAGCATCAGCTCCTCTTCGCGCAGCACACCCACGCACATGGCGTTCACCAGCGGGTTGCCCTCGTACGACGGATCAAACACCACTTCGCCGCCAACTGTAGGAACACCAACACAGTTGCCGTAGTCGCCAATGCCTTTGACAACACCCGAGAACAGGTAGCGGACGCGTGGAGAGGTGAGCGGTCCGAAGCGCAGCGAGTTGAGCAACGCAATCGGTCGCGCACCCATCGTGAATACATCGCGCAGGATACCACCCACACCCGTCGCAGCACCCTGATACGGTTCCACGGCACTCGGGTGGTTGTGCGATTCCACTTTGAACGCCACGGCGATGCCATCTTTCACCGCAATGACACCGGCGTTCTCACCCGGTCCCTGCAGCACCCACGGCGCTTCGGTGGGCAATGTACGCAGCAGCGGACGTGAGTGTTTGTAGGAGCAATGTTCGCTCCACAACGCGCTGACAATGCCCACTTCGGTAAACGTGGGCGCGCGGCCGAGCATTTCTACAACGCGCTCATACTCAGCAGGGGTGATGCCGTGTTCCTTGATCAGCGCCGGCGTGATTTCCGGATCACCCGGGCGGGGCTGCACGGCAGACGATGTCTGTGTATCGCTCATACCAGCGCCTCCGACATGAGGGAGTCGGCGATGGAATGCAGCAAAGGCAGCCCATCTGCTGAACCGAGTTGCGTATCAACGGCGCGTTCCGGATGCGGCATCATGCCGAGCACATTGCCGGCGCTGTTGCAGATGCCGGCGATATTGCGAAGCGAACCGTTGGGATTCGCGGCGTCGGTCACGTGGCCGGCGGCGTCAACGTAGCGAAATACAACATGGCCATCGCCTTCAAGGCGTTCGAGCACGTCGCCATCGGCCGTGTAGCGGCCGTCGCCATGCGCCACGGGAATCGTGATGACCTGATCAACGTGATAGCGAGACGTGAAGCGCGTACCGATGGACTCCACGCGCAGATGCACCTGATCGCACACAAACTTCAGGTGATCGTTACGCAACAGGGCTCCCGGCAACAGGCCGGCTTCACAGGCAATCTGGAATCCGTTGCAGATGGCCAGCACAGGAGCACCGCGTTTGGCGTGCGCCACCACTTCCTGCATGATCGGACTGAAACGCGCGATGGCACCGGGGCGCAGATAATCGCCGTAACTGAAGCCGCCAGGCAGGATCACCAGATCCGCGCCCTGGAGGTCATGATCCTTGTGCCAGCAGAAGACGGCCTCGGCACCGAGGTGATCAACCACCGCGTGATACGCGTCCTCGTCGCAGTTGGAACCGGGAAACCGAATAATGCCGACTTTCACGCGCGCTCCGCCGAACCGATATGGAAATCTTCAGTTACAGGATTGGCCAGCAGTTGCTCACACATGCGCTGCACCTCGGCCCGCGCTGCATCGGCGTCGGCGGCATCGGTGTCGAGCACCAGGTGCCGTCCAACCCGTACGTCGCTCACGGTGGAGAAGCCCAGAGTGTGCAGCGCATCGGACACGGCCTTCCCCTGCGGATCAAGCAGGCCACGCCGCGGCACGATCTCCACGGCAACTCGGAAACGGGTCATAACGTAGAATCCTCGCGGCCATCATCATGGCCAGTAGTTGAGCGGGAACGGCGCCTGGCCAATCGGCGGCGCCGGGAGGCACGTTGAGCTTCTGTCAGTCCGTCATCAGCTAACGCCAGCTCGTCTTCATCAGCAGGCGGCAAGCGGTCGAGCAAACCCAGCAACACAGTGCGCCCGATGCCGTAGAGCACGTAGCACACCAGCGCCGGGAAGAAAAACTGCTTGGGCAGAAAGATCACACCAATCAGTGTTCCAATCACCAGCAACCAGCCCAGAATTCCGCTCCATGTGCGGAACCCGACAGTCGGGACTTTTGCGTACTGCACATTGCTGATCATGAGCATGCCCAGGCCGAGCATGACCCAACGCAGCATTTGCTGCCACGGAAGCCCACCGATCATGGTTTCCGAATACAGCGGTGTCTGGCTGAACCAGTAGTACGTGGCCAACGCCATGCCCGCGGCAGGACTCGGCAGCCCGGTAAAGTGTGTGTTGCCTTTACCGGCCGACTCCACATTGAAGCGGGCCAGCCGCACCACCGCACACGCAATGAACAGGAAACAGAAAATCCAGTCCCAGCCTGTGTTGTTGAGTACGGCAAAGTACATGATGAATGCCGGCGCGACGCCAAAGCTGATGGCGTCCACGAGACTATCAAGCTCCGACCCAAACCTGCTGCCTGTCTTGGTGGCGCGCGCAATGCGACCATCGAGCGTGTCCGCGACAGCGCTGAAAACGATGTAGCGCGCGGCGCCATCAAAGTCGCCACGCGATGCCGAGACAATCGCGAAGATGCCAAAGAACAGATTGGCCAGCGTGAGTCCATTGGGCAGCACAACAACGGCCCGCCGTCGCGCGCGAGGCAATCCACCAGCGTTCGACGACATTCCCGGCTCCGCGTTCATGTGTGTACCCCGCCGCAGACGGTCGTGTGACTGAACACCGGGTAGATGGGAGACGGTGATGATAGCGACACAGTCGCGCTGCGGGGCGCGCGAAACGCCCACGCAATGCCGAGCACCAACAACGTGAAGGCAAACGCTGTCAGCCACAGCGGCCACGAGCGCAACCGCAGCGCCAGGGCATACGTGATAACCGCGAGCACGGTGGCCCCGATCACCAGCGGAAAGCCCTCATGTGACAAGCTCACCCTTGCTCCGCGTCTGGTGCAGTACGGGGACGGGCTACAGGCGGCGACGTGTCAAGGTCGCCGCCGGTGATGCGGCGATAGGCATCGAGATAGCGCGCGCTCGTTGCCTCAATCACTTCGTCGGGCAGAGCCGGACCGGGTGCATCTCCATTCCAGCGACCGGCGCGACGTTCTGCATCAAGCCAGTCACGCAGCGGCTGCTTATCAAAGCTGGGCTGCGACCGACCCGGTGTGTATTGGTCGGCGGGCCAGAATCGGGATGAATCAGGCGTGAGCACTTCGTCAATGAGCACCACGCGATTGTCGCGCACACCGAACTCAAACTTGGTATCGGCGACAATGATGCCGCGGGGTGCCGCTGTCTCGCGTCCGAACTCGTAAATGGATCGCGCATGCTGTTCAAGCTCCGCCGCGCGCGATGCTCCAAGTTGAGCAACAACCGCCGACACCGTGATGTTTTCATCGTGGCCGGTTTCCGCTTTGGTGGCCGGACTGAAGAGCGCCGGCGTCAGGGCGCTGCTCTCCAGCAGCCCGGCCGGCAACGGTTCGCCGGCCAGCGTTCCCGAGCTTTGATACTCTTTCCACGCCGAACCGGCCAGATATCCGCGCACGACACACTCCACGGGAATCACCTCGGTGCGCATGCACAGCATGGCACGCCCGTACAACGTGTTGCGAAAAGGTGCGAGCGACGCAACGCGCGAGATGATGTCATCTACATCAGCCGTGATCATGTGGTGAGGCAATGCATTGCCAAAACGTGCCTCTATCCGCTGCAGCCACCAGCGCGTAAGCTGCGTGAGCACCGCGCCCTTGTGCGGAATCGGTGCGTCGAGCACGACATCAAATGCGCTCACGCGATCGCTCGCCACCAGCAACAGTGCGTTGTCACCCACCGCGTACACTTCGCGCACCTTGCCGCGACGCACCAGCGGCAGCGGCAGGGTGCTTTCGCGCAGCGCCGTGGATGATGTCATACGCGGACCTCGTCGGCGGCGGCTGACGCTGCGTAGTTGGCGAGCAACGGATGCACCACTTCGGTGAGGAAATCGTCGACCTGTTGTGGTGCGCGACCAACAAAACGATTGGGGTCGGTGAGCGTCTGCAAATCTTCGAGTGGTACGCCGAACGCAGGATCGGCGGCCAGGCGCTCCAGCATATCATTTCGTGGTGCACCGTTCTTCACCGCACGCGCGGCGGCAATCGAATGTCCGCGGATCACTTCGTGTGCCACCTGCCGGTCTCCACCGGCGCGTACGGCGCGCACAATCAGCTCTTCCGTCGCCATAAAGGGCAACTCGTCATCAACGCGCTTACGGATGCGCGCCGGGTACACTTCAAGGCCGGACACGACGTTGCGCATCAATACCAGGATGGCATCAGTCGCGAGAAATGATTCCGGTATCGCGAGCCGGCGATTGGCCGAATCATCGAGTGTGCGCTCGAAATACTGCACCGCGTGTGTCTGATTGGCATTCGGCTCCAGCGACAATACAAAACGCGCCAGTGACGCGATGCGCTCTGACCGCATGGGATTGCGCTTGTAGGCCATCGCCGAAGAACCGATCTGATCCTTCTCAAACGGTTCTTCGATTTCACCAAACGCGGCCAGCATGCGCATGTCACCTGAGAACTTCGAAGCCGACGATGCCACACCCGCCACAACACCCAGCACCTGTGCGTCGATCTTGCGACTGTACGTTTGTCCGCTTACCGGAATGGACGCAGCGAACTGCATCGCGGCGCACACACGGCGATCGAGCTCGCGCACCTTCGCATGGTCACCTTCAAACAGCGACAGGAACGACGCCTGCGTGCCCGTGGTGCCTTTCACGCCGCGAAATGGCAGCGTGGCAATGCGATGTTCAAGATCGGCAACGTCAAGCACGAGATCCTGCATCCATAGCGTTGCGCGTTTGCCCACAGTAGTGAGCTGCGCCGGTTGCAAGTGTGTGTAGCCGAGACACGCCTCGCTACGCCACGTCTTACTGAACTCGGCGAGCGATCGCAACGCGTCAACACACTTGTCACGCAGCAACGTGAGCCCGTCGCGCATGAGAATGAGCTCGGCGTTGTCAGTGACGTAGCAGCTGGTCGCACCCAAATGGATAAACGGCGCGGCCGCCGGTGCCACATCACCAAACGCATGCACATGCGCCATGACATCGTGTCGGAAGCGACGCTCGTATTCCGCGACTGCCTTGAAGTCAATGTTGTCGAGATTGGCGCGCATTTGTGTGAGCGCCTCCTCCGGAATATCGACGCCCAACTCGCGCTGTGCTTCGGCCAGCGCCAGCCACAAACGTCGCCACAGTCCATAGCGTCGCGACGGCCCCCACAGCTCAAGCATGGCGCGCGAGGCATACCGCTCGGCGAGCGGCGACGAATAGATCGAAGGAAGCGGGTTATCAGCGGACACGGAACGAAATCGGGGGGAAGAGGCGACCACCACGTTCAAACCACATTTGCACGGTACCACGCGCACCGTACGCATCGATGGCACGTGCGGCCAGATCCGCGCTGTCAATGCGCGTATTGCCGATCTGTACAATCACATCGCCCGACATCAGACCCAGCTCGGCCTGGAGTCGCTCTGATGCGTTAAAGACCAATGCACCGGCCTGCGATCGGATCCCGCGGGCTTCGCGGATTTGCTGCGTGACTCCCGCAGCACGGTCACCCGCGGTGCGCTGACTTCGGGAACGTCAGCGACGGTGAGTTCCAGCACTTCTTCACGATCGCCGCGCCGTATGGTGAGCGGCAAAACGTCACCCACGCGCACTTCGAGCAGGCGTGCCTGCCAGTCGAATGGATTGCGCACCGGCTTGTCGCCTACGCGCACCAGCACATCACCCACGCGTACACCGGCGCGATCGGCCGGTGAACCATCGACCGTGCGACCAACAATGGGCAGCGCGCGCACAGCCTCCCGCGCGTTGCTCACCGGCGCCATTTGCAGCTGAATACCAACCCACGGCTCGCGCACACGACCGTGCGTGAGCAGGTCGTCCACAATGCGCATGGTGCGATCAATCGGAATCGCAAAGCCCAAAC
>JAABRT010000109.1 GCA_011390805.1 Gemmatimonas sp. | reverse complement strand
TTCGCCAAACTTGTAGCGCAGATTGTTGGTGGCGTCACGCTTGGCAAACACCGTGGCCGGCGTATTGCAATGCAACGCCCCATGATCGGTGGTGATTACCACCTTGATGCCACGCCGCGCTGCGTCCTGCAACAGCGCAAACAGTGCCGACCGCTTCACCCACTGGTAGGTGAGCGCACGAAGCGCCGCTTCATCGCGCGCCACTTCGTACAGAATCATGGATTCACTGCGTCCGTGCGTGAGCAGATCCACAAAGTTGAACACAAACGCCGAGATGCCATCGCCGGCGATCGCGCTGGGCAAGTGCCGCAGCAGGTCGTCGGCGTCGGCCGACGAGGTGATCTTGTTGTAGCGCACCGGCAAATCAATCTCGAGCTCTTTCAACTGCTCCTGCAGCAGCTCCTTCTCGTGCGAGTTCAGCGATTCGTCATCGCGATCTCCCCACCAGTCGGGATGGCGCGCCGCGATTTCGCCGGGGAACAGGCCGCTGAACAGCGAGTTGCGCGCGTAGGGCGTGGCCGTGGGCAGGATGCTGAAATAATGCGTTGACTCAATCTCGAAGAGCGGCGCGAACAACGGCTCGATCGCTTTCCACTGGTCCTGCCGCAAACAGTCAATCACAATGAACACCACTTTGCGATCGCTGCGCAGCACGGGCGCAACAAACTCCGAGACCACATCCACCGACAGTGGCGGACGGTCGCCGTCGAGCTCGCGCAACCAGCGCGGATATTCGGTTTTCATGTACTGCGCAAAGGCGCGGTGCATATCGGGATAGAGTCCGCGCAGCGACTCGTGCAGCCCCATTTCACCGGCCGCCGCCAGGTCTACATCCCACTGCGCAATCTCCACCCAGCGATCCACCCAGCCGCGCCAATCGAGTCCCTGATGACGCTCCGACTCAATGGCCCGGAACCGCTCCACAAAACCGCGGGCCAGTACCTGCGAGCGGATGAGCGGACCGTCGAGAATGCGCGTGACCATGGCCAGCACCTGGCGCGGCGTGACCGGCTTCACGAGGTAATCGCGCACATTGGCGCCGATTGCCTCCTTCATGGTGGCGTCTTCTTCACTCTTGGTGATCATGACCACCGGCAGCGACGGTGCGAACTCACGCAGCTCGCGATACGCGTCGAGTCCGCGCGTGCCCGGCATCTGCTCATCGAGCAGCAGCAGATCAAACGCCCGGTGGCGCAGCAGTTCCAGCGCGTCGTCGGCGTTGGTAGCCATTTCCACGGCGTAGCCTTTGTCGCCCAGAAACAGGCGATGCGGCTCGAGCAGGTCGGACTCGTCGTCCACCCAGAGAATCTGCTTTGCGGGAAGGGCCATAAGGTACAAGCTACCCGGTGTAGCGTGGCGTGGTCCAGCAATCAATGCGCACTCACCATAGATTCGGCGGGTGCACACACCACAGCCTCCGTTCGCGCTCGCACCTGTCGCGTTTCCCTTTCCTGCCATGGCGGGTCTGGCCGGTCGTCTGCCGTTAGGCGGCGGCCGAGAGGTGGCGCTCGCCGTGCTCTCGATTGCACGTCTGGCCAGCGGCATGCTGCCACCCGACCGCTTTGCCGTTGAAGACAGGCAGGCACGCGCGGCCGCTGCTCGCGTCTGGCTCGCCTCGCTGGCATTGCCTGCGGCGCTGCGCGTCCCGCTGGCGCGTGCAGTAGACGCAAGTGCGCTCGGACCAGTACAAATGGCCGGCGCACTGCGCCTCGTATCATCGGCCGCCGGCAGCTATCTCGACGCGGCGGCGTCCCTCGAAGTAGACCGGCTCATCCGCCGCCTCACTGCACACGCATGAACCTGCGCGATTCTTCACCGCCTGCCGCGTCGCAGGAGCCGTGGATTGTGCCCTGTGGTTTCCCGAGCCTGTCCCCGTTGCTGCAGGGCGGATTTCGCAGCGGCGATCTGATCGTGTTGGGCGGCGACGCCGGAAGTGGCACTACATCGCTGGCCACAGCCTTTGCGCTGCGCGCGACGCAATCAGGTGCACCAACACTGATGCTGTCGTCGGAGGGAAGCGCAGCCCGCGCGTTTGAACGCGCACTCTCCGCCGAATCGCGCATTGCCCTGGACGTGCTGCGCGGCGGTTCGCTCAGTGAAGACGCGCGCTCCGCACTCTCAGCGGCCGCCACCCAACTGCGTGTGAAGTCGCCCACCATTCAGCCGCTCAGTCACAGCGGCGTGGACGGTGTGCGTGGGTCACTCGAGTCGGCGCCGCGCACACGTTTGCTGGTCATCGACGGGTTGGAATCGCTGCTCACCGATCCGACGCACCGCGACGACGCGCTGGCGTTCGCGGTGCTCGGCTGCAAACGACTGGCGCTCACGCATGACATCGCAGTGTTGCTCACATCGCATCTGCCGCTGCTCGATCGCTCCCGGAAAGACCTGCGTCCAACGCTGGCCGACTTCGGGGCGCGCGGCGCCGTGGCCACGCACGCTGATGTGGTCATGGCACTGTTTCGAGAGGAGTTGTATCAACCCGAGCCGGCGCTCGCCGGTGCCGCCGAGTTGCATCTGCTCAAGAACCGCACGGGCGATGGTGGCTACGTGGACCTGTACTTTGACGCCCCGTGCCTGCGTTTTGAGGATGTGATCGAGGCCTGATTGCCGGTGCATCGCGCGCGCGGATGGCGGGTGAATCCCCCGTACGGCCAGCGCGCGGGGCGGGTTATATTGCGAGGTTAGTTCACCTCGGCACCCCGCGTGCCGCGTTCAGGTTCGCTCAGGGAGTGATCATGGCCGGTCACAGTAAATGGAAGACCACAAAACATTACAAGGCAGCCGCTGACGCAAAGCGCGGCGCCTTGTTCACTAAGCTCATTCGTGAAATCACCGTGGCGGCCAAGGCCGGCGGCGGTGATCCCGATGGCAATCCGCGGCTGCGCACGGCCATTGATAACGCGCGCAAGGTGTCGTGCCCCAAGGAAAACATTGAGCGCGGCATCAAGAAGGGCACCGGTGAGCTTGAAGGCGCCGACTACACCGAGGTGTTGTACGAAGCGTACGCACCGGGCGGCGTAGCCCTCATGATTCAGGCGCTCACCGACAATCCCACGCGCACCGTGGCCGATATCCGCTACAAGCTGTCGCGCAACGGTGGCAATCTCGGATCCACCAACTCGGTGTCGTATCTCTTTGATCGCAAGGGTCGCATGTCGCTGGCCGTCGAGGGTCTCGATGAAGACACGGTGATGATGGCCGCGCTTGAAGCGGGCGCCGAAGATGTCACGCGTGACGGTGAAGATTTTCTCATCACTACTGCTCCGGCCGACCTGCACGCGGTACGCGAGGCCATGGAAACCGCAGGTTATGCGGTGCGCGAAGCAGCGCTGTCATGGGTTCCGCAAACGACAGTGAAGGTGGAAGGCGAAAACGCCACCGCTCTGCTCAAGCTGCTTGATGCACTGGACGATCTCGACGACGTGCAGAACATTGATGCGAACTTCGAGATGGACGAAGACGCCCTGGCCGAAGCGTGATGACGCATGGTGACGTCGTACTCGGCATTGATCCGGGCACGGCGGTCACTGGCTACGGTGTGGTGCGACTGGGCGTGCGCGGTGCACCGGAGCTGATTGAGTGCGGGGTGATTCGCACACGTGCCGATCAGCGACTGGCAGCGCGGCTGCGTGACATTCATGAAGGCGTGAGTGAACTCATCGCGCGACATTCACCGTCGGTGCTCGCCGTAGAAGATGTGTTTTACGCGCGCAATGTTCGAACCACCGTTGTGCTCGGCCATGCCCGCGGTGTGATCCTGCTGGCCGGCGAAGTGGCCGGTGTGTCGATTGTGGAATATCCGCCGGCGGTGATCAAAAAGACGATCGTAGGTCGCGGCGCGGCCACAAAAGAACAGGTGCAGTTCATGGTCGCGCAGCTGCTGCGACTCAAGTCACCGCCAACGCCGGCCGACGCATCTGATGGTGTCGCGGCGGCGCTGTGCGCGTTATTGTCGCCGCAGTTGCCGTCGCTTGCGTCACTCACCACCTCTTCACGCCGTTCATGATCGCGCTGCTTATTGGCCGTTTGATGTACCGCTCGGTGTCGCTGATTGAAGTGCAAACGAGCGGAGGCACCGGTTATGAGGTGCACATCCCGCTGTCGGTGTTTGAGCGGCTGCCCGCCGATGGTGACGAGATCACCTTGTACACGCATCTCTCGGTGCGTGAGGATGCGTGGGACCTGTACGGCTTTGTATCGCGACTGGAACGCGATGTATTCCGTCGTGTGCTCACGGCCAAGGGAGTCGGCCCATCGCTGGCGCTCGGCATTCTCTCCACGATCGGTGCTGAGCAGGTCGTAGAAGTGCTGCGCACGCGCGACATCACCACACTCATGCGCGTGCCGCGCGTGGGCCGTCGCAAGGCTGAACAGATTGTGCTCGATCTCGCCGAGAAGGTGGACGATCTGGCGGCCGGCGCAGCAGCCGGTGGCAGCGTGCCGGCTCGCGGCCGTGTGGTGGGCGGCGGTTCGTCCAACGATGCCGTGCGCGCGCTGGTGGCGCTGGGCTACGGTGAGAGCGAGGCGCTGGCAGCGGTGCGGGAAGCGGGGCCGGGCGCTGATGTGTCGGCCACGGTGCGTGCGGCGTTGGCGGTGTTGGCGCGATAGTGTGCTAACCCGTACGCGCGTAATCGCCCTGGCGTCGATCTGGTGGCTGGCGGCTCCATTTGCGACCGCGATTTTTTACGACGAGCAGCTGTCACGCGGAGCGCTCCCACCCCAGGCAGACTCGATTCTGATCGGGATCTCGACGTACGCGATGGCGTGGCTGTTGGTGACTCCGTTGTTCATTGCGCTCATGTGGTGGGCCGGCCGCGGCGCGCCCTCGCGGTTCGGCTGGACGGCATGGGATCCAAAAAACCTCGTCCGCACCGTGATCGGCGCTTCGCTCGCCCTGCTCTGGATAGCCAACGACATACAGGGAGTCATTCTCGGCGCTCTGCACGAGCATTGGGCGGATTTCGGACGAGGCGCATTGGGCCTGGTGGCCGCTCTGGCGGTACGCGCGATGATCAGTGCGCCGCGTTCTGGCGAACAGCTCCCACAGGTTGCGCCCCCACTTGAGACCGATTAGCCTCCATATATGGAGGCGCATATGGACCTTTCGAAAAAGACAACCATCCTGTTCTCCCCCGAAGTGCACGCCCGGCTCACCGAACTGGCGGCGCGCAAAGGGGTGAGCATGGGCGTGCTCGTGCGCGAAGCGTGCGTGGCGCAGTATGGTCTGGTTGACGAAGAGACCAAGCTGTCCGCCGCGCAAGCGCTGGCGGCGCTGTCGCTGCCGGTGGGCACTCCAGCCGAGATGAAGCGCGAATCGGTTGTTGCGGCTGACGACCTCATTCCGTAGCGAGGGACGCACGTGTGCTTCTGGTAGACGCCAACATCCTCATGTACGCCGCCGGCGCCGAGCATAGACATAAGGTACCAAGCGCTGCGTTTCTTGAACGGGTCGCACGCGGTGAAGTGGAAGCAGCACTCGATGCGGAAACATTGCAGGAAGTGCTGCATCGCTACCGTTCCATCAATCGCTGGCGCGAAGGTCGGCTGGTGTACGATCTTGCCCGTCAGATTTTTACTGATGTCATCCCGATTGATGTTGATACGCTGGATCGCGCGCGCGCGCTCATGGACACGCTACCGTCACTCATGGCGCGCGACGCGCTACATGCAGCGATTGTTCAGCAGCATGATCTGCAGGCCATCTGTAGCTACGACACGGATTTTGATCGGATTCCGTCGCTCAAACGCATCGAACCCTGACCCGACGTTCTCCCTGATTTGATCAGGAGATTCATCATGCAGCCCCAGGCCACACCAGCTGTTGTGTACGCGCGCCCGATCGACTCCGAACTCGACATGTTCGGTCTCACCCACCCGGGGCTAAAGCGTTCACAGAATCAGGATCACTTCATGCTGGCCACGGTGCATCCGCAAATCGTGGTGCACGGTTCAAGCCTGGGCGGTAAGGCCGAGCTGCCGCTGCGTGGCAGCAGGCTCGGCACGATTCTCATGGTCGCCGACGGGGTAGGTGGCTCAAGCGACGGAGCAGCAGCTGCGCAGCTCGCCACCGAAGCCGTCTCGGAGTATGTCGCATCGAGCCTTCGCTGCTATCACGAGATCGGCAGTGGACAGGCGCCCGAGTTTCTGGGCGCGTTGCAGGAGGCCGCAATGAGTGCGCACGACGCGGTGCGCGCAGAAGCGATAGTGCGCGGGAACAACAGCAGCCTGGCCACCACGCTCACGCTCGGCATTGGCGTGTGGCCGTGGCTGTATGTGATTCAGGTTGGTGACAGTCGCGCCTATATCTACACACACGGCAAGCTGCAGCAGATCACCCGCGACCAGACGCTCGCTCAGGAAATGATCGACGCGGGCGCAATGAAGCCGGAGCAGTTGAGCAACTCGCCGCTCAATCACATACTCGCCAGTGCCATCGGATCGGACGAGGCCAGGCCCGTTGTCTCGCGTGTTGATGTCTCTGAACGCGGCTGTGTGCTGTTGTTCTGCACCGACGGACTCACCAAACATGTATCAGACGAAGAAATCGCCGGGCTGTGCGGAAGCGGCATGTCTGCCGAACCGCTCGCCCAGCGACTTCTTGCCCTCGCCCTTGAGCGAGGTGGGTCGGACAACATCAGCATCGTGATCGCACGCGCGCCCGTGAAAACGACGTAGATCACTCCAGCAAGAACACCGTCTGCTGCTTAGCGCTGACTTGCCTGCGAGCCGCGCATCGGAGTACGACAGCTCGGAATCGTCATGGGACGACCACCAACCTGCGGCATCGGATCCATGAGCTTGCGTGAGCTCTTTTCCGGATCTTCACTGGCCATGTAAGCCAGCATTGCCGTGAGAATGGCGTTGTTCTTCACGTCATCAATAATGAGTTTGTCGTACGAGTCGCGCTGTGTGTGCCACGTAGTGTTGCTGTAATCCCACGACAGTGCACCGAGGCTGATACCCGGTGCGCCACGGCATGCAAACGACACGTGGTCGGAGCCACCGCCGTAACCGCCGGGCCCACCGAGACGCACCCACTGCGTGACTTCAGCGGGCATGGCCGACATGTAGCCCGCCAGACGCGGACCGTTTTCAGGAAGAATATTGGGACTCATGTTCACCACACGTCCCGTGCCGTTGTCCTGATTGAACGAAAACTGCAGTCCTTCAATCACTTCAGGATGATCGACCGCAAACGCACCTGAACCGTTGAGCCCCTGCTCTTCGCCGCTCCACAAGCCGATCATGATGGTGCGCTTGGGGCTCGGATACACCGTCTTCAGAATGCGCAGCGCCTCGAGCATGGTCACAGAACCGGTACCGTTGTCCGTAGCGCCCGAGTGACCTTCCCATGAGTCGTAATGCGCTGACAGCAACACGTACTCGTTGGGCTTTTCCGAACCCTTGATCGTGCCAACCACGTTGAACACGGGCTGTTCGCCCAGTGACTCCGACTCGGCCATCAGCTTCACCACCGGGCTCTGCTTGTTCTGCGCCAGACGGAACAGCATGCCGTAATCTTCGCAACCAATGTCAAAGGTGGGCAGCGGATTGTTGCGCGGAGAACCAAAGATTTTCTGCACGCCGGGGTAAGCCGAGAAGTTCGATTCAAACACGGCCAGCGCACCGGCGTCTTTCACGTCCTGATAGAACGTGGGTATACGCTGATTGAGTCCACGGTACGTAGCAGTGAGCGCTGCCTGTTCCGAGTTGAGCGACTCAATCGTGCCGGGCATACCGAACTGCGAAATCTGCAGGGCCGAGCGGCACGACAAACGTGGTCCGCCCGACAGAATGACTTTGCCTTTGACAGTCGGCAGCCAGGCGCGGAATTCTTCGGCCGTGCTGTACGGCTCGAGAATCACCACACCGCCTTCAACAAACTGGCCGTTGGTATTGCCGCTCCACGAGAGCATGGTGGCATCGAGCGTTTTTACACGTGGTGCGGTAAGCGATGCATACGCCACGCCGCGCTTCCACTTGTTCCACGTACCGTACTCTTCCTTCTTCGCGTCCACGCCCCAGCTGGTGAGCAGCGAGACGGCCCAATCCTGCGCGCGGTCCATGTTGGGCGAGCCGGTAAGGCGCGGACCAATGGAATCGAGCAACACCTGTGCGATGGTGGCCACCTGCGAACGCTGCATCCCCTCTTCCCAGATACGCAGAATGCCGGGATTGTCGGGCGCAGTGCGGCGAACGTACTCAGGCGCGCTATCGAGCGACGGAGCGGTGGCACCGGGTGCTTTTTCAATGGCGCGCCCGCCACCTCGACCCTGCGCGTACATGGGAACCGCCATCGCGACCAACGCGAATGCCATGCCCGACTGAATGAGTTTCCGAGACACTATTGCAAAGCTCCTGAGCGGAACGGGAGTGTGTGCGCGTTACTCCGCAACAAAACGCGCACCGGTGATACCATGACTACGACAGCAGACGCCACGACGTTGCGGCGCATGCTGAAACGGCTGCTGTGACCGCGGGTTACAACCGCGGATTACGATCGCGGGCTCAGCCCGTCGGTAAGCGACGTGCGATACGCCTTGATGGCGGGCACAAATCCAATGAGCGTGCCGGCACCAAGCACAATCGCCAAATACATCCATTCCGTAGAGCCAAGTGCGCGGATTGCCAGATGCACACCGGATCGCGCTTCAATGGCTCCCTGACCGAGTGTGAGAATAGCGTACACCAACAGCACGCCCACCACGCAGCCAATGAACGCCAGCAACGCCGACTCAATCACCAGCAGCGACACAATCGTGCGGGGTCCGGCACCTACGGCACGCAGGATGGCCATCTCGCGGCGTCGCGCATCGAGTGA
>JAABRT010000010.1 GCA_011390805.1 Gemmatimonas sp. | reverse complement strand
AGCGGTTGATGCGCGCGGTAATGTGTACGGTGCCGAAGTCGGGCCGCGGGCGTTCAAGCGGTACGAACGGAAATAGAGTCGCAGGATGTGAGCGGTTAGTGAACGTCGAGCCGTGCGGGCACCGTTGGTGCTCGGTTCGGCGTACGAAACGTGCGAGGCTTTAACGCCATAAGGCCTCGTGGCACTTTGTGGCCAGAACGACGAATCAGAACAGAGAGCGGCCGCACTGGTCCGCTGGCGGCACCGGTAACGCTGTTGCTGTCCTGATTCGTCGTTGCGGCTAATCTGTGCCCTGGGGCATTACGGCCTTCAAGCTTCGCTCGCCGCGTGCAACGGCAACGAGCACCATACGTACGCAGCGGTAGTGACGCCGGCTGCTGCACGAGCTCGCAGTGCAGCGACAGCGTGAGCGCGCGGCGCGGCGCCGTACCGCGCCGCGCACCCCCGACCGTCACCGCCTCGGCAACCGCAGCGCCACCAGCGACGGGCTCGATCCCGCGCCCGTGGCAAACACGATGTACTGCCGTCCGTTATGCAGGAATGTCATCGGCACAGCGGTGGTCTTGCTCGGAATATCCACCGCACCCACCTGCTTGCCGGTGGCCTTGTCTACCGCGAACAGCTGCGGCGGCTGTCCCGGAACGCCACCGCTGCGCCCCGTGCCGTAGATGACCAGCGACTTGGTGGTAATCACCTGCGCCTGACCAGCAGACGAACGCGGTGGCAGCGTCACACCGGCAAAGAGCGGATCACGACTGGTAGTCTGAATGAATCCACCGTTGGGAATCCACCACGCTTTGTCGCCACTCTTCATGTCGTACGCGGTGATGCCACCGAGTTCACGCGGCTTCATGATGGACACACCACCAATTTGCGAACCCGCAGCTCGGCCGGCAAAGCCTCCGCCGCGCGTTTCGCCCGGCGTGTAGCCCGGCGGCGGATCGAGTGCGCCGAGCAGTCCGCAGTTGTCGCGCGGTGAGCTGTAGTTGAACTCGGAGCACGGGTCTTTCTGCAGTGCAATAGTGCTGAGCGTGCTCTGGGACGCGACGTACAACATGCCCGTTTCCGGATCGATCGATGCACCACCATCAATGTTCACACCACCCGCTGCGCCCGGTGCGTACCACGAGCATGACAGTCCGGTAGGCGACGATCCGTCAGTGAGCACCGCCGGAATGTAGTATTTGCCCATGCGACAGCGCTTCGCGAGCTTGAGCGCCGAATCACGAATCGCTGGTGTGTAGTCGATCAGGTCTTCTTCTTCGAGCCCCTGCTGAACGTATGGCTCCGGCTTGGTAGGAATAGGCTGCGTGGCAGCGGTTTGTTCGCCCGGAATGTCGCTCTGCAACACCGGCTGCTCTTCAATCGGCCAGATCGGCTCGCCGGTCGCGCGATCAAACACATACAACCATCCCTGCTTGGTGGGCTGTGCAATGATTTTACGTGCGCGTCCGTCAATGGTTACGTCCATGAGGTTGGGCGCCATTGGCGTGTCGTAGTCCCAGATATCATGGTGCACCATCTGGAAATGCCACTTGCGCTCACCGGTTTTTACATCGAGTGCAACAAGACTGTTGCCAAACAGATTGTCGCCGGGACGATGGCCGCCGTATTCGTCCATGAGCGGCATGCCTACCGGGATGTACACAAGGCCAAGCTCGGGATCGGCCGAGTACGTGGCCCACGCGTCATTCTTGCCAACGCCTTCGTCACCAACCTTCGACCCGTTCTTCCATGTATCCGCGCCGTACTCGCCTGGCTGCGGAATGAGATTGAATCGCCACAGCTGCTTGCCTGTACGCACATCAAAGCCGCGGATGTAACCGGGGATGTTGCGAATTCGAATGGGGTAGTAGCCGTGGATGGACGAGCTGCCAACGATGATCACGTCGCCTACAATGATGGCCGGCGAACTGTTGGCGATCTGGCCGAGCTCGGGATCGATACCAACAGTGCCATCAGCGCCTGTTTTGGTAACCGGATCCCACGTCTCACCCGGACGCGCGCGCCGTGCGGGTGCTGCATCTGAAATGATCAGCGGTCCGGAATCATCAACGGCGAGCGGCACGATCGGCAGATCGAGTCCTTCCATCAAATCCACGATGCCGTCTTTGCCGAAGTTCGGATCGGGCAATCCTGTTTTTGCATCGAGCGAGGCCATGTGATAGCCAGGCGTCACGACGATCACGCGCTCCGTGGCGCCCTCGTTCCAATACGCCAGACCGCGACCGGCAAACTGACGGGCGGCCTTCTGCCAGCGAATACCTTCGTCAAGACGCCACATCCATAACGTCTCGCCGTTCTCCGGATTGATTGCCGTGGCCACGCGGCGCGTTGACGCAACCGTGAACAGGCGTCCGTTCGCATACAGCGGCGTGGTGCGATAGTACTCGTCGGCGCCAAAGGTGCCGGCGTTCCACTGCCACGCCTGCTCCAGCGAGTTGAAGTTGTCAGCGTTGATCTGATCGAGCGAGGAGTAGCGCGTGCTCCAGGCGTCCCCGCCCCAGTAGCGCCATTCCCCAGGCACGTTACCGCGCACCTTGGTGGCCTGTTGCTGCTCAGGAAGCGCGGCATCACCGATCTGCGTGCGCCAGGTGATCAGACTGCCGAGGGCCACGGCACCGATCACCAGCGGCACGGCGGCGCGAACGAATGGACGTCGTGTAGTCATGACACGTACTCTCGAACGGGAGGGAGGAAATCGGAGGGAGACCGCATCACGCCGCCGCGCACGGCAAGCATGTTACAACAACGTGAAACAACAACGGGCCACAGTGTGCTACTGCTTGTTCGCGGTACCCGGTAGCACAATGGTGATCGCATCGAGCGCCGCGGAATCTGCAGTGAGTGCTTTGCGTCCAGCCGGCATGCCATTCATGCGCAGGATGTACGCAAGCACCAGTGTGTACTCCTCTTCAGTGAGCGAACCCGGCTCGGTTTTGGGCATCTCGCTACTGATGTAGCTGTACAGCGCACTCAGCGGCTTGCCTACCCAGTTGTTGCGGAATGGCGCGCCCGTATGCGATTCCGCGCTATGACACGATTGACAGAGACCCGCATACACATCGCCGCCGGCGCGCGCCTGCATGGACGTATACACCCCATCGGTCGTGGCAACCGGCGCGACGCGGGTGGAGCCGGGCTGTGCCGACACCGCGGTGGTGGGTACGAGCTGACACAGCAACGCAACGGCGGCAGCGGTGGCAGCGGTGAATACCGTGCGTGAGCAGAGCGTGGAAAACTGAGACCAGAACAGTCGCATTGTTTATGGCAGGAAGAAAAACGATCTCGACGCGGGCGCACGGTGGATATCGCGCCCGCCGGCGGAATGATGCGAAACCGCCTCAGAGCAATGTGCCTCGCGAAACACTGCGAGGCCAGCGTCTGCCGGCGCATCAGCGGCAACAATCACCCTCGCCCCTCAGGTGCCCTGCGCGCTGGCTTCGGACGTCCGACGTCCCGAAAGACGGTCGAACACGCCCGACAATCCCCAGGCCACCGCCGTCGCCACGGCGAGCAGCAATGCGCCGCGCAAGACACCAAGCCACATCACAGCTGAGGATCCGCCCAGCGCCAGATCATAGGTGAACAGCTCGCCGCCGCGCTCCGTCATCCAGTGCCATGATGAATGTGCCACAAACGCCGACAGTACAATGGTGAGCGCACGCGCGCTTGTTACGCGCGCCGCCACGGCAATCAGCACCGGCACCACCACGGCCAGCACGGCCAACTGCCCCAGCTCAACCCCCACGTTGAACGCGGCCAGTGACATGAGCAGATGGCCGCCGCCGAACTGCAGGGACTCCTGCAGCGCGAAGGAGAAGCCGAAGCCGTGAACGAGTCCGAAGGCAAAGGCCACCGGCCACCGTCGCTCGAGCACCTCCGCCGGCCGGAGCACGTTTTCCACCGCCATGAACACAATCGACGCGGCAATGAGCGTCTCAATCAACGGCGGAAACCACAGCGCCTGAGGCGTAAATCCAAACGCGGCGGTGGCCAACGTCAGTGAGTGCGCCACCGTGAAAGCCGAAACAATCGCCACAAGTGGACGCCATTTGCGCACCGGGATTACCAGACAGAACACGAACAGCAGATGATCAATGCCACCGAGAATGTGCGTGAAGCCGAGAGACAGGAACGTGCCGGCCGCCTGATACCAGCGCGGATCAAGTTCAATGCGGCCGGGGTCGCCCACGTACTGAAACGCACGCTCAGCACCATCCGGAAGCACCAGGCGGACGGTGCTGACCGTGCGAATGCCGAGGTGCGCCAGTTGCGGCTCCACAGCAAAACGTGCATCGCTATCGGTAATCGGGTACTCGAGAATGACATCGAGCAGCGCCTGCTCCCGCGTGATCCAATTCAACGCATTCACCGGCGCTTGCGTGCGGTAGGCTTGGGCCACAGTTGCGAAGGCATCACGGGCAGACGCCAGACTCTGGTCGGAGGGCGACGCCAACCGGAAAGCGCCTACGCTGCCTGCCGGTAGCGCCCGGCCATTTTCAAACACCCGAATCCCCGGACGCAGCCACACCTCAATGCCTTCACTGAGTAGCGGCCGTACCTTGGTGAGATCGAGACTGCCGTCAACGAGCAGCGGAAACTCCACATCACGCAGCGCTTCCAGCGGCACACGTACGAGCAACTGAAGCGTTGAATCCGCCGGGCGCACCACCATGTTGATGGCCACCCGTTGCGGGATCTCGTGCGCCTGTCCGATCCGCACAGCACCCAGCAACAACAGCGGTGCCAGCAACGCCAGCGTCAGGATGGGAATCCGGAGATGTCGCCGGTTCATGGTCTATCGGGAAGGAGAAGCGCTGTTCGCTCTGGACGAAGCGCGTCTGGTGGCGTTAGTTAGCGGTGGTTCATAATGCGTAACACAGCGACAGTGTCGGAGCAGAAGCTCGCGCCCTGTCGCTCTATCCCCGCCGAACTTATCACGTCACGCCGATTGGCACACCATCGGCCGCCCTCATCCGGAGTTCCTCGCATGCGACTGTTTTCCAAGCCGGTGTTGGCCGGTTCGCTGGCGGCGCTCATTGCTGCCCTCGCCGTTGGTCAATCGGCCGTTGACGACGCCATTGCCACGCAGGCGCAGGCGCCCGCCTTTGAAGTCGATCCGCTTTGGCCCAAGCCGCTGCCCAACCACTGGGTGCTGGGCTCGGCCATCGGTGTGGGCGTGGATTCGCGTGACCATGTGTTCATCATCCACCGTGGTAACGCCACGCTGAACGCGCGTACCGAAGCAGGGCTGGTGTCCGATCCACCGAGCGGCGAGTGCTGCGCCGGTGCACCGCCCGTTCTCGAGTTCGACCCTGAAGGCAATCTGGTGAACTCGTGGGGCGGAGCGGGTGAGGGCTACACATGGCCGCAGTCCAATCATGGCATTTCCATTGACGCGCAGGACAACATCTGGATTGGCGGCAATGGTGCCAATGACTCGCACATTCTCAAGTTCACACGCGACGGCAAGTTCCTCGCGCAGTATGGTGAGCCGGGCCGCGCGGCCAACAGCAAGGCGATGGACGCGTTCGGCCGCGTCGCCAAAATCTCGTTCGACAACGCCGCCAACGAGGCCTACATCTCCGATGGCTACGGCAACAAACGCGTCGCGGTGATTGATATGAGCACCGGTGCGATCAAGCGTTACTGGGGCGCCTATGGCAACGTGCCCAGCGACAGCAATCTGGGCCCCTACAACCCCGACGCTCCGCTGGTGCAGCAGTTTCGCAATCCTGTGCACTGTGCCGAGCCCACCAACGACGGACTTGTCTACGTGTGCGACCGGCCGAACAACCGCATTCAGGTGTTCCGCAAAAACGGCACGTACGTGAAAGAGGTGCAGGTGCTGCCGCGAACACTTGGCGATGGCTCGACGTGGGACATTTCGTTTTCGGGAGATGCAGCGCAGAAATATCTCTATCTCGCCGACGGCAAGAACATGCGCGTGCACATCATGGACCGGCAGTCGCTTGAAGTGTTGACCTCATTTGGCGATGGCGGTCGTCAGCCCGGGCAGTTCTTTGCCGTGCACAGCATCGCCACCGATTCCAAGGGCAACATCTTTACCACTGAAACCTATGAAGGAAAGCGCGTGCAGCGCTTTGTGTACAAGGGTGTGCGCCCGGTCACCAAGCGTGACCAGGGCACTGTGTGGCCCACGGGAAACGAATAGCCACGCATCGTCCTCAACAGGGGACAGTGTGGTTTGATCCAGGGCGTCACCAACGGGTTGCAACACACGGATTGGCAGTGACTTAAGCGCGTTTGCTGTGCCCGGTTTGCCAGCGGGCACAGCGTATGCACCCTCTGACTCTGACGCGACGTGCGACTGTGCACGTCGCACGCAACTCGAACGGCTCGGCGACGCATTGGCCGTTCGAGGCAACACCGCGTCAGAATCAGGAGTGCATCATGCGCCTCACTCGTGTGGCTCTCGTTACGCTGTTCCTCGCGTCCACCGTCGGCATCGCCGATGCATTGATCGCCCAACCCGGACGCGGCAACGGTCGCGGAAATGATCGCGACAAAGACCGCGGTCGTGATCAGGGTCGCACGCTCTTCACCTGGTCCGGCATCGTAGACCGGGAAGTGACGCTCGTGATGCGCGGGCGTGATCTGCAGATTCGCGGCGAACGCGGCATCTATGCATCGCGTGACGCACGGCCGCGTGCCAACGGCTCACTGCCACGAACAGACGGTGACGTTCGTGTCAGACTGCTTGACGGTCGCGGACAGGTCGTGGTGTTGCAGCAGCCGTCGTCGCGCAACAACTACACCACAATCGTGCGCGTGCGTGATCCGCAGGGAGGCAATGATCGCTATCGCATCTCTGCCAGCTGGCAGCCCGACGCCAGATATGCGCGCGGACGCAGCGATGATCGTGGTCGTGATCGCGACCGTGACCGTGACCGTGATGATGATTGGGGATGGGATCGCGATGATGACAACCGGAACCGCGATCGAAATTCCGATGAAGCGTCCAACCGGGGCGGTATCTGGGGTGTGCTGAACGGCCGAGTGGGAGGCAACGACGGCCGGGATCGCGACGGCCGGGATCGCGACAGCCGCTACAATGAAGGGCTTCGCTTCAGTGGCATTGTTGACGATGTGATTGACCTGCGTATTCGCGGCCGTCGGGTAGAAGTAGTGGAGCGCAGCGGTGGGCGTGCGCGCGACGTTCGCAACACGTTTCGTGGTGAGCTTCCACGGCAAGCGGTAACCGTGCAACTGGCTCGTGCCGACGGCCGAGGCAATGTGCGGGTGATTCAACAACCATCGCCGCGTAACGGATACACCGCGATCGTGCGCATTGAAGATCGCCAGGGTGGTGCGGCGCGTTACGATGTGGATTTGCGGTGGTAGTGCAGCAGCAATCGCGGTAGCGCTACGGCAAGCTTGCCACCACGGCAAATGCGGTAGCGCTACCGCAACGTTACCACTCCAGCGGCACAGGCAGCGCTACGACGGTGGCAGTACTGGCGCCTCGAGTTGCACCCGGCCGTCGTGCGCACGCATTGCAATATCACTTCCTGCCGCTCTCGCCAGCGCCCACTGCCACCAGTCTGCCGTTGCATCGCCCGGCATCGGTAGCGGCCCGTCTCCCACCCGGGCATCAATGACAACCACCACGCATTGGTTGTCCGTGTGCGCGTCAATGCGCACGGTGACTCCCTGCTGTGCACACCGTGATGCAATCTGCTGCAACACGGCTAAGGTGACATAGGTAAGCTCAAGCGCAGCAGCAGGCGCGAGCATCACTTCCGGCACACTGCCTTCGAGCGTACTGCCGCGCGGCAACATCGGTCTCCCAAAACGCTGCACCCGCGTAAGCCACCCGCTAAGCGACCCGGAGCGTGCGGGTGACAGGACATCGCCGCCTTCCGCACTGCGAAACGCGCGCACGTCATAGCCCAGGGTGCGCAGTTCGTCGGCGATACGCCGCAGCGCCGCACTGCTGTCGCTCGCCGCAGTCCGTTCGATAACGTCGGCGCGCAGCGCGAGCGCACTGGCCAACCCGCCAAGATCATGCGCTGTCACAGATAATACGGTGCGAAGCAGCTCGGCTTCCAGCGCGGGGGAACTTGTCAATTGCTATTCGCTCCTGCGACTTCCGCCGCGGTGCAGATCCTTCATCGAGCGTAAGCTGGCTGTCGTTTTATGTGGCGCAACAACAACCGTCGGGGAAACCACTCTATCGCAAACGCCAGTTCGTGTTGATGTTTGAGTTTGAACACTTCGCTCTTGACGTATTATGTGGTTTGCCTGCACGGTTCGGAACGCGCACGCATCATCATGGTACTACGGGCAGCGATGAACGTTACACCCGCAGGTAGCAATGCCACGGTGGAGTCCGGCAACCGGATCACGCGTACGCGGCGATTTGCGGGTTCAGTCAAGCAGTTTCACTCGTGCGTGACCACACTCTTTCAGGTCTGCTATGCCACAGGCAACTATACGAGTACTGCTCGTTGACGACCACGCCATCGTGCGTGAGGGACTGGCAGCGGTGCTCAGCGGCCACGGAATGGACGTTGTAGGTCAGGCTGGCGACGGGCAGACGGCGCTGACCCTGTTTCAGGAACTGACCCCAGACGTCTCGATTGTTGACGTGCGCATGAGTCCGATGGATGGCGCGGAGTTGACGCAGGCATTGCGCCGCATTGACGCCGAAGCAAAAGTCATTCTGCTCACCACATACGACACTGATGAGGAAGTATTTCGCGGCTTGCGTGCCGGTGCTTCCAGTTATGTGCTCAAGGATGTTGGCTCAGACGAACTCGTCAGTACAATCAAGGCAGTAAGCGCCGGCAACCGTGTGATCTCTGCCGAAATCGCGGCCAAGCTCGCCGATCACGTGGCGTCAGATGTGCTCACGCCGCGTCAGGCGGAAGTGCTCAAGTGTCTGGCTGAAGGCAAGTCGAATCTTGAGGTTGCCGAAACACTGTGCATCAGTGAGGGCACCGTGAAGGCGCACGTGAAAGCCATCCTTGGCAAACTCGACGCGCGCGACAGAACTCAGGCGCTCATGATTGCCTTCAAGCGGGGTCTGCTGCGCACGCAGTAATGCTCGTGCGGGATAGTCAGAGATTAGCCGTTTGGTGAATGACCGCGGATGTCAGGCGTGCCTATGTTCGTATGAGTAGGACCGGAAGTGTCCGGCCGTTGGCGCTTTTGCTTCGGCCGTGGATTTCCACCTCTAACGCGGACATTCGAATATGATGAAATCATTCAGGACCCCGATCGTTGTACTAGGCGCAGCATTGTTTGTGGCCTGCGGTGGTGATGCACAAACAGAGGGTGAAGTCACCACGGAAATGGCGGACGGAACAGTTGCAACGTCAATGTCGGGCGACGCAGCCGACGAACGTGAAGTGGCGCTGCTTCGTGTGGTGAATGCGGCCCCTGATATTGACCAACTGCGGATTCGCGGCGACAACATGCAGCAACTGCCAGCGGTCGACTATCAGAAAGTGTCTGAATACCAGACCATCGACAACAACTGGAATCGTTTTGAAGTCTCGGGTACAGTCGATGGCACGTATGGACCGTTGGAAACCAACCGTGCAATGATGGTTGACGGATTCCGCTACACGATGGTGGTACTGCGCGACGAAGACGGTGGTGAGCTAAGCACGCGGATTCTGCGTGACGAGATTTCGGCCGATAACAGCAAAGCCCATGTTCGCGTGATTCATGCCGCGCGTGGAACGGATGAAATCAATGTGGTGGCGCAGGGTGGCGAGACGCTTTTTGATGACCTCGAGTATGGCAACGAAGGTGGCTTTGAGGACGTCGACCCATGGACGGGTACGCTCGAGTTTCGTACCGAAGACGGCGATCGCCAGTTGCTCACCCTTCCCAACGTGATGCTGGAAGCCGGTACGTCATATACGATCGTCCTCACGCGAAAGGGCGCGGCGGGAGTCGAAGCGTTCTGGTTCTCAGACAGGCAAACGGCAACGCAGCCATAAGGCGAGCGACACTACTTGCACCAACAGCGCGTCCGGTCAGTGTCGGACGCGCTGTTCGTGTGTGTCAGGCGTCCAACTCCACCACGGCTTCGCCACGTCGCACACGATGGATGGCCGAGATTAACCGGTCTGTCTCGGTGCCTTTGGACACGAACCCCCATGCACCAAGACTCATGCTGTCGGCCAGCAACTGACGGTCCGGATAACCGGTAAACAGGATCACCCGGCTGGTTGGACATTCGCCCGTGAGGCGCTGCAGTATCTGCAACGCATCAAGTCCGTGGGGCAAGTCATAGTCCAGCAATACAATCGTTGGCGCATGCGCGACGGCGTGTGTAACGGCCTCGCTCAGCGGCTGCGCGCGATGCATACCGGCAAAGCCGGGCTCCAGCGCCAAGCGGCTCTCGAGCGCATCAATGAGCGACTCGTTGTCATCAATGCACATCACCGTGAATGAATCGTCAGCTCCATCTGACGGAACAACATGCGGTTGCGTGCTGCGCTCGGTTGCGCCACTGCCGCCGATCACGGCAAGGCGCTCGCCAGGAGCCCGAGTTGGGTGGGAGCGATCCAGGTAATGTGTGCTGCCTTGAGCGGCGAGGAGGGCGACGTACCCAGCACAATCAGATTTGGCGAATCGGGCTCCTGAGCGTGCGGCGACAGCGAATCGAGCACGCCGTGCACAGACTTCGCGTCACATACGATCACATCGGGTTGGCGTGACTGATCAGCGCCTGCTGTTGATGCCCATTCGGCGTAGCCGTGCTGCGAAAGAACCAACTGGGTTACTGCCCGCTGACGCAAATCGGAAAGTTCAACGCGGGCGCTCAGCGCATGCGCAACGTCGCCGGCTTGAGGACTCCCCGCATCAAGTTCAATCGTAAAGACACCACCATCAGCAGCGCATTCCACCTGCGTCAGATTTCCACCGTGTTCGCTCAACAACCGCTGCAGGTTCTCCAATGTCATTCCTGACGTCGACTCGCCCGGTTCAGTGAGCGAACTGACACTGGTGGGCAGTTCGGCGATGCTCCCGTCGTTGGTCTGCGCAAAAAACTCCAGCGTAATGGCCACGCCACTGTGGGTTTTGGCACCGGTGATGCGCAGCTGCGGTGACTCGCTGCCTTGCATGCATTCGCGCGCGTGCAGCACCAGCGCGAGCAGTATCTGCGCCAGCAGGTTCGGGGGCGCAGCAACCGCGGGCAGCGAATCCGGCACATGCGAATCCACCTGCGTTCCGGCGGAGGTCGCCGCCAGCACCAACGGTTTGACGTCATGCCACCAACGGTGCAGCTCGGTCTTGCCTGTCATCACCGGTGGGACCTCGGCGTCGGATGCAAGCAGATGCAGGCCCGACGCAAGACCTTGCAATGTAGACAGGCTGGAACGCACCTCATGCAACTCTCTCCGCGTTTCATCGGAGATACTGGCGGTGGCAGTGAGCGTATCCAGACGGAGTAGCGCCGGCATGATGGCGTTCCGGAGGTCGTGCCCCAACCCCGACGTGATGGCTCCAATCACAGCGAGTCTGCCGTGTTCCAGCTCCGCTCGCTCCAACTTTTTCTTCTTGGGTGCTGACGGTGGGCGCTGTTTCTTGGGCAATGCCTGGTCCTGGAAACGTACTGTGCGATCGTATTGACGCCTTTGTTACACGACCGTCGGTGTACTACGATAGCGCAGCGCGCTCCCGTATGTAATGCGCCTCAGGTGTAACTTGTAACTTGCGACTCGGGAAACGCTGCGTACACCTGTTCCCTTTACCACACCCGAACGAGGGCTTCAACGAGCGCCCGCTTGTCGGCCGTGAGCGAAGAAATCAGCCGTCGGAGCCGACGGATTTCGCGTTGTGCATCGTTGAGCGAGTCGGGCTCAGCCGCTTCGGTGCCAAGCACCGATCGCTGCCAGTCGCGCAGTGTGGGCTCGGTCACTCCGAATGTCCGACACACTTCGCCAATGGGTGTTCCTGCTTGCACATGCTCGAGAGCGCGATCGAGCTGCTGCGTGGTCTGTGAGCTCATGTACATGGTATCGCCGCGCGTAGGATTGTTGCGTGGCCAATTCGGAGAGATCGATTTGGCTGTGGTTTGTGCGCCTCACTCGACGCAACCGGATCCTACGCAAGTCACACGTTTTGCACTATCGCTCTCAGGTAGCATACTGAAGCATACCCGTAAAGCAACTCACCCCGACGCTGTCATCTCCTGTTGGGAGTCGGCAGTCACACCGCACGCAGGACAGAATTGAAAGAAGGCATTCTTGCGCGTGTGACATGAGGTGCACTCGTTGAACAACATCATGCCGCAGTGCACGCAGTAGTTGGACGTTCCGCTCTTTCCGCCCGCGATAGCGCGTTCACAACCGGGACACACGCCGGCGTCCATGCGCTTGAGCGCTTCTTCATACCGCAAACTGCTGCGCCGCTCAACTTCCGTTCGCTGCGTCTCAGCCGTGCGGCGCGCCAGATAGGAACGCATGGCGCGAATGGCGTAGTGACCCACAACCGCCGATGCAATAATGCCCACGCCATAGCGCACATACCCACCATAGCTCGGCAAGTACGGCACCAGCTCCACAAAAAAGGCAAATACGGCGAACAGCACAAAGCCGCGGTACAGCGGCCAGTAGTCGCTGCGGCGTTTGCGCGCGATCATCCAGGCAGCAACCAACAACAGCGGCAGCGTCAGGGCGAGTCGAATACCAAAGATTTTGAGCTCATGCCAGAACAGTGCCCGGTCAAACGACGCGCGCGCGTCATCGCGCAGCTGCTGCTGTTGCAACACCACCTGATTCTGCGCTTGCCGCAACATCAGCAACTGCGCGTCGATCGCTTCAAGAGCCTCCTCGCGATCCCGCGCCGCCGCCTGTAGTGCATCAAGCTCACGATTGCGCGTGATCACTTCCGGATCCTGCTGCGGATCGGTGGTTGCCGTACGCGTTGCAATCCAGTTGGCGAAGCTTTCGCGCGCCGAGGTGTATGCGTTGTCCGCGGCCGCGAGGGAAAGCTGCGCCCGTTCACGCGCTTCCGACAGATCACGCTCAGCAGTTTGCACCGAGTCCGCGCGTCGGTTGAGCACGAGCATGCCGGGCTGATCAATGAACTCATCAAGCGTAACGCGCTGCTCAACACCCGGCAGATCGCTCACCAACTTGCCACCCAGCCCGATCAGGAAACTGGCGAATACGAGCGACACACCCCACATGGCCAGGCTGAAGAGCCGCTCCGGCACGCGCAGCGCCTTGATCACGGTGCGCAGCTCGCCGCTTGACTGCCTGCGGGGCCGGTACCACGCACCCACACGTTGTCAGCGGGATTGCGGTCGGGAAAACGACAGCCGGGATCGAAGGTGATCCGTTCAACTGCACGCTCACCCACGTTCACTGTCGCCGTGAAGGTGCGACTCCCGGAGAACCACACATCCACCGGGTAGGTGACCAGCGCCGTGACCGAATCTTTCATCACCACATTCGGTTGCGAGGCAATCGCCGGACCCGGCTCAGCAAACTTCACTTCCAGAATAACGGGCGACGGCATCTGTCCGTCCTGCTGCACTGAAACCCGTGCGACTCCGTCAGTGATGGACACGTTGCTGATGCGCGCGTCTACGCTCTCAGTGCCGAACAACCATCCGTTCCAGAACCAGCCCAGGTCACGTCCCAGCGCACGTTCCATGGAAAACATCCAATCCCACGGCGACGGATGTTTGAACATCCATGCCGTGGCCCATTCACGATGCGCACGCTGCACCGCCGAATCACCAACGATGCCGCCCAGCATTGACAGCATGAGTGGAGTCTTGCGATAGGTCGTGAAACCATAAAACTGTGGGCCGGCGTAGTTCGCGTTCCACATCATTGGCGGCTCGGCTTCATTGCCGGCGGTGCTGCCGTATGACTGCCCCAGCCTGTTCAGTACCGGCTCGCGCCCCGCGGCGTGTGCACCGGAAAGGATGTTCATGTACTGATTAAATCCTTCGTCCATCCAGCCGTACCAGGTCTCGTTGGTGCCCACCACCATTGGCCACCACTGATGCGCCGCCTCATGGTCTGCCGCGCCCTGATTGGAGTTGATCACCATGGGATACTCCATGCCGGCGCTCGGTCCGTCCTGCAACGTGAGCTGCGGAAACTGGTACGGAAACCAGAGTTCCGAGTAATACTCGAGTGCGTGCCTTGTAATGCGCCCTGCATTGGCAAACAGATTGGCGCGTCCCGGCTGGTAGAACATGTGAATAGGAACGGGTCCCTTGCCGGGAATGGTCGCGCGCGTGGACTGCCACACAAACTTGCGCGCTGTGGCCCACGCAAAGTCGTTCACTGAATCAGCCGCGTAGCGCCACACCAGACGCCCGTTGGCATTGCCCTGTGCGGTGGCCTTACCGGGTCCGATTTCGTCGGGGCCCACAATCATGGTATTCGCGTCGGTGCGCGTGACCTGCGCAAGTCGCTCACGCGCGGTGGCCGTGAGCACATCGTCGGGATTCTGCAGCAACCCGGTACCACTCACCAACCAGCCGGCAGGAACATCGATGCTGACATCAAACGAACCGAACACATTGTGGAACTCCGACGGTCCGAGATACAGCTCGGCGTCCCAGCCGCGCAGGTCATCATACATCGCAACACGCGGGTACCACTGCGTGGGCTGATACAGCGAATCGGCCCAGCGCTGGGTCATGCGGTGCCCTACGCCGCCCGGTCCACCCGGCAGCTTGTGATTCCATTCAATGTTCAGCGTCACGCGCTGACCGGGCGCAATCGGTGTCACGAGTTGCACACGTGCAACGGTGCTTTGCGCGCCAATCAGAAAGGGTTGGCTTGGCGGCGCGGCCAGGATCGCCGGCCCGCCGGCTGGTGGCGTGAGGCGTGCGCTCGCACCGTCTACCGAAAGAGCGGTAATGATCATGCCATCCGTGTTTTCAGCGGGCACCCAACTCGCCGCACGTGGCACGGTCCCGATGAAGTGATTGGGATCGAGACGCAACCCGATTGCCGACAGCGAATCCGGGCTGTTGTTGTGAATCACAACCGATTCACGCCCGGTGAGACGGTGTGTGGACGTGTCGAGCCGTACATCAATGGTGTACTCGGTGCGCAGCTGCCAGTAGTTGCGACCGGGACGTCCACTGGAGTCGCGTGTTCCCGCTTCAAACGCACGGCGAATCGCGTTCGTGATCGGGATATCATGGCGGATTGCGCGCTCGGGGCGCGATGCGTTGCCCTGTGCCAACACGAATGACGGAGCCAGCACCAGCGCGGCGGTTATGCTCAAACGCCCAGCGGTTCGCGGGAGAAACATGATGTCGGAGACCAGAGGAAGTGATCGTTACCTGCTGCGATTCTCGAAGTACAACAGACCGCCTGACGCTGTACCAATCATGATGTCGGGATCACCGTCACCGTCAACGTCCGCCACTGCGATACTGGAAAACGAACCCGTAACGATGGGCAGGTTCTCTTCGCGCACAAAGCGAACACCCGATGCATCGCTGACATTGCGCCAGAGTTGCACCCCGCCGTCTTCGCTGCCAAGCAGCAGGTCAGCCCGTCCATCACCATTGAGATCAGCCAGCACCGGAGCGCTGCGACGTCCCACATCAATGTCCTGGAATACATCACTCACCAACTCGAACCGCGGAGCCGATGCCGTGCCTGTGTTCCGGAAGAAGTTGAGCTGACCAGAGGCTTCACCCACCATCATGTCCAGATCACCATCGCCGTCAAGGTCGGCGAGGGTGGGCGCCGTATTGCTGCCGCGCGTGAGCGTGATGAGTGCGCTGTCGGCCAGCGTATACTGGGGGTTTTCGCGCGTGCCGGTATTGCGCCACCACTGCACGACATCGCGCCAAGTGCCGAGCACCAGATCGGCCAGGCCGTCACCATCAAGGTCGGCGACGGTTGGTGCGTAGTGGAACTCGCCGCGAATCGGCAACAGCCCTCGCTGCACATACGCAGGTGCTGTAGCCGAACCGACATTCTCAAACCATGTAATGGTGCCGGTAGTGTCGGTGTCCGGTGAGATCTTGTTGCCGACGAGCAGATCGAGATCGCCATCGCCATCAAGATCGTGCAGCGCCGGCATCGCTTCCGATCCCGCATCAATCGTGCGAATGAAACGTCGCGTGGTCAGCGCAAACTGTCCGCGTTCGCGCTGTGCCATGAGTACCAGATTGTTTACCGATGTTGTGCGGGGAGAATACGAGCCACCGATCACGCCCAGCAGCAGATCGGGCAACCCGTTGCCCGTGACATCGCCAAAGGTCGGTGCGTTGTAGCCGCTGGTGAGCACCGGATCGCCACGCGGAAACTGCACCGGCGCGCCACGCATGTTGGGCATGGTGCAGCCGTCGGAGCGGTTCTCGATGAGCAATACGCCGGCCTCGAAATAGTCGCCCCAGAACAGATCGATATCACCGTCGCCGTCTACATCACCAAACGCGAGCGTGTTGGCACCATGGCGCATGCTGCCACGCTCAAGCCCGGGCACACCTCCTGGCACGGGTCCCAGAATCTCGATGTCTTCAAAGCGCTCGGTGTGCAGCACAAACCGTGGCACACCGTTCCGCTCTGTTCCGGGCACCGCCTCAAAACGATCCACCGTGCCGGCCACGCGACCGAGAAACAGATCCAGCCGACCGTTGCAATCGATGTCTACGGCATTGAGAATGTTCTGCCGGTCAGCGGGAATCGGGATGCCATCACTGTCCCGCAACGAGTCAACAGCCACTTCAAATCGCGGCGCACTCCGCGTGCCGGTATTCCGCCATGCGCGTATGTAGCTCACGGGCGACTCGCTCAGCAAATCCGGCGCACCATCCCCATCGAGATCAACAAACCGATACCACTCACCGATGGGCAAATCGAGATAGGCATCCGTGCGCCAGACAAACTCACCGTTCACGTTCTCAAAGAACATCACGGCGTTGGAGCGCTCCTGCACGAACAAGTCGAGGTCACCGTCGCCATCAATATCCACCAGCTGGGGACGCGGCACGTCAAATCCGCCAAGAAACGGCTGCGGAATCAGCGCGCCCGCTGAATCACGCACGGCGAATGGCGCAACGTTGCGCACAAAACTGAATCCGGCGGTGGATGCGGTGCCACTCGCTGGCGCCCCCGGCGCGGGTTGTGTCGCAATCGCGGGCGACGGCGAGCCGCAAGCAGTGCATACCATCACGCACAATCCGATCGCCATGCGCAGCGTCGGTCGGCCGGCGCTTGCGTGAGACCTGGGCGAAGCGCCGTTAACCCGTTCGCTCATCAAAGCTTCATCGTGCGCGCGCGGCACCCATGCCGGTTGGGCCGTTGCCGAGCATGATGGTGGTCTTGACGGTACCCGAGGCGAGATCGAGCACGGTGAGCCATCCGTCACTCGCCGACTTGCCATCCATGCCGTGCATTTCATGTCCGCTGTGTCCTTCCATCACGGCGCCGGCGTTCTGGTTGCTGATAAAGGCGTACTTGCCATCAGTGCTCAGCAGCATGCCGTATGGCTGCGCCATACGACCCGCGAGCGTACGCTGCAATGTCCATGACTTCACATCCACTTCGGCAACAGCATTTTTTGTGAGCAACGTGACGTACAGCGTGCCGCCGTCCGCCGAAAAACGCGGCTCCCACGGCTTGCCCTCAAGTGTGATTTCCCGCACCGGCGTAAACGGCGGACGCTGCGTGAGATCAAACACCAGCAGCGTATTCGACAACTCACCGCCGGCCACCATCGTGCGGCCATCCGGTGACAGCGCGAACTGCACCAACGAACGCGTGACTCCCGGAATAGTGGTGAGCGTTACGCGACCTGTGGCCGTCTCCACACTCGCAATGCGGTTTTCTGAAAGCGACGCCGTGTGCACCCACCGACCGTCGAGCGAAACCGCCAGCGCATGCGGTCGAGGAATCACAATCTCCTGCTCCTCGTCCATCGTAAACGGCGTACGCGCAATCACACCCAGCGCTTTGGGCGGATTTACGGCCGTCATGGAACGACCCACGTAGAGTGAGTCGTGCACCGGATCGAGCGTCAGCAGCCCCGGCGTTTCCATCTCCACCTGAGCCAGCAGCTTGTTGTCACGATCAAACTTGAGCACACGACCGGCTCCGATCAGCGACACATACCAGAAGCTGCCGTCGTCTTCTACCGCCACATGGTGCGGCTTGGCATTGCTGCCGAAGCCCAGCGTTTGCAGATCAATCACGGTGTCAACGACCAGCTTCTGCTGATCGATCACCGAAATGGTTGCCCCCGCCTGATTCACGACGTACAAAAACTCCTGCGCCTGTGCTGCAGATGCAAAGCTCGCACCCGCGGTCACCAGCACCGCAGTCAGCAGCGCGCGAGTGCGCGCTGCCAACCACGAGCAAAGCTGTGTGTGCTTCACTGCACCACGGGGCGCGTACGATCACGCACGAAGAACACGCCTTCGCCGATGCTCGTCACAACAATCGCACCGCTCTTGAAGTACGGATACACGCTCCATGAACCGGAGAACGACGGTGTGCCGTCATCACCTGGATGTGTGTCGAGGAAGCCCACTTCCTTGGGGTTGCGCGGATCGCTGATGTCGAGAATGCGCAAGCCCGAGGTGTAGTTGGCCTGGTACATGCGATCACCCTTCACGTACAGATTGTGATCGATGGCCTTGCTCGTGCCGACATGCTCCTTGACCAGCACGGGATCAGTAAGATCCTGCACATCCCACACCAGTGTGCGCGTGCCCTTGGCCGCCTCACCCTGCCCCGACGATTCGTCGCCTTCGTCGTTCAAGTACAGGTACTTGTGATCGTCTGTCAGCCACGCCTGATGTGCGTAGGCCACGTTCGGATACGACGCACGCGAAATCGCCACCGGGTTTTTCTTGTCCGTCACGTCAGCAATGCTGATGGCCGTTTCGTTGGAGCCGATGCAGATCTCCTTGCCGGAGTAGCGCGTGTCGGGACCACGATACAGCACGCACTGCGAATCATGCGAGTAACCGGTGCCGGCGCGACCCGTCTTGTCGTCACCGAAGCAGCCCGCAAACTTGGGCTTCTTGGGGTCGTTCACATCAATCATGTGATGTCCACCGCCACACGTTTCGCCGCCGCCCGATCCACCAACCACGTACACAAACCCGGTGGCTTCGTTGGCCACAATGTTGTGCGCGCTGTTGATGCGATCATACGTGAGGTCAGGCTTGAACGTCTGCGGCGTGCGCACCGAGCGCAAACGCGTGAGGTCAAATATCTGCATGCCGTGCTCGCCGGCGTTGTCGGCCACAATGAACGCGTGGTTGTTCACAACCTTCATATCGCGCCACGCGGCCGACGGCGTGCCCTTGGTCTTGGGCAGATCGCCCAGATAACGCGGGTTGGCCGGATCGGTGACGTCTACAAACGACGTACCGTCGGTGCGGCCGAGAATTGCGATCTCACGATTGGTCTGCGGGTCGGTCCAGCCCCAGTTGTCGTTCATGCTCGTGCCACGCTTGCCGCCGATCGCCGAAATCGGCAGGAACGACAGCAGCGACGCATTGCCGCACTCAAACTCACCGGCTTTCCCGTCGCCGCACATCACTTCCTTGCCCTTCACGGCGGCAAACGTCTTGGTGTTGGGCTCAGGGAACACAGTGCCCGTGGAGCGCCATACACCGGCTGCGTTGCGCGACAAGAACATCACAGTACCACCGCCGCCGCCGTCATTCGGCATGCCGACCGCGGCCGTGTTGCCCGAAACCACCATCGATGCGCCAAACGCCGCGCCGGCATCAACGTCTCCGACGGCCAACGCTGTCATCGCGCCCCAGCCGCCCTGCGCATCGGGCTGCACGCGATAAATACGACCGGCGGCATACTGACTGGCCGGCGCACCAACCCACACTTCGGCGCCAGCCGTCGCGATGCTCTGGCCGAAGCGTGATGCGCCCGCTTCAAACGGCACAAAGCTCTTGCGCTCACGCCAGATCTCGGAGATCTCGCTGTATTCAAATGTGGTCACGCTGCCAAGCGACGCGCCTCGGCGGCCCGCCGTGGGGTACGCACCAGGCGCACCGGCAATGATGCGCGTTCCGCTGATGGCCACGCTGGTGCCGAGCAGCGAACCATCGGTGGCCGTGGCTGACACCAGCATGCCAGCCGGCGTGACGGTGTTGCCGCTCACGGTGTACACAAACACCGCACCCTTGGCTGTTGAGCGGCCCGGCGCACCAATCACGAGACGGTTGCCATCCATGGCCAGCGACGAACCAAACAGGTCGCCCTCGGTGAGCTCAGTGGCCGGTACGCGACCGGCCGGTGTCCAGCTGCCATCTGTTCCGCGGCGGTACATGAAGACCGCACCATTTTCCTGCCGCGGAGCGCCGACAAACGCCATATCGCCACGAATCAGCAACGCGCTGCCGTAGCCGGCGCGCGCGGCCAACCCCGCCTCATTCCATGTCGCCAGTGTTTCGTATGCACCGGTCGCGGTGCGGCGGTACACAAACACCGAACCACGCGCGCTGTCGGCGCTGTTGGGAGCGCCAACGCGTCCCACGAGCAGCATCTGTCCGTCGGCCGCTACGCTTACACCAAAGCCATCGTTTGGCGTGCCCGAGGGCGACGCGATTTTGCTGGCCGCCCGCCACCCCGCTGTTCCGCGGCGGTAGACATGCACCTGGCCCGATGGGCCACCGCGTGGTTCGCCAACGAACGCATAGTCACCGGCGAGCGCCAGTGAAGCGCCGAACGCGGAAGCCAGCGAGCTTGACGCAGACGTGGGCGCCGTCGCCCCCGTCGAGTCTGCCGTGGTGGCGGTGGAAGCAGAAGGCCCGAGCAGGGCGGCTAGCAGCAACAGGTTCATCATGGGCAAAGCCTCGGAACTGGTTGGGAGGGAATGTTCAATATACCCCCTTTGGCCAAGGAGGATGCGCGGGACTAACGAATGCGGACTCCGATGCGATGGGCGTCGGGGGCACCGACAAACGGCTCGATCGCGTAGTCAATCGAGAAACGGTCCATGGAAAAACCGAGGCCGGCCGTGACCGCCGTTTGCGCACTGAACGCCGGTCTGCGCAGCCCTGTCCGGACTGCCAGCGCGACCCCCTCCACCGGAACGTACGCCAGCTCCGTACCGACTGCGGGCAGGACCGTGCCGTTTCCGTCTACCGAAACCTGAGAGTAGAGCGAGAGGTCAACGAAGGTGCCGATGGGCGCGTTGGCGCCGCCAAATCCGAGCACGGCGCGCCACGGTACGTCACCGACTTCCGGCTGTACGACAAAACCCTGGACGGGAGCCGAACGCAGCGCAGATCCGATGTGCTGCACGTTGAGCGATACGTTCATCGGGCCGATGGGATACACGACACCGATGTCAAACAATGTGGCCTCGTCGGCCACAGGGCCGTTGGCTTCTCGTACATAGGTGGCACCCAGCCCGACGCGCAACGGGCCCACGGAGCGGCCCAGGGCGGCGGTGAGCGCCAGGCTGGAAGATGGCACCGACGAGGAATCCAGGGGGATGGCGTCGTCAAACGGGGCACCCTGACCGGGAGGCACGATCACCGGGTAACGGGAGCTGAGGAAGCGGGCTCCTACGCCGTAGCTGAAGGCGCCAAGTGTTTGCACGCTGGCAATGGAGCCCGCGGTCGCGTCTTCGCCGAAGCGCTGCAGCGACGTGCCCACACCGCGCGCCTGCGTGAGCATGCCCACGTTGTAAAACACCGCCTCGGCGTCCCGCAGCAACAAGCCCACGTTACCCATGCCAAGTGCGTTTGCGCTGGCCGGTACGTTCAGCACCAATGGCACGGTGGGGACCCTTTCGTACAGCCCGCGACCACTTCGGGGTGCCAGCTGCGCGTCGAGCGACATGGTGACGAGGGACAGCATGCCGATCATGCCAATGGTGCAAGCACGGCAGCTCAGCCTCACGCGGTGCCTCCGCCTGACTCACTCTTATCGCCGCCCGATGCCGCGTCGTTCGTGCGGGCGGACGCATCTTCAAACGTGAACGATGCGCTGTTCATGCAGTAGCGCAGTCCTGTGGGCGCCGGGCCATCGTCAAACACGTGTCCAAGGTGTGCGTCGCAGCGCGCGCAATGCACTTCGGTACGCGTCATGAACCAGCTGCGATCGGTCGTCGTCTCGATTGCATCCGGGGCAATCGGCTCCCAGTAACTGGGCCAACCGGTCCCCGAATCAAACTTGGTGGCGCTGGAAAAGAGCGGCGCACCACAGCACACGCAGTGGTAGGTGCCCGCGTCATGATGGTCCCAGTATTCACCGGTGAACGCCGGTTCGGTTCCGTGCTGGCGGGTGACCTTGTACTGAATCTTGGTGAGCATCGCAGCCCACTCATCGTCGGTCTTGCGGATTTTGTCAGTCATGAGTCAAATGAACCGCATGATCACATCTCCCGCCAGCGGTGCCCTGTCTCCGGCCCCGACACCGTTTCTTGGTCCGGCTGTTCCGCAAAACCGCGGAGCGCCGTTTCGATTTCTCGGACGCCTGATGCTTCGCCTCACCGGTTGGGAACTCACGGGCAGCGTTCCGGATATTCCACAGTTCGTCATCATTGTTGCACCCCACACGTCGAATTGGGATTTTTTTGTGGGTGTGGCCACCAAATGGGCCATGGGATTCCGCGTGATATTTCTCGGCAAGCACACGCTGTTCCGGCCACCGTTGGGTTGGTTCATGCGGGCGCTCGGCGGCGTGCCGGTAAACCGCGCCACCTCCAACGCGCTGGTGGACCAGACCACGCTGCAGTTCTCGCGCAACCCGCAGCTCGTATTGGTGCTCGCGCCTGAGGGGACACGCAAGCATGTGGCCGGTTGGCGCAGGGGCTTCTGGCACATCGCCCGCGCCGCCAACGTTCCTGTTGTGTGTGCGGCGTTCGATTACCGGCTCAAGCAGATCCGGTTCGGACCAACGCTGCACGTGAACCCGAACGTTGATGCAGCCGTCGATATCGCCCGCATCAAGGCGCATTACGACAACGTGCAAGGACGGCATCCGGCGCTGCAGGCCTGACCGTTTGCCGGCCAGTACTCATCACTATTTGCCAACACCATCGTGACCACTGAATCTGCTCTCTCCACCGCCACACTTGGTGGCGGCTGCTTCTGGTGCCTGGACGCCGTGTATCGCGAGTTGCGCGGCGTGCACGCCGTCGTGTCCGGCTACGCGGGTGGTGCGCGCGCCAATCCTACGTATGAACAGGTGTGCACCGGCGTCACGGGACACGCCGAAGTCGTGCAAATCACCTTCGATCCGGCCGAGATCACGTTCCGCGATCTGCTCGACGTGTTTTTTGTGATTCACGATCCCACCACGCTCAACCGGCAGGGCTACGACAAAGGCACCCAGTACCGGTCGGTGATCTTTACGCACGACGACGAGCAGGAGCAGATCGCGCGCGCGTACATCGCCGAGCTTGAGTCGCAGCAGATGTGGCCCGACCCGATTGTCACGGAGATATCGCCCGTTCCCGCGTTCTACGAAGCTGAAGCGGTGCATCAGGATTATTTCACCAACAATCCGCATCAGCCGTATTGCATGGGAGTTGTTGCGCCCAAGGTGGCCAAGGCGCGCAAGCTCTTCTGGGAGAGACTCGTCAAGGCGTCGTGATGCGGCGGCGGGGCGCACAAACATGACGTAACCGTCGTGTTTTGTGCGCGCGCCCCCTTCCGCGACGCGCGCCCGCGCAAGACATTTGGGGGTCTTCTTGTCGCAGGTGCGGCGGTGATGGCGCGATCGGGTCCCCCTGACCTGGCCGCAGTCACCTGCAGCCCTGCGTCCCCTCCGGAGCGTTCATGCGCGTTTCGACTGTCGGCGTCGTGGGTGCGGGCGCGATGGGCAGTGGTATTGCGGCCCTCGCTGCGTCCGCTGGCCTGCGCGTCGTGCTGCTCGACATACCAGGCTCACCCGATCGCAGCGGGCCGGCCAAGGCCGGTTTGCAAAAAGCCATCAAGGCCAAACCGGCTGCTTTCATGCACTCAAGCGCCGCGGCACGTGTGCGCTGCGGCAACACCGAAGATCATCTCGAGTGGCTGGCCGAGTGCGATTGGATTGTGGAAGCCATCATTGAGTTGCCGGAGCCCAAGCAGCAGCTCTTTGCGCGTCTTGAGCCGCTGCTCAAGTCTTCCGCGATTGTCACCACAAATACATCGGGCATTCCGATGTCGGTGTTGCTGGAGGGCCGGTCGGACAAGTTCAGACGGCGCTTTCTGGGCACGCATTTTTTCAATCCGCCGCGCTACATGCATCTGCTGGAGCTGATTCCCACACCGGAAACTGATCCGGCGGTAATTGGCGCCACGCGCACATTTGTTGAGCGCATTCTGGGCAAGGGCACGGTCATTGCCAAAGACGTGCCGGGCTTCATTGCTAATCGATTGGGTGTGTACGGCATGGTGAGCACCATGCGTCGCATGATGCAGCACGATCTCACGATTGACGAAGTGGACGGACTTACCGGACTGCTGGTTGGTCGCGCCAAAACTGCCACCTTCCGCACCGGTGACTTGAGCGGCCTCGATGTACTCGGCCACGTCACCAAGGGACTGGCTGCGCAGACGGGCGAGGATCTGGCGCTCCCTGACTGGGTGCACGCGCTCATTGCTGAAGGAAAACTTGGTGATAAAACCGGCGGTGGTTTTTATCAGAAGCAGAAAGACGGTGTGCTCACGTACGACTGGAAGACCTCAACGTACATAGCGCAGCAGCGCATGAGTGGTGGCGACGTTGGCGCACTCATCAGGCAGCCGCACGCTGCACGCCTGGCCGGCGCACGTGATCTCGGCGGCGCGCACGGCGCGTTTCTGCGTGATCACTTGCTCGACGCAGCCCACTACGCACTCACGCTCGCGTCAACACTGGCGTACGACATCGTATCAATAGATCGCGCGTTACAGTGGGGCTATGGCTGGGAGATTGGACCGTTCCATGTCATGGACGCGCTCGGACACGACTGGTTGCGCGCACAGTTTACATCGCGCGGCGACAGTGTCCCTGCGTTACTTGAATCGGCCAACGGTGCGTTTTACAGGAATGGTGAGTACCTCACCTTCGAAGGCACCTACGAACCGATTCCGGTCATTCCGGGCAATATCAATCTCGCGCTGCAGCACGCCGCCGGTCGCACAGTTGAAGACTTTGGCAGTGCACGACTTGTTGATCTGGGCGACGGCGTATTGTGCTTCGAGTTCCGCAGCAAGATGAACTCGCTTGGTCAGGGATTGCTTGAAGGCTTGCAGTCATCGCTGCGCAAAGTGGAGCGCGGCGGCTACGTAGGACTGGTTATCGGAAACGACGACGCGCGCACCTTCAGCGCCGGTGCCGATCTCGGCGCGATTTCGTTCGGCATGGCGGCCGGTGCGTGGGATGAGATTGATCAAAGCATTCACGGCTTTCAGCAAAGCGTGATGTCAATACGCCGGGCGCCGTTTCCCGTGGTGCTCGCACCGCATGGTCTCACGCTTGGCGGCGGCAGTGAGTTTGTCTTGCACGCCGATCGTGTGCAGGCAGCCGCCGAACTGTACATGGGTTTGGTGGAAGTCGGTGTGGGGCTCATTCCCGGTGGCGGCGGTACCAAGGAACTTGCGTTCCGCTTTACCGAGGCACTGCAGCCGTACGAAGAAGCCGATCCGTTTGAAGCGCTCAAGCGCGCGTTCAAACTCATTGCCTTTGCCGCAACAAGCACGAGTGCGCCCGAAGCACGCGCCATGGGCTTTTTGCAAGCGGGTGACCGCATCAGCATGAACCGTGATACCCTGTTGTCAGACGCCAAGGCGCGTGTGCTGGACCTTGCGCCCGACTACGTCGCGCCGGTGGAAAAACAGATGCGTGCAATGGGCAAGGAAGGCTTCGGCAACTTGCAGTATGCCTTGTGGCAGGCAGCAGAAGCCGGACAGGCGTCGGCGCACGATGTGCGCGTGGGGCGTGCCGTCGCGTACGTGCTCTGCGGCGGAGACGGCGCACCGCGCAATGTCACGGAACAGGACCTGCTCGATCTTGAGCGCGAACAGTTCCTGTCGCTGCTTGGCACCAAGGAAACTCAGGCCCGCATTGAGCACATGCTCAAAACGGGCAAACCGCTTCGCAACTGATATCGACCAGGGAGAACTGATTCATGACCGAAGTCGTAATCGTCAGTTGTGTGCGCACGGCCGTAGCGCGTGGCAAGGCCGATGGTGCGCTGGCCTCAGTGCATCCGGTAGACCTGTCGGCCGCCGTGATGAAGGCCGCGCTTGATCGTGCGAAAGTAGATCCGGCCATTGTTGATGATGTGCAGTGGGGCTGTGCGATGCCCGAGGCATCGCAGGGACTCAACCTCGCGCGACTCTCGTGGTTGCGCGCGGGATTGCCGGTGGAAACTTCGGCAGCCACGGTCAACCGCTTTTGTTCGTCGGGGCTGCAATCGGTGGCCTACGCTGCTCAGGCAATCATTGCCGGACATGCGGATGTAGTGCTGGCCGGCGGCACCGAGATGATGTCGCAGGTGCCCATGTCCGGCTATCACACACGACTCTCGCCGGAAATCACCGAGAGTTATATCGGCATGGGCTTCACCGCCGAACGTGTAGCCAAACAGTGGGGCATCACGCGTGAGATGGCCGATGATTTTGCGTTTGCGTCGCAGCAGAAGGCCGGTGCGGCAATCGCCAACAATGTGTTTGCGCCGGAGATTCTTCCCATTCATGTAGAGCGTGATACGTGGCAAGGTGCGAAACGCACAACAACAACGCACGCGGTAGACACCGACGAATGTCCACGTCCTGAAACCACGCGTGAGCAGATGGCCAATCTGCGACCGGCGTTCATGGCCAAAGGCACAGTCACTGCGGGCAACGCGTCGCCGTTTTCCGATGGTGCCGCGGCGGTGCTGGTGATGAGTCGTGCGAAGGCCAACGAGCTGGGACTCAAGCCACTAGCGCGTTTCGTCACCTTTGCAACGGCCGGTGTGTCGCCTGACATCATGGGCGTGGGTCCGATCAAGGCGGTACCCAAAGTGTTGGCTCGCGCGGGCGTATCGCTGAGCGATGTAGCGCTCATCGAATTCAACGAAGCCTTTGCCGCGCAGGCGCTCGCCGTAATGAAAGATCTGGAGATGGACGCATCACGTACCAATGTGAACGGCGGTGCGATAGCACTGGGGCATCCACTTGGTGCCACCGGTGCGAAGCTCACCACGCAGTTGGTCCACGAACTGCAGCGACGTGGTGGTGGGCTTGGATTGGTGACAATGTGTATTGGTGGCGGGATGGGCGCGGCAGGATTGTTCGAGGTGTATGGCGGCTGACGCGCCGCACAGCGCTACGATAGACAAACGGGGCGGGATCCATGGTTCGGATCCCGCCCCGTTTTTCCGATTGCAGCAGGCTGCTACATCATCCCGCTGGTCGTGATCTGCCCGCGGACTTCTCCACCCGGATTCGCCTTGGTGTGCACATTTACGTACGCGCCACCCGTGCGTACGAGTTCGCGCAGTTCATCAAAGGTGGTCTCGCCCATCAGCGACGTTTCACGCGTAATTGCACCGGCTCCAAGCGTACCCGTCGCGAAATCTGTTCCCGACTCGCTGGTATAGAGCGTGGCAATGGGAGGACCCGCGTCTTCCGGCCCACCGCGGTGAATGTGCACCGCCGTGACACCCATCAGGTTATTGCCGTTGACGGCGTACATGATGCTGTCGGCGTAAACGGTGAACGACGCATTGCCGGTGGCCGTAGTGGTGACGGGGTTCGGCCGCTCAGCGTCACCATTCAGTGTTGCGCTCACCGACTCGGCAGTCTGGTCAATAGCAGCGCCGACTTCTGCCGCCGCCTCTTCCGCCATTTCCGAGGCCGAGTCGTCGGTGGTATCACCGCCGCAGGCCGCGAGCAGAACGGATGCAGAAGCGAGCAATGGCAAGAAGGTGCTGCGAAGTCTGGACATAACATTGTCTCCGTGAGGAAAGTGACGCATCCGACTCAAGCGGACGCGGAAAGCAGTGCTACCCTGCGAGCATGGACGTGGTCCGGCAAGCGCCAGCGTGAACCTCACCGCCCGATAGCATCTCGCTCGATAGCATCGGCGGCGCACGTACCAAGCACAGCTACGGCCTGATCCAGCTGCGCAAACCTTGCATCGCTGGTGAGTCCGGCAACGTGGCGCGCAAAAATCTGTTGCGCAACCACCGCCAGCTTGAAAACGCCAAACGCGTAGTAGAACACAGGATTGGCCACGGGTATTCCACTGGCGTCGCTGTAGGCGTCTACCACCTGCTGTCGGGTAAAGCTTCCGTCAGTTGCAGTTGCCCCGAGTCCAAGCGACCGCAACAGCGGCGGATCGTTGGGCTCCACCCAGTACGCCAGTGACGTGCCGAGATCCATGAGCGGACAGCCAACGGTCGCCATCTCCCAATCCAGAATCGCGCGCACGCGCGTGAGATTTTGCGGATCGAGCACGAGATTGTCGTACTTGAAATCATTGTGAATGAGCGAAGCACCACGCTCGGCGGGAGCGTTGGCCGCCAGCCACTCCGAAATCGAATCAATATTCGCGACCTCGCTGGTCTTCGCGGCTTCCCATCTTTTGCGCCAGCCCAGCACCTGTCGCATGACATAGCCCTCAGGGCGTCCGAGATCACCAAGGCCAAGTGCTTCAACTTCGAGTGCGTGCAGCGCCACAAGCTGTTGTACGAAGGCGCGAGACAGTTGCTCGGCCACCTGCGCATCAAATCGCACATTTGACGGCGGTGCGCCGCGAAGAATCACGCCCTCCACCAACTCCATCAGATAGAACGGTGCGCCCAGCACGCTGGCGTCGTCGCAGAAGGCCAGCGGTTGCGGGACACGCACTCCGGCGGGATGCAACGCCGAGAGCAGGCGATACTCGCGTGACATGTCGTGGGCCACGCTACCGGATACGCCATGCGGTGGGCGTCTGAGCACCATGGGCGCCGCAGCACCGTCAATGCGATAGGTAAGATTCGAGAAGCCACCGCCAAACTGTGTCACGCGCAGCGGCTGCGTTGATGTGCCAAGCAGTTGTGGTGCGTTGGCGTGCAACCAGACAGTGAGCGCCGCCGAGTTGAGTGTGTCTCCCGGTTTCACCGTGAGCGTATCATGCGGGCCGCCCACCTTGTCACTCATGACGAGCTGTTCGCGGCTTTCAGATAGGGTGCCAACGCGCGTCGAGCGATCACTGACTTGTGCACTTCATCTGCACCATCGTAAATGCGCGCGGCGCGCTCGTGTCTGAACCACCACGCAATGGGCGTATCGTCGGTCATGCCAAGCGCACCGTGCGCTTGCAACGCGCGATCAAGTACGCGTTGCAACACATTGGCCACAAACACCTTGATGTACGCGATTTCTTCACGCGCGGCGCGCTGACCGTCGCGCGAAATGCGTGAGGCGGCGTCAAGCACCATCAATCGTGCTGCATGAATCTCAATGCGGGAGTCAGCGATCCAGAACTGCACCGCCTGTTTGGACGCCAAGCGTTCACCACGCGACACCTCGCGAGACACCGCGCGCCGACACATGAGATCAAACACCCGTTCACAGATACCGATCCAGCGCATGCAGTGATGAATGCGCCCCGGACCCAATCGCTCCTGTGCGAGAGTGAAACCGGCGCCCTCATCACCAAGGCGGTTGGTCACAGGCACGCGAACTTCATCAAAGCGAACTTCAGCGTGACTGGCCCACCCACCACCGCTCTCGCCCATCACTGAGATGTTCCGCACGAGCGTGAAGCCGGGAGTAGGAATCGGCACCACGATTTGCGATGCCCGTGCGTGCGGTTCCGCATCGGGATTGGTGACTGCCATGACAATCGTAAACGCGGCACCGTCTGCGCTGGACGTAAACCACTTGTGTCCGGTAATCACATACTCATTGCCGTCACGTACAGCGCGCGTGCTCAAGCGCGTTGGGTCCGAGCCTGCGTTGTCGGGTTCCGTCATCGCAAAACAGCTTCGTATCTCACCCCGCGACAACGGCACAAACCACTGTGCCTGCTGCTCGGCTGTACCAAACTGGTGCAGCAGCTCCATGTTGCCCACGTCAGGCGCCTGGCAGTTGCATACGTAGTGTCCAAACGGAGACCAGCCCAACACTTCTGAAAGTCGCGCAAACTGCTCAAGCGAAAGTCCGGCACCACCGTGCTCGCGCGACAAAAACGGCGCCCACAAGCCGCGGGCTCGTGCCTGTGCCCGGAGCTCATCGAGGAGAGGCTCGATGATTGGCCAGTCGTTGTGCAGCAGCTCCGCTTCGCGCGGAATCAGCACCTCATGCACGAACTGTCGTGCGCGTTCCAGCAGCGTTTCAACCGATTCACTCACGCCAGATATCCGCCTTCTGCCATGTACACGCCACCAGTGCAGTACGACGAGGCATCACTGGCCAGAAAGAGAATGAGTCCGGCAATGTCATCGGGTGTGCCAATGCGTCCGATCGGCTGTCTGTCGGTGATCGCGTGCGCAATCGTCGGATCCTGCCACAATGCCGCGGCAAACTTTGTTTTCACGAGTCCCGGACACACGGCATTGGCTCGAATGCCATCAGCGCCCCACTCCTGTGCCATCACCTTGGTAAGCGAGATAAGGGCAGCTTTGCTTACGGAGTAGAGCCCCAGTCCCGGCTCAGGCGACACGCCGCCAATGGAGGAGATGTTCACAATACTGCCACCACCGCGCTCCTGCATGACTGAATGCGATGCACGACAGAGCTCAAGCGGGCCGAGCACGTTGACCGCCATGATCTTGGCGAACACATCTTCGCGCTGCTGCTGCAACGGACCAAACACCGGATTGGTGGCCGCATTGTTGACGATGATATCGATTCCGTCGTACGCCTCAACCGTTCGCGCCGCGAGTCCGCGCACATCGTCCATCTCTCCCATGTGCGCGACAATGCCCGTGACGTCGAGTCCTTCGGCGCGTAGCGCAACCTCTGCGGCATGCACATGATCGGCTTTACGGCTCGACACCACAACACGCGCACCAGCGCGCGCGAGGGTGGTAGCGGCGGCAAATCCGATCCCGCGCGTACCACCGGTCACAATGGCGACCTTGCCGTGGAGCCGCATTCGCGCGATCGCATCCGAATCGCGCGGCGTTATGGGTTCATGCGAAGACACGTGCAGCTCCTGAACGGTGGGAATCAATCACACGAACGTTCTGCAGAGTGATCCGTGGCCGCGGCATCGCCGCCACCCGACACGCCCGTGATGCGTAGACGCTAGCTCAGCGCCACACGCTGCACAACCACGCCCGGGCGGCAGCCAGCCACAAGCCGCACAATCGGTCGTGCCCCCGCGTTACCGTACACGCGTCACGCGACCGATCTGAGGCGCCACAATCGTACCCTGCATGCGCTCAAGATGGCGGATCACGAGGTCCGCGCTGCGCGGCGCTGTGGTCACATCGGAGGCAAATGCCCTGCACGCTTGTTGCGCTTCAGGAATCACATAGCCGTCGCCACCAAGGCAGGCGGGATACGACGGAAACGACACACGGAGCAGTTCATCGTTTTCAATGATGCGCCCGTCATCGTGTCGCAGCGGCCCGACAATGCGTGCTCCGTTGGGCAATCGCGCATCGTAGGTAAAGCGCACGCCGCTCACCTGCGGATACGCGCCGGTCCCGAGCCGGCCCGGCGACACACCATGCTCCAGCAACTCGCGAAGTCGTGCACCGCTCAGCTCAAAGGTGACAATGCGTGTCTCGTCAGCAAACAGAAACACGCTCTCCACCAGATGGACACCGATTTCCCCCGGGCCAAGCATATCGTCAAGCCGCATGGCACCGGAGTTGAGCAGTGCCACGTCGGCCTGCGTGCCAATCCGGTATGCGTCGGTCACGAGATTGCCAAAGCGGCTTTCGCCCGAGCGCAACGTGCTGTCTACGGCGTCTATTGCCTCTGGCGCCCGGCCCAGCAGGCGGTCCGCACCAATGCGCGCGATGAGCGTGTCACTCCACGCCGCGTTTACGCGCGCCGTGGCCGGCTGCTCAGGCCAATCACGCGATGGTCGAAGCAGCGTGTCGCGCAGGGTCCAGCCTGAAGGATTGCCCGGAGGGCCGCCGGATGCAGTATTTCGCGCTGCGTTACCGGCAGCCTGATGCGCCTCCACATACACCGCCGTTCGCGCGTTCGACGCAGCCTTCACCAGCAGCCGTCCGTCTTTTTCAACCCGTCGTCCATCGTGTTCATGGCCGCCAAGCAACAGTGTGACACGGGGATCGTTCACCAGCGTGGCACTGTCTTCAAAAATGAAGCGGTGCGTGAGTCCCACCACCAGATCCACGCCAAGCGCCTGCAGGGTATCCACCGCCGCACGGCCCGCTACATCGGGATCGCTGCAGCGCACCCAGGAGCGATACTCCGCGACCACCGTGGTCCCGAATATGCCAATGTGTTTGCCGGCAACGGTTACGGTATCCCACCCACGCACATCAGGGAACGCCGTTCCATCACCGTAACCGCAGTTGGCCGAGAGCCATTGAAAGCGTGATTCCTTCAGGCGCTGCGTGAACTCATCGCGCGAGACATCAAACTCATGGTTGCCGAGCGTCGCGTAATCGAGTTGTGCGGCGTTGAATGCTTCCACCATCTGCCGGCCGCTGAACCACTTGCTCAGCAGCGACGGCGAGAACACGTCACCCGCCAGCATGAACAGCACGCGCTCACCGGTGGCGCGCTGTACGGAATCACGCCACGCGGCCACACGGGCGAGACCACCGCTTCCATCACGCAGCGTATCGGTGACGTACACGTCATTCACCAGCAACATGCGCACTGGTGCCGGCGGCGCCACCGCACCACCCACCGCTGTTCGTGATGACCCGACACACGCCGTAAGCGTAGCAAGCAGCGGCAGCCCAAGCATAACGCGTCTGGCAGCGCGCGCTGCTGTTACTCTCAGCATTGATTATTGAGCGAGTGGATTATCAATGAGTCCGGCGAACAGCAGCGTGCCACCAATCCGGTCTCGAATGAAGAAGAGAAAGGGGCGGTCGATTGTCATCACGGGACGCACAGGCACTGAGGTTACACCGATGCCCACTTGCGTCACTGCCGCCGCTTCGGTGCCTTCTTCGTTTACGTCGATGTACACATCCTGCTTCACATGCGTCATGAACAGGTCGTCGGCGATGCGTGTAAAATCCGCGTTGAATCGATCAAACGCCACGCCCATACCCATGGCACTCAATGCATCTTTCAGCTGGTAGCCAACTTTCAGTTGAAAGCGCGGCAGTGACAGTTCAACGGATTGCCCGGAAAGGCTCGCGAATCCCGTTGCCAGCGACGCAGCAGTGCTCGAGGCAAGCCACGACTGCACGGATGTCGCGCTGTCAGGCAACACCAGCGTCATCACGTACGCTGTATTGCCGTACGACAACTCGGCCCACTGTGCACCGTCAAATGACGCGTACAACATGTCACCGGTGCGTCGCATCATCGGTACCTGCAGCGCGGTGCCGTTGCTTTGCGTGAAACGCTGCGATTGCGTACGGGCCGGATCAAACTGCGTTCGCCACGAGCCCTTGAAGTACAGCGCGTTCATCAGCATCACCACCATCTCATCGGAGAGCTGGTCGACAACGGTTGGGATCAACCCGTTGGTCTTCTCGCTGGCCCAGCTGTTCATGTCGGCAACGGTAGCGGGTCCGAAATCACCGCTGCGCACATCGGCGCCAAAAAACGTGCGCATATCAGTCACGTACTGTGGCTGTATGGTAAACTGATCGCGCACCCACATGGCATTCGCACTTTGCACGGTGACGGCAGCATCGAGCCCCGTCAGCAACGCCGGCAGTTCACGATAGGCCGACATAATCTCGTCGCGCGACCGATCGCCCCAGCCCAACACGCTGCGCATATCGGTCGCGGTCGCGCCATTTGCACCGGCGTACGCCATGCCCAGTGCCACCGACGCGCTGAAAGGCGAAATCACGACGTTTTGCGGCGAACCTTGGCTGGCCAGCTGCTTGAGCAGCGACACGCCAAAGCTGTTACCGGCCTGGATGGCGTCCTGTTCTATCGCAGTGAGCGGTCGCGGCAACGTAGTAATCTCGTCGGGCGGTCCGTCCGACGGGCCGGTGCCGTTTCCACAGCCGGCCAGGACGCTGCTTGTCATGAAAAGTGCTGCAATGCTCAGGCGCAGCCGTGCACGGGTGAATGATGGCACGGCAAAACCCAACAGCTTAATAGCTTCGTTCATAACCAACCCTCGGGTAGCGGGGACAGTTGTTGTACCCGCCATCGGCCCGAGATGTCTCACCGCCGCGTTCACCGTGCCGGACCCGCTACACCAGCGTTTCCGCCTCGATACCGCGTATGGCAAACACCCGCGCGATCGCTTCGCCGATTTTATTGTTGGGCGTGCTGGCGCCGGCCGTAATGCCAATGCGCAAGGGAGAACCGGTGGGCATCCACTCGGTGCTCGTGACCAGTTCACCATGCGGACCGATCGTGCGAAAACGCGCGGTATTGGTAGCCACATCCACCTCGTCGGGATCGCTGATGTGGTAGGTCTTGACCTGTTCCGCGCACAGCGCCGCCAGCGAAATCGTATTGCTCGAGTTGTATCCGCCCACCACCACCATCACATCCAGTGGCTCCTTGAGCATCTCGACCACCGCGTCCTGACGCTCCTGCGTGGCGCTGCAAATGGTGTCAAACGAACGGAAGTGTGCCGCCCGATGTTCGGCGCCGTACGCGCGTTCCATCGCTTCACCAACGGCGTGCGCAATGGCCAGTGACTCGCGCGCCAACATCGTGGTCTGATTGGCCACGCCAATTCGTACCAGATGCAAGTCGGGATCGAAGTGCGCCGGCGCCTGCTTCGCGAAGCGCTCAAGAAACTGCTCGCGTGTGAGAGCCGGCTCTGAAGTCTGCTTCCCCTGCGACGCTTCGATGTAGCGCATCACCAACTCGGCCTCATCCATATCGCGCACCACCAGATACGTGCCGCCGGGATACTTCTCCACCTGTGACGCCGTCGCGCGCGTTTCTTCGTGGTAGTACTTGCCGTGAATGAGCGCCGTGAAACCGTCGCGCGCATACGCTTCCACGCGCTTCCACACATTGAGCACCGAACCGCAGGTGGTGTCCACAATCACGCAACCGAGCGCACGCAGTGTCTCGAAGTCGTGAATGGTGACGCCAAACGCAGGCAGCAGCACCACATCGTTGGGCTCCACGGGCGAGTAGTCAAACCCCGTCCCCTTGGAGTCAAGAAAGGTGATGCCCATCGTTTGCAGCTTCACATTCACATGCGGGTTGTGAATGATCTCGCCCGCCAGAAAAATGCGACGGTCAGGAAACTTCTGACGCGTTTGATACGCGTAGTCAACAGCGCGTTCCACGCCGTAGCAGAATCCAAACTCACGCGCGAGACGAACGGTGGTGTCTCCAACGGTCAGTGAGAAGTCGCGCTCACGCAGCAGGTCCACCAGTCGCCCGGTATAGTCGGCGGCCAGCGTGTCCTGCACTTCGGCTTTCAGGCCAAACCCTTTACGCACGTACTGTCCGGCCTCCGCAGCAGCGGCGGCGCGGGCGGAGGACGGCGTCTGTGACGCATTCGGTGTGGTGGCGGATACGGAATCAGTCATAGTCAAAGCAAGTTAGTGCGCGACGCCAGATCCCGGCGGATCGGCAACGACGCGGCGATTGCAGCGTCACGGTCCATGACAAAGGGCGCAATGGCGTCACGAATGAGCCGAGGCAACCGACGCTTCTGAAACTGCTCAACGTCCACACACACCACGACCACCGTTGCCGACGCCTTGGGCTGCTCATCAGCAATGCCGATGACGTCAACGTTGAAGGTGAGCGACGTGTCGCCCACGCGCGGCACGTATGTCACAAGCGCCAGCGCCTCATCGATTCTGGCGGGTGCGAAATACTCGATGCTCAAGTGGCGGCGCGGCATCCAGATATCCGGCGCGTTAAAGATCTCCGAGTAGGGCAGCCCCGCTGCACGCAGCCATTCCTGCTCGCCTTTCTCGATATACCGCGTGAACGCGCTGTATCGGGCAATGCCGACGAGATCGACATCGGCCCATCGGACCCGCGCCACGCACACGTGCGGACTGGTTGTCATTACACCGGAACAGGGGGAAGCGCTCCGTCATGCGGGACAGGCAACCCCTGACCCCGCAGACGACATGAAGGCAATATACTGAGATGACAGAGGTCCCTATTGCGTCCCTTCCCACGCAGGCCAGCCCCTCATGTATAAAACACTGCTCGTTCCACTCGATGGCTCACCGTTCAGCGCCAAGGCGCTGCCCGTCGCAGTCGATATCGCGCGGCGCACCGGAGCCGAGATCCATGTAACCACCGTGCTCGATCCCAGCGCCTACGTGCCGTTTGTACCGGGCGAAGTGCTGGTTCCGGTTATGGATACCGACGCCCTCGAAGCACGGCGCGCGGCCGATACGGCGGCCATTCAGACGGTTGCCGCCAATCTCTCCGCCGACGGTGTTTCCGCCGTTGGCACGCTGCTCGAGGGCACCGTGGTAGAGGCGATCGCTGAACATGCGGTGAGCATCAAAGCGGATCTCATCATCATGACAACGCACGGACGCAGTGGACTTGAACGCCTGTGGCTGGGCAGCGTGGCCACGGCGTTTCTGCAGCGCGCACCGGCGCCGGTCTTTCTCATCCGCCCCTCGCACGGACCCGACGAACCGGTCAAGCTGCCGCACGGCAAGGTCCTCGTTCCGCTCGATGGCTCGGCGTTTGGCGATGCCATCCTGCCGCACGCCACGCGTCTGGGCGAAGCGCTCGGTGAGTCCATTGAGCTGTTCACGGTGGCCATCCCTCATGCCATTCCGATGGCGCCCTTTGGGGCCGACTCACTGCTGGCCGACGAAGGCGACCTCACGCGGCAGGAACACGAGGCACAGCAGCGCTTGAAGGGACTCACCGAGTCCATGCCGGAGGGCACCACAACCGAGGTCTCCACCGATATGACCGCCGCCCGGGCCATCATTGAGCACGCCAATCAGATCAACGCCGGCGCGATCGCGATGGCCACGCACGGACGCACCGGACTGGCACGCTTTGTACTCGGCAGCTGCTCCGACGCGGTCGTGCGCGGTGCACACCAGGCCATGCTGCTCTACCGCCCAACGGAGGCTGATTTAAAGTCGTGACCCGAAAAACGGCGCCGCCAGCCAGGGCGCCAACGCGTAGGCAATGAGCGGCTCGTAGGCACGCTGCCGGTCCACCAGACCGGCGGTGAGTATGCCCACCGCGCCGCGCCCGTGTTTGGTGCCGGTGACGTGAGCCTCCGCATCCATGGCGTGTCCCAACTCCTCACCGGCACGCAGCCGTTCGGCCACCCGGTCGGGCAGCGTGACAACGAGGGAGCCACCCACTCCCTCGCGCAGGTCCCGTGAAATCGCCACCGCCCAGGCGCAGGTGCGCACCCGGCCGTCACCCATGTCCACGACGCCACCTTCAAGCCCGATGGCCAGGTCAACTGTCGGGTCGCGCAACACGTGTCGTGCACGGGTGCGGGCGCCCTGAATGGTTTGCTCGTCGCCCCACGGTTGCGCCGGTACGCCGGAATCGACAGCCACGCCGCGCACCGAGGCCTCGGGTGCGAGCCGGCCAAGCACCGCACTCACAGCGGCTACTTTCACCGGATTGGCGCTGCCCACGATTACCGTTCGAACGTGCCCTGTTCCGAGTTGTATCATGAGACCAACCTAAACTTTTGCACAATCATTGCTTGCTTGCAGCCACGAATCGGAGTAACGTAGCGCACAATACATGCCCGCCTCATCGCCCCTGACTCCGCGGGCCCCCGGGCGGTCGCGTTCGTCACACAAAACCGCGCCCCGCACCCGGCTTTGGCTCGAGTTCATAAACACGGACGCTGCGCCACTCATTCCGCGCGGCGATTTATTGCGCGACTTCAACGCCCTGGTGCGATGGCTCGTGGACATGGGCGTGGTTGACCAGGAACGCGCCTCAGGGCTCGATCGACGCGCCCTGCTCCAGCCCGCCGCAGCCACCGCCACGTTGGTTGATGCACGCCGCGTGCGTGCCGCGTTGCGCGGGCTGGCGGAACGCTCGCTGGTGAATGTGCGCGTACGCGATGACGCGATTGCCGAAATCAACCGCGTGCTGGGACGCTCCACCGGCACACGACGGGTGGAAACACGCGACGACGGGTCGGCCGTGCGCGTGTTTGTGCCAACGGGTGACGCGTTTGCCGGTCTCATGATTCCGATTGTGGAATCGGCGGCCGATTCGCTGGTGATCAACGAACTGCCGCGCGTGCGTCGCTGCGCGGATGCGCGGTGCACGCGCGTGTTTCTCGACACGTCGCGCAACGGCACGCGTCGGTGGTGTGATATGGGCACCTGTGGCAACCGGGCCAAAGCGGCGCGCCATCGCGCCCGCTCACGCCCTGCTGTTGTAGTGGGCGCCGATCGCGAGCGGCTCTGAGTGGACGCCAGACGCACTCCCGATCATCCGGTGCCCGGCGTGCCGCGGCATACGCCCGACCCCACGCTCGAGCGCGGCTATGTTGCCTCCTTGCGCTGGTTGGTGGCCGAAGGTGAAGCGCGCGGCGTACGCCGGCTCGCGGTTGAGCTGTGCGCGCTGCGCGAAGCACTCACCACACTCGACGAAACCCGTCGCGCGCGTGATGAACAGGCAGAGCGTGCCGCGCTGCTTGACCGGGAGATCCAGGAGGCGCAGCGCCTGCTTGGCGATGCCACACGTGTTAACGGCAACGGTTCGCTGGTCGCACGGCTTACGCGGCTGCGAGAGATTCTGGGACGCGATCTCTCCACGCGGCGCGCATTGGTGCAGGAGCGCGACACGTGGCGTGCCATGTGCGAGTTGCAAACACGCACGCGGGGCATGGTGCACGCGCTGCTCGAGGAATCCGAGCGCACGCGAGAACAGCTCGAAAGCGAAGTGGCGACGCTGCGTGAGCGCGCCACATTGCTGGCTACGTTGCAACAGGAAACCGCAGAAGCGGCAGCGCAGCACAGCGCGGCTGCCACGTTGGCGCAAAACGAGCTGGCACGCGTACAGGAAAGAACGACCGGACTCACCGAGCGGTTGAGCACACTTGAGCAGGAGCGCTCACAGCTGCTGCAGCTGCGCGAACGTGTGTCGCAGGTGGAGCGGGAGCGTGATGTCGCATCTGCAAACGCAGCAAACGCAGCGGGCGAGCTGGCCGCGCTGCGTTTGCGTTTGCATCAATGGAGCGGCACTGTGGACCGAGCGCTCGAAGAACTGGCGCGTGCGTCCGGTGCCATGCGATTTGACGGCAACCGCGCAGAACGCAGCGCGTCGCCGTCAATACGATCAGACTGACGCTGCTGCTACTGCCTGCGAGCGGTCCACCACCGACGACGGCTTGATGTATCCCATGTCCACCGCGTAGCCGGCCAACTTCTTTTGCAGAATACGGCGGCCGCGGAACAGACGTGACTTCACCGTGCCTTCCGGTACGCCGAGCGCCTCGGCGATTTCCGCGTAGCGCAACCCCTGCAGATCGCTCAGCACGACGGCCGCACGATACTCTTCCGGCAACGCACGAATGGCGCGCGTGATTTCGTCGTCAAGGAACGAATCGTAGAACCGGCCCTCGGGATCGGCTTCACCGACGGCTTCAAACAGCGCCCATCCTTCGGTGTCTTCGGGCTGATGCACTTCACGTGCATCGATCCGGCGCTTGCGGCTCACGAACACGTGATAAAGAATGGTGAAGAGCCAGGCACGGATGTTGGTGCCCAGGTGGTACTGCTCCCACCGTTCAATCGCACGCAGCATGGTGTCGCTCACGAGATCTTCGGCGTCATCCCGGGAGCGCGCAAGTTTGAGTGCAAACGAGTACAGCGCATCCAGATGCACGAGCGCTTCGCGCTCGAACTGCGCACGGCGCGCTACGCGATCGAGTTTCTCTTCGGCGGTCAGCTCAACCTGCGTTTCCGACATGTCAGCGTCGGATGCCTCACGCTTTGCCACCAACTCGTTGGACGAAACCATAACCCGTTGCTCCCTGGCCACAATAAGTGTGGCCTCACCACCCGTTGCCGAACCGCACGTTCGGAGCATTGGCGCTCCGAGCGAGAGGAACGGTCCCCCTACTCCACTCCTCGTGTGCCCGATCCCGATGCCGTCATGGCAACGACCGCGCCGCCATCACGCACATGTGTTCCAATAAACCGCTTCAGGTCGATCGCGATGCCCTCAAGCACTCCCAGATCGCGCTTAACACGCGTCATGAGCACCGCACCTTCCAGCGTCGCAATGATGAAGCGCGACAAGCGCACAGCATCGACGTCGTCATGCAACTGCGGACGTGCTTCCCACAGCAGTGACCGGATCTGACTGGCCCAACGCTCGAACACCGCTTCGATGCGCACGCGGAATCCCTCGTGCGCGTCGGCCAACTCGGCCGCGAGATTCCCGAACGGCGAGCCGCCTCGCCCACCCCGCTCAACCTGCAGAGCAACGACAGCGTCAATGAACAGCGACAGTCGCTCCAGCGGATCGATCATCGGTTCGCGCAAAATCGCCAAGCCACGTTCGGTAAAACGCTCGAACTGTCGGTTGAGCACTTCGTATCCCAGTTCTTCCTTGGAGCGGAAGTAGTGATAGAAGTGGCTTTTTCCGCTAAGCTTCGCGCCGCGGATGACATCGTCCACTGAAGTGGCGGTGTATCCGCGCTCGGCGATCATGATCGCGGCTGCGTCGAGGATTTGAAGGCGTCGGTCAGACATCGTGGAAGGGAAACTAGGACTGAGTAGTCCAAAGCGCAAGAGACGTCAGAAAAAACTCTGCAAGCTGTTGTCTAACATTGCTTTACATACCATCCTTCAGACCAGTCCTGATGTCGCGTTACGCACCTGTGACCGATCACTGCCGCTTTCATGTCAGATTCCGCTGAGACTGCACACGAGATTTCTCGGACGAATGGTCCGAGCTCTACAGGGAGAACGCTCGTCGAGCGGCACTATCTCTCGCTCAACGACCCCGCGCTATTCAGCCCCGGTACGCCACCTACGAGATCGGCCACGCTGCGGGCGCTCGATCAAACGGCGATCACTGAGTGGCGCGCGCTGTACAAGAGGGTCGGTGCGCCGTGGCGTTGGTACGACCGGGACGCATGGACCGACGAGCGACTGGCCAACTATTTGGCCCAGCCGCAGGTCATCGCATTCGCGGTAGATTCCCCACCGCTGCTGGACGGCGGCATGCTGGAGCTGCATCAGCACCCGGACCACAGCGTTGAGATTGTGTATCTCGGCCTGATCTCCGAGCTCTTTGGCCATGGCCTGGGAGCCTGGCTGTTGGGGGAGGCGGTGCGACTGGCCTGGGAGCGCGGGGCGAAGCGCGTCTGGTTGCACACGTGCAGTCTCGATGCACCAAGCGCGTTGCCCAACTATCTCGCGCGCGGCTTCACGATCGATCGCACCGAGACATACAGTATTGACGCTGCCGTGTAACGGGCGTTGATTCATACACTTACGGATGCCCCGAGACGGCACCGGGCGCCGCCTGTGCGTGATGCGCGGCCGGCGCACATGAGGTCCGCGTCTCCAACCCCCGCCTTACCATGATGCGTATGCTGCGAACCGTGCTGCGACCGTCCCGCCGACTTGCCGCCACCATCAGTTCCGCTGCGGCAGCAGTTTTTGTTGGCGTCTCCCTGGCCGATGCGACGAATACCACAACCGTTGCCAGCGACAATGGTGCAACGCTTGCTGCGACGAGCGCTCAGGCAACAAGCGCCAGCGATGCACCGGCAAGTGCTCAGCAGGATCCCACGTATTACCGCGACGTGCGACCGGTGCTCGTGCAGAACTGCTTGCGTTGCCACAGCGACACCGGTGTTTCGTGGTCGATGAACGATCCGGAAGAGACCTATTCGCGCCGGCGGCGTATCGCACGTGCAATAGTTGAGCGGCACATGCCGCCGTGGCTCGCCGAGGACGGACATCAGGAATACATCGGCAACCCGATGCTGGCCGATTACGTCGTGAATATGGTGCAGCGCTGGCGGGACGCTGGTTTCCCCAAAGGAGAGCCGACGCCCGATCCGGCGGTTGTTGCCACGGCCAGCCATGCTGACATGGGACACGGCCCGTCGCATGGCAGCTTTGCTGCGGATCTCTCGCTCAACGTGCTGCCCGACGGATCGTATCTGCCCAATCAGAAGCGGTCGGATGACTACCGCTGCTTTGTGGTAGACTGGACACCAGACAAGGAAGCATTCATCACCGGCTTCCGTGCGGTGCCTGGCAACAAGAAAGTGGCGCATCACTTTGTGGTGTTTGCCATCGCGCCCTCACTGGCCGATCGGTTTCGCGAACTCGCTGACGCCGAAGAAGGCGAAGGTTATCAGTGCTTTGGCGGCGCCGTACCCGATCGCCTTGGCAATCGGGCCAACCGGGCAGCGTACGAAACCAAGTACCCCGACGGTGTCCGCGAACTCAGTCGCGGCAACTTCTGGCTCGCACACTGGGCGCCGGGCATGGATGGTCACGTGTTCCCCAAGGGCACGGGCATTCGTGTTCAACCCGGTTCGGTGTTGGTGGTGCAGCTGCACTATTACACCAAAGATGCAGCCGGCGAGCGTGACGAAGGATCACGGCTGGATTTCATGACCGCAGCTTCCGTTGAACGTCCGGCGTTTCATCTCGCACAGACAAACAACGACTGGATGAACGGCGATCGGCCCGGCTCCATCATTGTGCCGCCGGGCGACACAGCGAGCGTCTCCCTCACCGAAGATCTCGGTGATTACCTCGGCTACATCGCAGCCATTACCGGTGTACCGCGCGATCGCATTGATGGTCTGGAGCTGCATTCCGCAAACCTTCACATGCATGGCGTAGGACACTCCGGCGAAGTAACTCTCGAGCGTGAGGGGGCAGCATCAGAAATGCTGTTGGCCATTCCTCGATGGGATCTTGGCTGGCAGCGTGACTTCACCTTCGCGCAGCCCAAGCTGTTCACGCGCGACCAAATCGCCGGCACCAAGCTTCGTGTGCGTTGCACCTACTTCAATCCCAAAGAGCAACCGGTGTACGGTGGCCTCGGATCTGACGAAGAGATGTGCTTCAACTTCTCGTACATCGCGGTGCGACAGCGGGGCGCGGGAGCAGGCAACTAACAAACGACACGTCATCATCAACAGTCATCTACAGCCACTTGGCGAACGTCTCGCCGCCGGCTTCGCCGAGCGATTGGCTCCACACTTCGTGCTGGAGCAACTCGAGTCGCATCCGGCGAGCGTTTTCGGGTTGTTTCCTGACGGCGTGCTCGCGTATGTGAATCCCGCCTGGGTAGAGTTCGCGCTCGAGAATGGAGCGACTACTCTGGAGGCCACTCCCTCGTGGATTGGACATCGATACCTCGATGTGATTGCCACACCGCTGCGTGCGTTTTACGAAAAGCTCTTCGAACGGGCACCAGAAGTGGGAAGCGCATTGCAACCGTTATCTCACGTGTACGAGTGCTCGTCGGCTGACACCTACCGCCAGTTCGCGATGAAGGTGTACGCGCTGGCAAACAGCGGCGGCTTTGTGGTGATCAATACGCTGGTGACATCACGGCCGCATGATACGACGCAGCGTGAACCAAAACTGCCGGACCGCGCACGCTATGCGTTAGCTGACGGTCTGATTCTTCAATGCGCCCATTGCCGGCTCGTTCGACGCGCCGACAACTCGGGCTGGGACTGGGTACCGGCGTGGATTGAACAGATGCCTCCCGGAACATCGCACGGTGTGTGCGAGGTGTGTCTGGAGTACTACTACCCTGACGGCGACTGAGCGAATCAGACCACCGCACGCACGGGATCAGACTGTCGCGCGACCGGTGATTTAGCGCCCACCCCGCTTGGGACCGCGTGCCGGACCACGGGACGATCCTCGGCCACCGCCGGCTCCGGGGCGGCCACCGCCCGAGCGCTTGCCGCCGCCACCACGGCTACCGCCACCACCACTTCCACCACCACTTCCACCGCCGCCGCGGTAGCCACTACTCCCCCCCCCGCGCCCTTTCCTCCCGCCGCGTTCATGGGAGCCACGCGCTTCACGTTTCTGATCGCGGGCGCGTGACTGCGCCGCGATCTCTTCATCCGTGAACGGCGCGTCCAGCTTGTCCTGCAGCTCTTCAATGGTGTCTGCGCGAACTGCACCTCGCTGACCGCGCGTGACCACAAAGCGCAACGCACGTCCGGCCAGCGGGCCACCCAACGCCGGCACTTCGCTGGCATCCAGCGTACGCGCCAACTTCTCAGGCAGCCGCAATCGCACCACCAACTGCATGGTGCCATCATCGGCTGTGTCTACTTCGTACAGCAGCGGCACTTCGCGATCGCGCACCATCACATCGTCGGGCAGCGCACGCGCGCGCGCCAGTTCCGCCTCGCTCACGAAATCGTGCAGGTCAAAGTCGAGCGCCAGACGGCGTACGTCTTCCCACGATGACGCTGCATTCAGCTGCGCACGATACCACGCGGCGAGTTCAGACTGGCCAAGTTTGTGCGTCGATCCGCCAAGCCGTCGCCACACTTCACGCACCTGTTCAATCGCGTTGTGATTGCGGCGCACTGCATGATGCCGCAACTGACCGGTGGCCAACCCTTCAGCAACCAGGTCCCGCGCGCGTTCGGCTTGTTCACCGCGCCATTCACGCAGCGGTTCGGATTCACGTGACAGCTCAAAGCCGAAATACGACACCCGACGACGTTCAACCACCGGCGTGTGTCCGCGTCCCGGATCAAGTACCAGTTCCGGCGGATGACGATGTGCATGCCGGCGAATGAGGTCGAGCGACAGCTGCGTCCCCTCAATACCCGCACGCGGTACGCCAAAGCGATCAGCAAAGAAGCGCAACGAGCCGGCCACTGCACCCCAGCTGCCACACACACTGGTGCGCGACACGCGCGCCGACTGCCCGTCCACCGTTTCCTCATCAACCACGAGATCAAACGGCATGAACTCGGCCAGCAGATCCTGAAAGCGGCGCAATGTGCTTTCCCGCGCAAAAGGCATGGCAGCCGGCAGCGGACGTGACACGCTGCGGTATACACTGGCCATGGCGAGTGCTGCATCCTCAAGCGACTTCACCAATACGCCACGACGTTCGGCCCACGGGGCAATGCGCTCCGCGTCAAAGAGATGACGCGCCAGCCCGTACACCTCGCCAACGTATCCCGCTTCGGCAAATGCTTCGGCGTACAGGTTGTAGGCAGTCAGATGGTCACTGCCGTGCAACACCAGCCCTTCGAGATTACGATCGTCGCGCGTCATGCGGTGCAACGACTCGATGCCGCTCATCACGGTGAGAAACGGCAGCAGTTCATCTTCGCCGTGCACAATCAGCTCGCCCCAGGCACGCTCCACCGGCAACGCTTCGACGGCACGTCCGTAGTCGGTGAGTCGACCGCCGTCCACGAGACCGCGCGATTCGAGCAGCGTAAGCGCCTTGCGATACGCCGTGCGATCGAGCGGCACCGGCAGCTCGAGATCATCAGCGCGAACGCCGAGCCCCGCGCAGGTGAGAGCCACACGCTCCGAATCACCGGCCAGTTGAAACTCGGGTGCCGTGGGGCGCAGTGATTCAAAGTGAATGTCGCGATCACTGAGAATGTGCACCCGACCACCGGCTACCCGCCCGTGCACACGTCCCGCCATCTGCAGGATTTCGTTGGCCCCGAGGTGCGTGCGTGTCAGCACATTGCGACCGCGCATGATCACATTGGTAAACCGCGAATCATCAATGATGACCGTGTCGAGCCCCGGCACATTGAGCGCGCTCTGGCCGGCTGCAGTCATGGCCAGAAAAAACGGTTTCCCTACTTCGCCCTCGAGAAACGGACGGATTACGCGAATGGGTTCGCCGCCATGATAATGGGCCGCCGCAATGCGCGGATAACGTGACTGCACCCACGCGGCCGCCTCTTCCACCGCCGCGCGTGTAGGCAGGAACATCGCGACGCCTCGGCCGGCCTTTACCGCTTTGCGCAGGAATCCGTCGTCGAGAAACTCAACCGGCTGCTTGCGCACCACATCCACCTTGGCCGCTTTCGCCGCATCGAACGCACTCACTGCCAGCACATCAGCGCTTTCGAGATACGCCGAATAAAACGTGGGATCAACCGTGGCCGATAGCCAGATGAAGCGACAGCCCGTACGCTTTCCCAGAGCCAGACAGAGTTCGAGTTCGGCACTCGTCTGGTGGATCTCGTCAACGATGAGGGTGTCCTGCGGCAGAATGTCACCATCCTGAAACCAGCGGCGCGCAATGCCGGTGGTTACGATGATCACATTCCACGTTGGCGTATCGGGCGTCGCTTCACGCTCACGATTGATCACACCAACGCGCAGCGAGTCAGTACCGAGGATCGTTTCCGCAATCGGCCGGATAGCCAGCGTCTTGCCGGTACCGGTGCCGGCCACGATGCCAAACCCGCGACCACTGGCGGCGAGGCGGCGCAGGTCGTCGCCGCGAGTGCGTTCAAGGAACGTCTCGAGATGCAGACCGACGGCCAGCTCGATCGTTTCGCAGGCCGCGCGCGTGGGCGCGATAACAATCACACGTCCGGTGGACGGCTTGGCCGCCACAAACGCTTCGCGGTCCGGCGGCAGGTATCGGTCGTAAACGGTGCGCACACCGAAAGCTAACGGCGCACGCAAAGGGTGCGCGGTCAGTGCGACCGTTTTTTATCGCTGAATGAGCTTTACCCGCTCGCCGTTGCGAAAGACTTCCACGCGATCCACCTGACCGTCTTTGTTGCGATCCGTCCAGACCTGCAGCAACTGATTGCTGTTGGCATCGAGAAAGATCGCCCGCCACGGTGTGCCGCGCCCCTGATCGGGGAGTCGGGCAATGAACTCGTTGGTGCCAAGCCACTGCGCGACCTCTACGCTCTGGCGTCCCTGTACCACATCGACCGCCGACTGCATCTGTGGCAGCACCTGTGGATACGGAAGCGCAGCAAACGCGGGCAGGTCATCACAGCGTCCGTCCTGATCGCGATCAAGACAGGGGGGAGGCCCGAAACGGAAATCGTCGCACCAGCCGTCACCATCACGATCGAGACAGGTCGTTGAGCCACGACCGGGAGGCGGTGCGTTGCCCGCAAAGTACCGCGGATCGTTGATCTGCCCCGCTCCAAGCAACAAGCCACCCTGACCTACGTACGCATCAAAACCCGCCGCGCCAGCCGGCAACATGTTCATGCCAGCAGACGACGAAACCGGCAGGTTACCCTGCCGGCTGCCAAACAACTCGTCGTCAGAGATCCGCTTGGCCTCCCACGGCTCGCGGTTGTTCCCGGGCGGAATGGTGACGCCGGGAATGGGTGGCAGCCCGGTTTTCGCTTTGTTGTCAAAGCGCTTGATGGGCATATTCTCCAGCCCTTTGCTGTTTGAGGCACCCTTCTTGGGCCCGTACACCACCTTGCCATTGGGTGGCTTGTTGCGAACGGCAATACTGCACTCGGTCGGGGCTGGCTGCTGTGCAGCCGGAACCGCATCCAGCCAGATCCGGCACATGCCAGCGGGCGGCACGTATTCCTTGGGAACGTCGGGTACGGTCGCGCGCGATCCGGCAGTCGAAGTGGCCTGCGCTTCGACTACGGTCACAGTGAGCGCGCTCACCACGAGCATTCCACCGACCATCAGGATTGAACGTTTCATACGTGCCTCCTACGGCAACTTGCAAACTTCCCATACTGTCCAGACAGCTTTCAACAGTGCAGAAGCCGTGCCAACCGCACAACACGGTCAGTACGCCCGAACAAGGGCGCGTAAGCTGCACAATCCGTCTGTCTACCCATTTGGAAGCGGGCTCGACTGTCTCACTTAGAGGACGACGGCGTCCCTGAGAGGTGACGCCCACCCTCACCCGCTACCGGCTGCTGACTGTTACCCGTCAGTCGCCAAAGCTGATCCCCACCGCCCGTGCGGTCCTCACCACGTCGTGCGTTGCATCAACCCGCTTTGGAGAATCAAGCACGTCCACGATAGGTATCGTCACCAGGTGCGGCGACTGGAGCGCCACCATGTGCCCCCACTTCTTGTTGGCCACCGCCTCCACCGCGGCACCGCCGAATCGGGTGGCCAGCAGACGATCGTAGCCGGTAGGGGAGCCACCGCGCTGCAAGTGACCGAGCACCAGGGAACGCGTCTCCTTGCCGGTGCGCACCTGGATCTCGCGCGCGATCACATCGGCAACGCCTCCCACGCGCCGAGCCTGCCCCGGCAGGGACTCACCAATGACACCCACTTCACCGTCGGGCATGGTGACCCCTTCAGCCACCACCACGATGCTGAACCGGCGTCCCGCCGCGTCACGCGCACGGATCTTCTCGCACACTTTGTCCATGTTCCACGGAATCTCTGGCACGAGAATCACGTCTGCCGTACCGGCCACGCCCGCGTACAGCGCAATGAAACCAGCGTCGCGCCCCATGACCTCGAGCACCATCACACGGTCGTGACTCTCAGCTGTCGTGTGCAGCTTGTCGATCGCTTCAATCGCCGTGTTCACGGCGGTATCGAAGCCGAACGTCATGACCGTGCCGGATACGTCGTTGTCGATTGTTTTGGGCACACCCACAATACGCATGCCCTTTTCCACGAGACGCTGCGCAATGGCCAACGAGCCGTCGCCGCCGATGGAGATCAGCGCGTCGATACCAAGATTGCGCGCGTTTTCTATGATTTCGTCCGAGCGATCAATCTCCGTCCAGCTACCATCCGGCGAACGCACGGGATAGTTGAACGGGCTGCCGCGATTGGTGGTGCGCAGTATCGTGCCACCATGCGCCATGATACCACGCACCGATTCAGAGGTGAGCGGCACGACGTCATCGTCGCCCAGCAAACCGGCATAGCCGCGCTTACTGCCGAGTACATCCCAACCTCGGCCGCGTGCAGACAGCACAACGGCGCGAATGACAGCGTTCAGACCCGGAGCGTCTCCGCCTCCGGTGGAAAGAGCAATACGCATTAGGTGCAGTTAAAAAGCGGTGTTTCGTAGACGGGATCGGCCCGATTCGCAGGCGACCGGGAAAATGTAGCGCCCATTCCGTTTGCGCGCCGAACGTTGACACAATTGATGCGGTAGGGGCTGAAAAAGCGGGAGCGGTCCTTTCAGCGGATCGGCGCCCCGAGAAGATTCGCCAGCTGACGCAGCGACGAATCCTGTCGCGCCACCACAAACTGCAGCGAGTCAACCTGCGTCTGCAGCAGCGCCGTCTCGTCGCGCATGTCCAGCAGCATGTCCTGCAGGTCGTACATGGACTGCTGCAGCTCGGCCTGGGCCGCAGGATTCGTGAGTTGCTGGCATCCTCCCGTGAACACGACAGCAGCCAGCGCACCGATGGCCACCAGGCCGCGACGCAGATCAGTTGATGACATCAAGACTCCGGTTGAGAAGGCGCTGCGCACTTACGATGATGCCCGCGTACAATCGATCACGCACGAACCGCCGTTGAGTGTGATATAACGTCTCCACCCAATCGGAGGAACGGATGAATAAACGGTCCGGCTTCACCCTGATCGATCAATTGCTGGCCATGGGGCTGATTGCGGTCCTGTGCACAATCTCTCTGCAGCACATCGGCGAACTCCGCGATCGTTTGGCGGTGCGCTCGGCCAAACGTGCCGTGACCGATGCGATCGCGTTGGCTCGGGAACATGCCAATGCGTCAGGCGTGCGAACCGCAGTGCGCTTTCACAGTGCCGCCGGCGTTGTCGTCGCACACGCCGGCGCTGACACACTTGCCAGAGCGCCGGTACTCCACCTGCTTGGCGTGTCACTTGATGCAACACGCGACTCCATGGCCTATCAGCCATCCGGGCTCGGCTACGGTGCCGCCAACATGCGCGTGGTGCTCTCCCGCGGTGCGCACTACGACACCGTTACCATCTCCCGACTCGGGAGGGTGCGGTGAGAGCGCCGCTAGTTCGCCATGGATGCAGCCGCCGACACCGGGCCCGGACCCGATGCTGCCGCCGCAGTCGCACTCACCGTACCGAAATCGAATCCCGGTACCGAAATGCGCGGAATCTCCTGACCGATTTCCCGCTCGATCGTACGCACCATGCCGATTTCATCAGGCGACATGAACGTGTACGCATCACCCGTGGCCGCGGCGCGGCCCGTGCGTCCAATGCGGTGCACGTAATCTTCAGGTGCCTGCGGCACGTCAAAGTTGATCACGTGCGAGATGCCGTCAATGTCGAGTCCGCGCTGCGCGATGTCCGTTGCAACCAGCACGCGGATGTTTCCGTTGCGGAAATCCTCGAGTGCGCGAATGCGCTGCGGTTGCGACTTGTCGGCGTGCATGGCGGCCGTGGGAATGTTTGCGCGCTGCAGTTCGCGCTCCACTTTGTCGGCACCATGTTTTGTGCGCGTGAAAACGAGCACCGAATCGTGATGCGAGGCTGTCAGCAGATTCACCAGCAGTTCGGTTTTCCGCTCCTTGCGCACCGGGTACACCGCGTGCGTTACCGTGCTGGCGGCCTGCGAGCGTCGTCCAACCTGCACCACCACCGGGCGGCGCAAATACTTGCGCCCCAACGCCTCAACTTCCGGCGGCATCGTGGCGGAAAAGAGCATCGTTTGCCGATAGCGCGGGATCTGCTCCACAATTTTTTGCAGCTGTGGCGCGAATCCCATGTCGAGCATGCGATCCGCCTCGTCAAGCACCAGAATCTCGAGGTACGAGAAGTCTACATTGCGACGGTCAAGCTGATCGATGAGACGGCCGGGAGTGGCTACGACAATGTCCACGCCGGAGCGGAGTGCCTTTTCCTGCGGCTCGTAGCTCACTCCGCCAAAAACCGGAATCACATCGAGCGGGGCATACTTGGAGTATTTGCGAACGCTCTCTTCAACCTGCAAGCACAGCTCACGGGTAGGCGTAAGCACAAGGGCGCGCGTGCGCCTTGGACCACCCGTTAACCGGTGCAAAATCGGCAGTGTAAAGCTCGCCGTCTTGCCCGTGCCTGTCTGCGCCAGGCCGATGAGGTCACGTCCCGTCAGAGCGACAGGAATGGCCTCGGCCTGAATCGGTGTCGGATGTTGATAGCCGGCGTCGCTGAGTGCGTCGAGCAGCTCCCTGGCCAGCCCGAGGGCGGCAAAGGTTGGTGTCTGAGTCGTTTGTTCTGTTTCCATGTGTATCCAGAAAAGCTAATCGCTTGCCGGTCCGGACACGATGGGATCAGAGAATGTCAATGGGCCGCCCCGCCAGTTTGGCGATCAAACCAAGCCGGAACGTCACGTCCACCGAATAATCGTCGGGCTCGGCCTCTGTCTCGCCCTGGGCTTCCCGCTCATGCAGCGGAATGGTGGGCCACACCCAGTCGGGCACAGTGGCGGGCATCGTGACTGAACGCGGCGGGTGCCATACTCCATGACGGTCCCGGTCGTCGAGCAGCTTATCGAGCAGCTTGCTCCAGCCCTCGTTGCGGCGCAAAAAGCCCATGCGTGCCATCAGCTCCAGCCACGCCAGTGCGGTGGGCATATCGGCGTCCATGATGTAGCGCGTCGGCAGAATATCACCCAACGCCAGCTGCGTCTGTTCAATAAGGTGGTTTTCTCCGACCTGCTGAACGGGTGCCATGCGAGGCACCTGCAGCGAGACCCATGTGAACAGGCGCTCCATGTGCTCGTGATGCTCGCTGCGGAAATGCGGCATGTGGGCCAGCATCACCAGCGCGTGAAACGATGGCGGCGCGGCAGTAGCGGGGAGCACATGCTGATTCCCCACGCGGATGAACGGCTTGTCCGAGTCGGGCTGCCGCAGGAATTCGCCGATTTTGTCGAGGATGCGTCGGGCCGCCCCACGCAAGCGAGGGTCGGCTTCGTATCCTGCCTGTGCCAGCGCAGCGGCCGCTGCCTCGCGGAGAATCTGACGTCCTCGCGCGATCAGGTCAGGATCAGTGCCAGCTTCGTCGGCCAACTCGTACAGATACGACGGGTCGTTGTCCTCGGGCAACAGGCGAAAGAGGGCGCGTCGAGCCGTGGCCAACGGTGGTGAATCGGCATCCCACCCAAGTTCGATGAGTCGCCGATAGCCAAGGATTGCTCCTAATCCCTTGGGCGCTCCCGGTCCCGGAGGCGGGACTGACAGCATGCCCTTGTCCCACGTGCCGTCGGGGTGCTGATGATACAGCAACTCCCAGCTCTGACGCATGGCGTATGGCAGCGCTCCAACCTTGGTGTCAGACGCCAGCGGGATTTCCGCGACATCCACGAGCGCCCGGTACTGAATGGCCGGTGAGCCATGCTTGAGCAGCCAGCCAAGCGGGAACGTGGCCGGCGGTTGCGGTACGTTCACTGGGCTGACCGGCGCTGGCACCGGGAACGGAAACTGAGGAGTAGTCTCTGGCAGGGTCACGGGCGGGAGCGAAGAATGGCTCGGCGTCGGAGCGGCCAAGTCACGGTATCATACAGGTTTTGGCGGCATTCGCCAGTAGCTGCATTAACAATAAGCCCTTTTCCACGTCTCATCCTGTATTGCCGGAAGGATCCCGGCAAACCCGCGAGCGGGACCGCTCGAGCCTGTTCTACAATCCTTCGAGGATTCGATCCCAATGATGTCCCTCCATAAGTTGGTAGCCGTCGCCGCATTGCTGGTGACTGTCAGTGTGCAGGTTGAGGCGCAGGGTGGTGGCAGGGCCGGCGGCGGTCAGCGCGGTGGCGGTGCGCAAATGCAGCAGCGTGCCCGCGAGCTCATGTTCAAAGACATCACGCTCGACGAAACGCAGACCAAAAAAATCGATTCCATTACCGCGGCTACCATGGCCAAGCGCCAGGAAATGATGCAGGCTGCCCGCGGGGGCGGTGGTGACATGCAGGCCATGCGCACGCAGATGCAAGCCATGCAGGCGGACGAACGCAAAGCCATCCGAGAAGTGCTTACCCCGGAGCAGCAGGTCCAGTTCGACAAGAACATTGAAGCGATGCCCACGCCGGGAGCGCGTCAGCGTCCACCTGAGAATCGCTGACCCCGCAGCACAACGGTGCGCGCACGGCCGGAACAGCGCGGCTAACGGCTGGGACAATAGTGCGGGGGCGAACCTGATCGGTCGCCCCCGTTTGCGTTTCCCTTGTTTTCAGGCTCCCGCGCACGAGAGATTGCTCCACATCATGCCGATCTCATCCCGTCACTTCGCCTGATGCGCGGCGAGTTTGTCGATCTCGACGACACGCGTATCTACTGCTATGCCGCTGGAACGCGCGGGGCGGGCGAACCGGTGGTGCTGCTGCATGGCGCCTTCACATCATCGCATGTCTGGCGCGATCTGACGGCCCGGTTGCCCAAAGGGCATCGGGTGCTGGTCATCGATCTGCTCGGCCACGGGCGATCCGACACGCCCGCCACCGCGAGCTACTCTGTGACGGCCCACGCGCAACGTACGGCTGCACTGTTAGAGCTGTTGGGCGTTGAACCAGCCTGCTTTGTAGGGCATGGGTTTGGAGCTGCCGTGGCCGCGGCCATTGCGTTGCAATCGCCGGAACGGGTCACCCGACTGCAGCTGTGCAACCCCTGTCACATCGCCGGCGACGCGCAGTCCAGCCACGCTCCACCCGCTTTGCGCAGGCTCGCCCGTGGCGCCAGGCTGTGGAGAGCGCTGCCACCCGACTGGCTGGCCTCGGCACTGCACACCGCGCTGTCGCGTGGCTACACCAACGCGCTGCTCGCTGGTCATGTCCTGGACGTCTACCTCAGACCATTCCGGACGGCTCAGGGCAAAGAGGTCGCCACGCGCCAGCTGCAAGTGATTGGCGACAGCCGCGACGCGATTATGCTGCGGGCAGGATCGCTGCCGATGCCGGTCGGGCTTATGCTGGGCGCCGACGATCCATTTCTGCCACGAAATGGTGAGCGCATGCGTTCCGTGATCACCGCAGCGGCTGCGGGCGAGATAACCGTGCACCGTTTGGCCGGCATGTCGCACGCGATTCCGGAAGAAGCACCCGACCGGTTGGCAATCGCGTTATCGGAACTCCTGGTGCAGTAGCGCCGGTTTCACTGTTCTTCCGAAACCTTCACCTATGGTTCACGAATGACCAACACACGGCTCGATACATTCCGCGCGATGATCGCGCGTCAACCTGATCACGCGATGGCCCGCTTCGGACTCGCCACCGAGCTTGCGAAAACCGGTGCCAACGAGGAAGCGGCGGAACAGTTCGCCACCTATCTCGCGGCACTCGACGACGAAGGCAACGGCTGGCTGCGCTACGCCGAGTGCCTGCGTGAACTCGATCGCATTGATGAGGCCCGCAGCGCGATTGCACGGGGAGTCGACGCCGCGACGCGATACAACCACGGGTCACTGGTGGCTGATCTCGAAGCACTGCTCGACACGCTGGATTGACGGCCCGTCAAACGCCGCAACGGCGGCAGTGCATTGCTGCACCGGACCGCTGTGACCTTACATGCGCCGCAACTCGTCAGCCACATCGAGCGCGCGTCCGATATCAGCCGATATGGCGCGTGCTTCCTGCGTGGCGGTCGTCACATCGCCAATTGCCGAACCAACGCCGAGTGCACGCAGCTTGACAACGTCCAGACGCAACGAGCGCAGTGCCAACGACGCGCTTTCGAGTTGCCGCAGCAACACATCCTGACGTTGCACAAGCTCAGTCAGCGACGAGTGCTGGCGCTTGAGCAGCGACAGCCGCCGATCGGCCTCCGATGACCGTTCGCTATCAGCCTCAAGCGCGGCAATGCGTGTCTCGAGCGAGGGCAGTGCGTTCCCCTCCACGGCGCCGTCAAGACGGGCCAGGTTGGTAACGAGCGACGTGACACGTTCAAGCAGTGCGTCTGCTGTTGGACCGACATCCTGCACCAGTTCGCGGTCGGCAGGATCGAGGCGCGACCAGGTGTCGCGAATCATGGTGGCATCGTCCACCGCCTCGCGCAGCACGCGACCGTGCGGGGAACGCAGCACATCGGCATCGGCCAGCGACTCCACCTGATGTGCCAGACGCACATTGCGCGGCCGGTCGTCCATGGCGGCGATCTTGTCCTCCCATCGCTCGCCGAGTGCATCGCGCACGGACAGCCCGACGTCACGCAACCGCAGCGTGTCGCGCACGAGCAGCACACCGTTTACCACAATAAATGCTCCGCCGCCAAGCATTGTCGCCACCATGGCCGGTTCGCCATTGCTGGCCGCCAGACCAATCAATCCGCCAACCGAAACGAGTATCGACGCGCCCGTCCACTTTGCACGGCGTTTGAAGTCGGCCAGTACTCTGCGTGCGCGTTCGGCGCGGCTTGCTTGCGGTGCCTGCTTCGACATCGCGTTTGCCGATGGTCCCCGCACCACATCAAGCAAGCCGATGTCATGATCGCCAAGCTTCATGAACGCGCCGAGCAGTCCCAGCAAAATGCCGATGGACGGAAAAATGAACCACGGCGGGCCGCCCACGCTGGCATTGATGAAGAGCAGCATGCCCATGATCAACAGCGCTTGCAGCACCTGCACCCGGAAACGCCTGATGCGGCGCTGGGGGGTGAGCCCGTCGGCCGCATCTGCGCCAACTGAGTCCGCGCTCACAGGGTTGCGACCACGACGCAACTGCTCACCCGCAAACGCCAACGACTCATTCATGCGCGCGAGCGACGCATCGAGCGATTCGCTGGCGTATGGAGCGCGTTCGGGGGCGCGGACAAGGCGTGCGTCCGCGCGCGCATCACCAGACGCTGCGCGCTCCCGTTCCTCGCGTGATCGTTCATCGCGCGTCCGTTCATCACGCACGCGCTCGTCGCGCCGGCGCACTTCGTCAGCCCGGCGTCGTTCCGCTTCACGCTCCTCGTCATTTCCCGCGCGCAAGGCGGCGGCAAACGACGCCGCATCGGGCCAGCGTTGCGACGGCTCACGCGCTATCGCACGCGTGATCGCATCGGTCATGGAAAAGGGGAGATCAGGCCGGAAGTTCGCCAGCGGGAACGGCGTGCCCTGCACATGCTGCACGAGCATGCCGGCGCTTGTTTGCGCGTCAAACGGCAATCGCCCGGTAAGCATCACATAGCCAACCACACCCAGACCGTACACATCACTGCGACCATCGATCTCACGCTGTCCCATTGCCTGCTCGGGACTCATGAACGCCGGCGTACCAACGGCAATTCCTGTTTGCGTGAGTCGCGCACCGCTTTGCACAGCCCGCGCGATACCAAAGTCCGTGACAATGGCGCGCCCTGTTGAATGTTCGAGCAGGATGTTGTCGGGTTTGATGTCGCGGTGAATCACCCCCGACCGGTGCGCATAGGCCAGCGCGTCGGCCACCTGCGCGAGCACATTGCGTACAAACGACAACGGCGGTCGCGATTCACGGCCGAGCCGCGCGGCGAGGCTTTCTCCCTGCACCAACGCCATCACGAAATACACGAGGCCGTCGGCTTCGTCGACGGCGTAAATGGGCACGATGCTGGGATGATTCAATCGCGCGGCAGTTTGCGCCTCGCGCACAAACCGTTCCTTCACATCACTGCGAAAACCCAGATCGGGAGGTAGCACCTTGAGTGCAATGTCGCGATTGAGCTTTCGATCGCGCGCCGCGTATACCACCGCCATGCCACCGCGTCCGATTTCGCGCAGTCCATCATACCGGTCGGCCACAGCAACGCGCACTCTCGCCAGCAGCAACTCGCTGTCGTCCTTGCGCACTGCACCGGAAAGCGGCTCGTCAGACACAGGCGTACTCATCATGTCAGGAGGTCGCACCAACGCTGCGTGCAGAGGTCAGATCGCGCACTTCCTGCGCAGCCGCCACAACGCGATCCACCTCCTGCGCCAACGCCATGGCCTGCTCGGCCACCAGCGTTACGCTCTGAACCGTGCTGCCTCCCGTGCGCAGCCGCACCAGATCCAACCGGATGTTCTCCAACGCCAACACGCACGAATCCATGCGTCCCAGCAGATCGTCGCGGCGGCGCGTGAGTTCGAGGGCTCCGCGGCGCTCCCGACGCAGCGACGCGAGGCGACGCACACGTGCATCCGATCCGGCATCCAGCGGGTTGGCGGCCGCTTCGAGCCGCTCTATCTCCGCGTCAATGGACGCCAACGGTTGCGCCGCCAACGCCTCCTCGGTTGCCGCCAGCGAGTAGGCAATCTGCTCTACCTTTTGCGCCAGCGAGATGGAGGTTTGCGCAACGTCAGGAATGCGTGCACGCTCCCCCGCCGGAATGGTGGCCAACAGACGCGCGATTTCGTCCCGGGCGTCGCGTGCAGCGCGCACTACGTCTGCGTGCTCCCCGAGCGACACCGAGCCGGACGGACCCGCTGACTCACCCGACGCAGGCCGCCCCGCTTGCCCTGCCTTTTGCCAGGGAGTCCCGGCTGTTGCGCCGGGCAACGGGATCGCGATCGGCGAACGCGGCGACAGGGCGTCGGTGAGCCCGAAACCGCGCTTTCCCGTGGCGCGCAGCTCCTCACGTTTCTTTTTCGAAAAGGCAGACTCCACTGACTCACCAACATCGGAGAGCACATCGCCAAACATGCGATCACGCGGCTGCCGCAATACGTCACGCCAGTCGTAGCCGTCGGACCAGAGCTTGGCGTACTGATAGGAAAGAATGATCGACCAGATGGCCGTAATCGGGAGGAAGTTCTCACCCGAAAAAATCGAGACGAGAACCAACGCACCGTTCACAAACACAAAGGGCGCGAGTTTCTTGCGGTACGCCTGAACCATTGGCGCTTCCCAGCGCACCAACTCCTCGGCGGTTGGCACATAGTTTTCACTGTCCGTGCGCGCCGCTGTCGATGCACCGCCTCCGGCAGACGACAGCGTCTGATACTGACGCAACATCTCCTGGCGTTCCGGCATCGGCTTTTCGGGCCACTCGCGCAGCGGTGGCATCCCCCCCCCGCCGTCCGTCCACGTGGGAAGTGGCTGCTCCGACTTGGTACCCGCGCCTGCCGATCGTCCTGCACGGTGTGCCGCCGACGGCACAATGCCCGACCGCAGCGCCTGCGCCAACTCGGTCGCGCTTTGAAACCGATGGGCCGGATCTTTCTCGAGCAACCGCATCACCATCGCGGCCAGCATGGGCGGCGTGTCGGGGCGACGATCCTCCACCGGCACCGGCGTTTCGGTGAGATGCTTGACCAGCAGAACCGGTGTGGTGTTGCCCGTGAACGGTGGTTCACCGGTGAGCATCTGGTAGCCGAGCACACCGAGCGCGTAGAGATCGCTGCGTCCATCGACGTCGCGATCGCCAGACGCCTGCTCAGGTGACATGTACGCCGGTGTGCCGATCGCCAACCCGGTCGCGGTGAGCCGCGCCCCGTCACCGCCTTCAGCTGCGCGCGCGATACCAAAGTCCGTAACCATCGCGCGTCCGTCATTTGCATCAACCAGAATGTTGTCCGGTTTGATGTCGCGATGAATGACGCCACGCGAGTGTGCGTATGCGAGTGCGTCGGCGACCTCGGTGAGATAGCGCTTGATGTCCTCAGTTGGCAGCGGACCGCGCTTGCGCAGCTGGGTGGCGAGGTTATCGCCGTCCACGCACGCCATTACGAAGAACACCAAATTGTCGATCTCGTCAACCGAATAAATCGGGACGATGTTGGGGTGACTCAACTGCGCGGCAGTTTCCGCCTCCCGCTGAAAGCGCGAGCGCACGTCGCGACGGAAAGCGAGCTCGGGCGGCAGCAGTTTGATCGCCACCGGGCGCTTGAGGCGCTTGTCGATGGCGCGATAGACCACGCCCATGCCACCGCGACCAATCTCGCGCTCCACATCATAGGTGGCAGCGAGTGTGCGCTGTACGTGTTCTCGAAGTTCGGCGTCGCTCGAGGCGGCGGAGTCGCTCACGCGCGTTGGGATCCAGGGAGAAAAAGCGGGCAGTCGACCCGACAGCTACTGATAGTGTAGCACGGGGTACAATCAATGGAACAGGCATCCGCCGAGTCGGCAGACAGTATGGGCACACTACGTCACATGGTCAGCAGAAAGTTGCAGAGTCTGCCAGCTTGGCACACCGGCCCCGGTGCGAAACCTGCGCTCTTGTCGCACATTCCCTTTTATCCCGAGCCAGGAAGTCAAATTATGGGCGAGCGTCAGACTCTACCCGTCCTGCCCCTTCGCGGGACGGTCATGTTCCCCGGTATCACGGCCCCCATTGCGGCGGGCCGACCGGGCACGTTGCGGGCTATTGAGGCCGCACTCAAGGGCGACCGCGTCGTCTTTGCCGTCGCGCAGCGCGACAACACCGAAGAACCGTCGGCGGACATTCTCTATCAGATGGGCGTGATCGCCCGCATTGGACAGATTCAGCGCGGTTTGGGGGGCGTGCAGCTGCTGCTGCAGGGCGAGCAGCGGGCCACTGCCCTCCAATACACCGATTCAGACGGGCACCTGCAGGCCGTCGTGGTGGCATCAGACGAAATGATGCCGCTGGAGCCCAAGGATCCGGCCTTCGAAGCGCTTCATAAAGAAACGCGTGAGCGAGCCGCCGAGCTGGGCGAGAAGCGCGGCTTGCCCGAAGAAGTGCTGCATCAGGTGCTCGATTCCGTCACGGAACCGGGGCGCTTTTCCGATCTTGTCGCCGGCTATATCGAACTCACGGTGCCCGAGAAGCAGGGGCTGTTGGAGACGCTCTCTGTAGAAGAGCGCCTGCGGCGTGTGCTCGTGCACGTGCAGCGACAGATCGGCCTGCTCGAAGCGCAGGAAGACATCAAGTCGCAGGTGCAGGAAGAGCTCGGCGAGCGTCAGCGCGAGATGTTTTTGCGCGAACAGCTCAAGGCAATTCAGAAGGAGCTGGGCGACGATGACCAGAGCAAGGAAATCGAGGAGCTGCGCGAGAAGTTGAACGGATTGCAGCTGCCCAAGGAAGCGCGCGCCGAAGTGGAGCGGGAGCTGGGGCGTCTTGAACGCACCGGTCGCGAAAGCATGGAAGCGCAGGTCATCCGCACGTATCTGGAGTGGATTGCCGAGCTGCCGTGGAATACGCGGTCGGACGACCAACTCGATCTGGCACGCGCCGAAACAGTGCTTGATGAAGACCATTATGGTCTCAAGGACGTCAAGGATCGCGTACTGGAGTTCCTGGCCGTGCGTGAGCTGCGTGCCAGGCAGATCGCCGAGGAAGTGGAGAACACGGGGGAGTTTCCCGTATCGAAGCTGCGCGAGGACGGCGAGAACGGCCGGACGCACGATGAACGCACCATCAAGGACACCAAGGAAGCCAAAGCGCGTGCCATGGCCAAAGGTCCGATTCTGCTGTTCACCGGACCACCGGGTGTTGGTAAGACATCGATCGCCAAGTCGGTGGCGCGTGCGCTCGGTCGCGAGTACGTGCGCGTGGCCCTGGGTGGCGCACGTGACGAGGCAGACATTCGCGGACATCGGCGCACGTACGTGGGCGCCATGCCCGGACGCATTGTTCAGGGCATGAAGCAGGCGGGCACCAAGAACCCTGTCTTTCTGCTCGACGAGATCGACAAGCTCGGTTCATCATTCCAGGGCGACCCGTCGAGCGCACTGCTTGAGGTGCTTGACCCCGCACAGAACGATTCGTTTACCGATCACTACCTCGGCATTCCGTTTGATCTGAGCGAAGTGCTGTTTATTGCCACGTCAAACTTTGTGCAGAACATTCCCGGTCCGCTGCTCGACCGCATGGAAGTCGTGGACTTCAGCGGCTACACCGAACGTGAGAAGCTGGAGATCGCCAAGAAGTACCTCATTCCGCGCCAGCTCGATGAATCGGGGCTTGCCTCGCGCAAGCTGGAGTTCGACGACGACGCAGTCATGAAAGTGATCACCGAGTACACGCGTGAATCGGGTGTGCGTCAGCTTGAGCGTCAGCTGGGTGCGGTGGCGCGCAAAGTTGCACGACGTGTTGCGACCGGTGACGAGGCGGTACTTGAAGACAACCGGGTAGACACCGCAGAGGTGCGCGAGCTGCTGGGCCGCCCGAAGGTGCACCCGGAACGTGTATCGGAACACGACGAAGTTGGCATTGCGTCGGGCATGTACTACACGCCGATGGGTGGTGACATCATGTTCGTGGAAGCGTCAATCCGCCGCACAGGCACCGTGCGTCCGGTGGTGGAAGAGGGCGCCGAGGTGACACGCGTGGGTCCGATTGCACTCATTCTCACCGGTCAGCTTGGTGATGTGATGAAGGAGAGCGCGCGTGCGGCGCTCACGTACGCCACAAACAATGCAGACGCACTCGGCATTCCTGCCGACCGGTTGCAGAGTGCGAGTGAAGCACACGTGCACGTGCCGGCAGGTGCTATTCCGAAGGACGGACCGAGTGCGGGCATTGCGATTGCAACGGCGCTCGTCTCGGAGATGTCAAACCGCAAAGTGCGCAGAGACGTCGCCATGACGGGCGAGATTACACTGCGTGGTCGTGTGCTGCCGATCGGTGGGCTCAAGGAGAAAGTGCTCGGTGCACACCGGGCGGGCGTGACAACGATCATTCTGCCAAAAGCCAACTTCGATGACCTCGAGGATGTGCCGCAGGAAGTGCAGGACGCACTCACGTTCCATCCGGTAGAGACGCTTACTGAGGTCTTGAAGATTGCGTTGGTGGGTGGCGGTTCGGTGGCACCCGTTGAGGAGCCGGAGGTGCCACAGTTTTTGACAGCATGGACCGCAGAGCCGCAGAGGCACGGAGAACAGCACACGCGTCGCATCGCGTTCGTGCAATGCGCAAACGATGTAAAGGTGGAACTGCACCAGCCCCACCAAAAAATCCGTTGCAGTTCTCCGTGTCTCTGTGCCTTTGTGGTAAAAGCAGTTTTTGACAGCACGGACCGCAGAGCCGCGGAGCCACAGAGAACAGCACACTCGTTGCATCGCGTTGGTGCAACACGGAAAAGATGTGAAGGTGGAACTGCAACAGCCCCACCAAAAAATCCGTTGCAGTTCCTCCGTGACTCCGTGCCTCTGTGGTAAAAGCAGTCAGCCAGCGACACCGAGCGACGCCAGCACATCGTTGGCTGCACGCGTGCCGGTCTCGCAGCCGCCCTCCATGTATCCCTGCGCTTCGAGTGAACAGTGTTCGCCTGCGAAATGCAGTGTATCAACAGGCTGTCCTTCGAGTCCGCGCATTGACGTCCATTGTCCTGCATGATAGCTCGCGTAGCTCGCACGCACCCAGCGGTTTGTGGGCCAATGGAAGCGCGTTTCTTTCATGCCTTCCCGTGCTGCCGTCACGCCGGGAAAGATTGTTTCCAGGTCGCGCACGAGCGCGCTCGCCTGTTCGGCAGGAGTACCCTGCCCCACCGCCACTCCGTGGTTGCCACCGCTGAAGTTGGTGAGGATGCCCGCTCGTCCGTCCTGCAATCGACTGGTTTCCCACACAAGCTGAAATGGCAGATTTGTGACCACGCTGCCATTCGAGTTGTGCTGTTCACGCCACGGACGAGACGAAAAACCGATCATCAGTTTGGCGTTGGTGCCGTACCCGAGTTCAGCGATCGTGCGACGTTTCGCTGGCGACATCGGTACGTCGAGCTTCACATCACGCAGCACGGTAAATGGCATCGCCAGCACCACATGCCGTGCGATCACCGAGCGTACACCGCTGTCGCGACGGAACGTAAGTGTGTGCCGACCGTCGGCGCGCTTGCTCACCGCTTCGAGCACCGTGTCAGTCTGAATGTCGCCCGAAATGCGGTCAGCGAGAGTGCGCACAATTCGATCGTTACCGCCTTGCACATGGAAACGTTCATCGCTGTCGCCGAAGACACGGAACGCCGTCGGATCGGGGTCAATCATGAGGATGAAGTTGAGCGCCGACTGACGCTCAGGCTCAAGACCGTACTCGGTCGTGTAGGCCACGTTGAGCAACGTGCGCATCCACCCGGTGACCCCTTCGCGGTCAAACCATTCGGCCAGCGTCGTGCGGTCAAGCTCCTGTGCCCCCTGCGGTGAAAGCGCAGTAGGATCGAAATCATCGCCAAACGGCTCAAGAATCGCGAGCAGTCGCTGTGCGATCGGCAGAAAGGCGGCCACTACGTCTTCTTCCGTGCGCTTGGCACCGTCTATGAACCAGACGGTTTCATCAAGCGATGCATCGTCCGTTGCGAGATCGTTGAGTGGGATATCCAGTTCGGCCGCGAGATTGCGAATCGTGGTATGACCGGTGTCAATCAGCTCGCCGCCAAGCTCGCACACCTGGCCGTCCGCGAAGTAATCACGCAACGAGTACATGCGGCCTCCGGTACGTGACTGTGCCTCCATGAGCCGGACAGGTACACCTTGCTGCCGCAGCCGATACGCACAGGTGAGACCGGCAATGCCCGCGCCGACAATCACCACCGGTTCGTCGGTGCGTGACGCCGTGGGAAACGACGGCGCTGTCCGGCCGCCGCTTATGCCCGGTGCGCAACCGGTGAGCGCCAGCGTCGCCACGGCGGCCGACGATCCGGCCACGAAGGAGCGACGGGAGAGCGCATATTCATGGCGCCACTGCTCAACCACGGTGTTGGGGGATTCACCGGTTGCGTTGGCCTGTCTGGCGAGCTGCAACGATCGACGCAGCAACGCAAAAAGCGGGGTGCGGGACACAGGAGGACTCCTTTCGGGTAGGAATGCCGTCCAACTTCCGCATTCACTCACGGGAGCACAAGAGCGGCGGGACCCGTCACGACACGGTCAGGTCACATTCCTGCTGCGCCTTGCCCGGTTGGCGTCTGGTCTGCCACTATGAAGCAGTTCACTTAGCCCACTTTTCGCCGGAGGAACCCATGAATGATCTGTCCATTCCCATGACGACCGTGGAATCGACGCTGCGAGAAGCGGGACGTCAGCACCTGAAGGTGCGTGCGCGTGTTCGCTACTCGGCTGAAAGCGGGGAGACCGAATACGAACGCAGCTACGAGCCGTACGCAATCGAGAACGGCGAGGTGGTGGTGTTCTCACTGTTTCGCAACGAGTTTCGCACGATTCCGCTGGCGGATATCCGCAAGGTCGAAGTCACCGACGGCGAGTTCCGTCCGCGGCGTCCAATCGATCTCTAGCCTTTACTCAGGGCGTTGAGCGGTCACGGCACGTTTCAACACGTGGCCGTTCTCCCACCTGACTCGCAATCGCACAAACTGACGTCCGACGGCTCCGGCTAATGACCGATCGGGCCGAGTCGGAAGAGCGTCCACGGCCAGCTGCGCGCTGCGCCAGGCTCCGTACCATCAAGAAACCATTCGGTGTACCGGCGGTCAGGCGGCGTCAGATCGTCCGCGTCGCGCCCCGTCAGGCGGTCGAGGGACACCGAAACCAATCCCGCCGGCGCTTCCCACGTTTGTGCACTCCGGGACACGGGCACGGCAGACAACAACTGTCCCACAATCGGTGCGGCCAGTGAACCGCCGGCCGCTCCCGGCGTGATCGTGCGCGGTGTATCGAAGCCCAGCCACGCACCGGCCACGAGCGATGGTGTCATGCCCACAAACCACACATCCGCGTTGTCGTTGCTGGTGCCGGTTTTTCCGGCTAAGGGCACTGACGAGGGTACCAGGCGACGCGCGGCCGTACCGGTGCCACGCTCCACGGCATCACGCATCATGTCGCGCACCACAAACGCCACCCGGGGATCAACCGCGGGACGTGGGGTGGATGGACGTGTTTCGTACAGCACGTGTCCCGTGGGATCTTCAACACGCGTGATGAAACGCGGTTCGACACCCATGCCCCCGTTGGCAAACATCGCGTAGGCCGCCACAAAGTCGAGCGGCTGCACCACACTCGCTCCCAAGGCGCTTGAGGGAAATCGCGCCACCGGTGTACGCAGCCCCGCGCGCTCAGCCAGAATGGCCACACTGTCGATTGTGACACGCTGCCCGAGATCCACCGCCACGGGATTGCGCGATCGGGCCAACGCTTCGCGCATTGTCATCTCGCCCAGAAACGTGCCGTCGGCGTTGGTGGGGGCGTAGTAGCGCCCCTCCGGGAGCAGCAGATTGAGTGCGGTATCACCGACGAGTGAACTGGCAGTGATGCCCTGCGCGACTGCGGCGGCGTACACAAAGGGCTTGAAACTGCTGCCCGGTTGCCGGTTGGCGTCAACCGCGCGGTTAAACGTGGAAGACGAATAATCCCTCCCCCCAACCAGCGCGCGCACGTCGCCCGAAAAGGCATCGAGCGCCACGACGGCGCCCTGCAAACATGTGCTGGAGCCCGCACCCGCGGCGCACCGTCCATGTTTCCACCCCGGACGCGACTCTACCTCGGCCAGCGTGCCGGCCAGGGCGGCCACCGCGGCCTGTTGCGCGATGGGATCGATTGTGGTGTGCACAATCAGACCACCGTCCTGCACACGCAGACCGGCGCGTTCAGCCTGCACACGCACCACGTCCACCACCCAGGGCGCGTGAACGACGCCGAGATTGGGCGCGACACGCAGCGGCTCGTTTTGCGCCGCTGTGGCCTGCGCGGGGGTGATGTATCCCTGGTCGCGCATCAGTGAGAGCACCAGATTGCGCCGTTCGCGATTGCGCGCCGGATTGCGCACCGGATCGTACTGTACCGGACTCTTGGGCATGGCGGCCAGCGATGCGGCTTCGGCAACCGAAAGCTGCGCCGCAGGTTTTCCGAAATAGTGGCGGGCCGCCATCTCCACGCCATGATAGCCGCGGCCAAACGGGATCTGATTCAGAAACGCTTCAAGGATCTGCGCTTTGGAGTAACGCTTCTCCATCTCGCGGGCGGCCTGCTGTTCCCGCAACTTGCGCGAGATCGACCGGTCACGTCGATCAATGATGTCGGGGTGCATGTTGCCCACCAGCAGCTGGGTAATGGTGCTGGCCCCACGAAGGTCGCCGCTGGTCGCGGCATCCTTGATGGCGGCGGCGACACCCACCAGATCCACGCCATCATGCTGGTAGAAGCGCTTGTCTTCGACGGCCACAAACGCCTGGCCGACGTGGCGCGGCAGCGAGGCCAAGGGAACGGACAGCCGTTTTTCAGCGCCGAACTCCCCCAGCAGTGAGCCATTCTGGGCCAGCACGAGCGACACCTGCGGCGCTTCGATAATGCGGGACGGGTCGGACGGTTGTGCCGACAGCTGCGACGCCGAGAGCGGCACGAGCATCAGGGATGCAGCGAGCGACAGCCAAGACGATCGTCGCGTCATGTATGTGTTCCACAGATTCCGTGACCGCAGCGGGCACTGCAACAGCGCACGTGGCTCGGCACGTGCAGCACGATCGCAGCGTTTTACAGGCATTGCAGGGTGCATATCGCAAAATACCCCGCCCGCCACGAGTTGATCGGCGACGCGGGTCACATCAGCTTGGTGTATGTCTGCTGAATCAATTCGTCCACTGACCCTCGCGGTCTGTCAGTTCGCCCCGCGCAAGCGGGACCTTGGCGCCAACATCGCCCGCCTTGGCCGCCTGTGCGCACAGGCGACGCTCGCCGAGCCCTGTCCGCAGGTGGTACAGTTTCCGGAGACCGCGCTCTCCGGTTACTTCGTGGAGGGCGGCGTACGCGATCTGGCCGTGACGACGGGAACGCTCGCCAACGACCTCGACGACGCATATCTGCTGGCCTGTGCCGAACAGCGACGGCTTCCGGTCACAGTAGACGTGATTGTGGGTTTTTACGAGCGCTGGCGCGACACGCTCTACAACAGCGTTGCGTACATCACGATCGGACAACCTGACGGACCACCGGTGGTGCGCCATGTGCACCGCAAAAACTATCTGCCCACATACGGGCTGTTTGACGAAGAGCGCTTTGTAGAGCGCGGCAGCAGCTTGCGCGCGTTTGAAACAGCGTGGGGGCGCGCGGCCATGCTCATTTGTGAAGATGCCTGGCATTCCTTGTCGGGCACGATTGCGGCACTCGATGATGCACAGGTGGTGTTTGTCGTGAGCGCGGCGCCGGCGCGCGGTACATATCCGCGGGAGGATGGTGTGGCGGGTCCGGCCAGTGCCGCTCGCTGGGAACGTCTCATGCGCGATATCGCCGATGAACATGGTGTGTTTACCAGCTACGCCAATCTTGTGGGTACCGAGGGCGGCAAGCGCTTCTTCGGCAACTCCATGATCGTAGGACCGTCGGGTGATGTGCGTGCCCGCGCGCCGGAGTGGGAAGAACATCTGCTCATTGCGACACTTGATCTTGATGACCTGGTGCGTGCCCGCAGCGATTCGCCATTACTGGCTGATCTGCGGGTGGCGCTGCCCCATGTGCTTGAACAGTTGCGCGTGGTACGCACCAGGGAACCCTCGGTGTTGCAGTACGATGGCGCAGAGCCGGCAGCAGCCGACCTTGTGCTCGATGCAAGTGCGTTTCACACCGGTGAGTTTTCTGTTCCCACAGGTGCAGCACCGGAAGCTGACGACAATAACGCACAGTCCGCGCAGCAGCCCGCGGTGCGTCCGGACATCTCGCCGGCTGTGCCGGACACCGTTTCGGTAACGCGTGTCACGCTGCGCGAGCACGGTGGCCCACCACCACTCACCATTGACCCGGCCATGACCGAGCAATGGCTGACAGGGTTCCTGCGCGAAGAGTTTGCCCGTCGAGGATACAGAAAGGCCGTCATCGGATTGTCCGGCGGCATTGATTCAGCCGTGAGTACGTATCTCGCAGTGCGTGCATTCGGCGCCGATAATGTGATGGCGGTGCGCCTGCCGTACCGCTCCTCAAGCAGCGAATCGCTCGATCATGCCCAGCTTGTTGTTGACGCACTCGGATTGGCGTCGCACACGATTGATATCTCGGCGGCGGTTGACGGCTATTTCAGCGCGCAGCCCGATGCAGATGCGACGCGACGCGGCAACGTGATGTCACGCATCCGCATGATCGCGCTGTTTGATCTGTCTGCCAAACACCGCGCGCTGCCCATCGGCACCGGCAACAAAACCGAGCGGCTGTTTGGCTATTACACGTGGCACGGTGACGACTCGCCACCGGTGAATCCGCTGGGCGATCTGTACAAGACGCAGGTGCAACAGCTGGCGCGCCATCTCGGTGTGCCCGATGTGATCATTGACAAGCCGCCAACCGCTGATCTCATCAAGGGTCAGACAGACGAAGGCGATCTGGGGATCAGCTACGCCAAGGCCGATGAGTTGCTGCACTGGTTGCTGCACGGCTGGTCGGCTGATGCATTGATCGCGCGCGGATTCCGTTCCGCTGATGTACGGCTTGTCTGCCAGAAACTGGACAACACCCACTGGAAACGTCGCGGTCCATCGGTGGCGCTGTTGAGCAATACGGCGATCGGGGAATCGTACTTGCGGCCGGTGGATTACTGATGATGCGGCGGCAGGCGGCAGGAGAGTGTGTTGAACAAACGTGTGACTGCGTTTTCGGACGGCGGTAAACTGTAAACGGTTTGCGGTCTAAAACCGTATGGCTGCGTGTTCAGCTGAGCTTCGCTGTAAACGGTTAACGGTTCGAAAACACCGTGAACTGTTTACCGCCCACCCTCACCCAGAACGCAGTCAAACGGCCGTTGAACCTCCACCGTAAACTGTTCACAGTTCACCGTTCACCCGGCACCAGTGTCACATACTCCAGATCATCAACCGCCACCGCCCGCATCCAGGCAATCACTTCGGCAATGCGCTGCGACGGCTGAATGCCGGTGTCCCGCCCGCGCAGTTCGCGACGCATGATCAGCTCCTGTCCCTCCATGCGATACGAACTCTCATACGCGCCAAAGAAACTTGTCGCCACGATTGGTGGTGGCAGTTGGGCCTTCCATCCGTCGGGCAGCGTCACGCGGTATTCCGCTTGCATCGTGCGTGGTCCGATCACGAGTCGTGAATCGATGGGGAGCACACGGGCCGCCTGTGCCTCCAGCTCCCGCGCCGTATTGGCGGTACCACGTGCGAATTGACGGAATGGTGTGGGCAGGTGCAACAGCCACACCGGCCCCGCCGCCCGTGCACCACGCCCGTTGCGCATTACGACTTGCAGCCTTGCGGTTGCCGAGAAGTCACGCCCTTCAAACACCTCCAGCGAATCTGCTGTTGACTCGGGCAAATAGGTGTTGGCGAGACTGCGCAGGCCGGTGGCCTGACGCGCCGAATCGAGAGGATTGTAAAACGCGGCACGCATCGCCCACGCCGCGTCGCCGCGCGGTTGGTCATCTACCCGCATGTCCATGCGGCCATCGGCGCGCAGGGTGGCGGTGAGTGTAACCGATGTACCGGTGGAATCGCTCGCACGCTCTGGAAACCGGAGCGTGTCGGCCAGTCCATCGGGCTTCACCACAACACCAAACGCGCCCCGATAGCTGGCCGGCAAATCGCCGTACGGAATCGTGGATGCCGTGAGATCGGTGAAGGTGTAGCTGCCATCGCTCTCCGCAACGGCCGCGATCACGTGGTTGAAACGTGAAATCGCTACCGGCATCGCATCGCGCACACCACCTGAGTTGAGCAACACGGCCCGTGCGTCCCATCCCCAGTGCCGTGCAGCCGCAACGAACAACGACGTTTTGTCTTTGCAGTCGCCGTAGCCGGTACTGATCACTTCACTTGCGCTCCGCGGCTGATAACCACCCAGGCCGAGTGACACCGATACGTAGCGGATATCCTGTGAAATCCAGCGATGCAATGCACGCAGCGAATCAGCTCGTGTTGTCGCGCCACGTGCAATGCTGTCGAGTGTCCCCGCCACTTCCGGCGTCACGTTGTACCGATCGCGTGCCAGCGCGTTGTACCAGCTGGTCACCGAGTCCCACGGCTGCGGTGACGACAGCGTCACGGCCATGCGTACATCGTCGTCAGCGGGCGCGAATGGAGCCGGCCGGATCACCTGCGGCTGCGTGATGCGCCACTCGTAAGTGCGACGTCCATCGGCTTCACGTTCCTGTCGTCGAAACGTGAGATTGTCTTCAATGATTCTCGGCGTAAACGATGCCGGCACCGACACACGCAGCTGTGACACGCGCAGTGGCGTGACCGGTGAGAATCGCCAGCCAATCAGGAAATCGCCATCGCGCCACGGCGCACTGTCCACCACGGTGTGCTGCACATCGACAATGGTATTGGGCGCCACGCCCGACAGTGAAAGCCGACGGGTGCGGCTGTCGAGATAGATCGGATTCTGCATCCCCGCCGTGGCGTCGCTGCTTTGGTCAGTGCTGGGCGCGTTACTGATGACTGTGCCATCGGGGCGCAGTACGCGCACCCAGTCCACCCGCAAATCCTGCCGGCCGGGCTGCCAGCTGAACCGTCGTTCCGCCACGCCGCTCACGGCGTTTTGCTGCAGCACCTGCACCACACTGCGCATCGTGCGGCGACCGGTGCCGTCAGGCTCTACGTGCGCATCCATGGCGTCGAGCAGTACGACAAGTCCGATGTTGCCCGCATTTGATGGATTCACAGCCCATCGGGTCACGGAGTCACTGGGCTGCGCACTCAGCGCTGCGCCTGACGCAGTCTGTGCTGCGAGCGGCATCACGTAAGGCGTGATACCAGGCACACTGCAGGCGATCAGCGCACACGCCATCGGGCGAAGCAACTGACGGCCCGGAACAGAAAGAAGCAGATGCGACTCGGCGACAAATCGGCGCATGCGGCGGGGGCTGAAGGTCAACGCGCTGCAGTACTACATCAACGCACACATCGTCTCATGTAACGACGATTGGAGAACAACGTCATGTAACGACGATCGGGGAGCCACGTCACAACGACGTGCTCCCCGATCGGAAACTACACACAAACGCTGCCGTGGTTACGGCAAACGCAAAGAGTTACGGAGTGATCGTGCCATTGATCGTGGCCGATCGGATCAGCGCACCTTCTTCGATCTGCGGCGCACCGAAGGCAGACACCGAGTATCCCGACGCCGTGAACTGCCACTGCGTACTGGTTCCGGCGCTCAATCCCCACGTGCTGTTCCAGCCGGTGAGACCGCTGAGGTCCGGCACGTCAAGCACCACCGCCGATCCCCCGATGTAGCCGGATGAGGCGAGAATGGAGACGCTGGACGCGCCCTGCGCATACCCCACCAGCCATTGACTGTTGTAGTCAGCCTGCGCCGTGTAGCTCGTACGCAGCCGGGCGTTTCCGCCCGCCGCTCCCAGCGACGTGACCGTCACATTACCCAACGGCGCCGGCAGGGTCAGGGTCTGATCGGTGGCCTCTCTGAACACACGCAACACCGAACGCGTGTCCTCGTCGTTCTGCGCTGAGTATGCCACCGCGCCGAGCAGGTGGAAGTCACCCGCCGCACGGCGGTCGTTAGGCACGCCGAACCAATTGCGGGTCGTTACGGATGATGGCGCAATATCAACGAAGTAGATCGCTCCTCCCGATCCGCCTTGCAGCACATACAAGCCGAGCGTTGCCAGTTCCTGACCGAGTGCGTTGTTCACCGTGAGTGCGCGTTGTACCGGATCGAATGCATCGGCGCTGTTGAAATCGATGGTGGGCAGCGCGCTGTTGTTTGGCGGGTTGAGATTGCGGCGAATGAAGAACTTGCCGGTGCCATTCAGTGCGCTGAGACGCGTGGCCAGCAGGTCAAACGGCCCCGGCGCAACGTTCTCAATCGTGAAGTTGCTGGAGACGCCAGGGATGACCTGCGTGAAAGCGCCACCGGCCACGATCGACACAAAATCAGCCGGACCCGCTCCCGCGACCGTGCCGGTGAAGGTACGACCTGTGGTGATCGTTCCGTCACAATCATCACTGCCATAGGCGTTCAGCTCAGCCGTGGTCCCGAACTCCACTTCCATATCGGAGCCAAAGCCGCTCGTGATCACGTACGCCACACCGCCGCGACCGCTGGCAATGTTGAACGAATAGCTGTTGTTCGCACCCGCCGTCGCGCGCACCCACGGCCCGTTGCCATCCTGGTAGGCCACGAATGCCGGCAATCCACTGATCGAACAGAAGTTGTACGTCACGTTTCCGGAACCGCCACCGCCGCCACTCGCCGCGACGGTGACGGGCAAGGTGACCGGCGCAGACGTTACACCACCGCCTGAACCGGTGATCGTCGCGTTGACGTTGCCAACGGCTGCACCGGCCGTGGCCGTAAAGGTGATGGTGGCCGTGGCACCCGTGACCGGGTTTGGATTCACTGATGCCGTGACCCCGTTGGGCAAACCGCTTACCGTGACCTGAACCGGAGCAACCAGCGGCGCAACGCGCGTCACGGTGAGCGTGGTCTGCGCCGTCTGCCCTTGTGTCACCGATACCGTTGCAGGTGATGTCGAGAGCGACAAGCCACCCAGACTCGGCACCGTGAGTGTGAGCGTGACGGTGCTCGCGGGCACACCGCTGCCCGTGACGTTGATCGTGAGCGGATAGCTTCCTGCTGCAACCTGCGCACCAACAGACACGGTGATCTGACTCGTTGCGGCCGTAACCGGACCTGAGGGAAGGGTGAGTACTACGCCCGCCGGCGGATTGCCCTGCAATGCAAACGTCAGCGCGCCGGTAAACCCACCAGTGCGCGTGATCGTGATCGCGCTCGTGCTCTGCGCTCCGGGCGCCACAGTCACCGCTGTCGGATTGAGCGTGACCGCATAGCCGGGCGCCGCGGAAACAGTGACCGTGAGCGTGGCCGTCACTTCGCTGATCCCCGTCCCATTGGCGCGTACGGTAATCGGGTACGCACCTGCCGCGACCGTGGCGCCAACGGTTACCGTCACCGTGGACGTTGTCGAGCCGGCCGCAATCACTGGTGCGGCAACGGTCATACCAGCCGGTGCACCGCTGCTTGTAAGCGTGACGGCACCGGCAAACCCACCGCTACGCGTGATCGTAGCCTGCGATGTGCCTGAGGAACCCGCCGCAATCGTGACCGCTGTGGGGTTGATCGCGAGGGTGGCCGCCGGAACCGGGGCCGCAGTCACCGTCACCGTGAGCGTGGCTGTTGGCGCAGTAATGCCGGTGCCAGCCGCGGTAAGCGTGATCGGGTACGCACCGGGCGCAACGGCGGCGCCCACGTTTACCGTAATGGCCGATGTGGTACTGCCGGCCGCAATCACAGGCGCCGTCACCGTCATGCCCGCCGGTGCTCCGGTTGCGGTGAGCGTGAGTGCGCCCGCAAATCCACCGCCACGCGTAATCGTGGCCTGCGACGTGCCGTTTGCACCCGCCTGCACGCTGATCGCATTGGGATTGATGGCCAGCGTCGCCGAGGGAACAGGCGCTGCCGTTACCGTAACCGACAGCGTGGTCTGCTTTGTTGACACACCAGCAGCCTGTGCGCGCAGTGTTACGGAATACGTGCCGGGGGCCGCAGTGGCGGCCGCGTTTACCGTCAACGCGGACGTCGTGATGCCTGGCGCAAACGCGATAGGCGTGAGCGTCACACCCGCAGGCAGACCTTCCGCACTTCCGGTAACCGCTCCGGTAAAGCCACCCGTGCGTGACACGGAGGCCGTGATCGTGCCGCTCTCCCCCTGCTGTACGCTGACCGTGGAGGGCGCAATGCTGAATGCGAAATCACCTTCCGGCTCTGTAGTGCCACCACCATCACCACCACTACATGCGCTCAGGACTGCGACGGC
>JAABRT010000108.1 GCA_011390805.1 Gemmatimonas sp. | reverse complement strand
GAGGCGATTGCCGGCGGCGATTCCTGGCTTCTGACCATTTGCGATGCCGGCACCACTCTTTCCGGTTGCGGTGTTTCAGCCACTCGCGGCGTCCGGTTCGGCGTGACGTCGTGCGAGTGCGAAAACGGCGGTGCCGCTCGCGAACCGTCAGCGCCATGATACCACGTGCGCAATCGCCACGCGCGGTCGGCGAGCGTGTCCATGTCGTCCCACACCCGCGATAACGGCGGCCGCACCACCAGCCATTGCAGCGCAGAGCCGGCCGGCAGCGCATCGGTCGCCGAATCGGAGATCTGTTGGGCGGCGGCGCGATACACATGTGCGAGCACACGATCGCCGGTGAGACCGACGGGATCATGCAATACAACAAGTCGCGACGGCTCGAGCGTCAGTTCACACTCGCGAAGCAGCGTGATGGTGAGCATCGCGCCGCCCGCACCCGCACTGACTTGCAGCTGCGGGAGCGGGACGCACCAGTGCGCGGGCGATTGAAGAGTGGTGGCGGGCATGAGCGCACAGTAGCTGTACACCCATCATGCAGCCTCACCAAAAGTGTGCGCGCGTTATCGAAGCGCCGCCAGCGCATCCAACCGTTCACGATGAAACGCATCGAGCGCCTCAGCGAGCGGGTCAGGCTTGAAACGCACCGGATCGGTTACCGGCAGTCCCGTCTCCGCCTTGGCACGTTCAACCGCTTCGTGCGCTTCGATGTCTGACAGATCAAACGTATTGAGCGCGACCCCAACCACAGGAGCCGGACGCAATGGCTCGGCGAGTTGCTCGTACAAGCGTATGAGCTCGCTGAGCGTGGGAATGGGTACCCACGGATTGCGGTTTACCGTGGTGCGACTGGGCTGTGCGCACAAAATCATGGCGTGCGGCAACGCACCATGCATGAGACCAAGCGTCACACCCGAGTAGGCCGGATGCACAATCGAGCCCTGACCTTCGACGAGTACAATGTCAGCGTCGGCCGCGGCTTCAATGGTCAGACGTTCTGACGCGCCGGCAATGAAATCAGCGATCACAGCGTCCACGGCGATACCGCGACCCTCAATCAGGATTCCTGTCTGCCCCGTCGCAGCAAACGCCACGCGATGACCACGCGCCCGCACGCTGTCGAGCAGCTGCAGCTGCGTGGTCATTTTTCCGATGTTGCAATCACTGCCAACCGTGAGAATGACCGTGGCGTCAATCTCGCGCACGCGGCCGTACGACACATCAAGATCGGCCGGCGCCCGCCGCAGGTCGCGGATGGTCGCGCCTGATTCAGCCGCACATTTCGCGAACTCCGCATCATCACCGAGCAGCGTGTGCAAACCGCTCCACACATCGAGCCCCGCGCGCAGCGCCATGATGAGCAGCGCACGCCACTCCAGCGGGAACTGACCACCGGGCGGCGCAATGCCGATCAGGAGCGCGGTGGGGTTGTGCTGCATCGCTTCTTCAAACGTGCCGACCACGGGGATCCCCCCCCCGAAGCCGAGCACGTCTTGGGAGGTGCGGCCGGCAGCGGCGCTGTCCAGTACCACCGCGACATCGCGCGGTGCGTACCGGATACAGGCGTTGGCCGTTTTGGAGGACATCGGACCGAAGTTGCCTTCGGCGAGAATCAGAAAGCGTCGCGGACGGGACATACCGGGGAGCGGAAGGACGTCAGACTGGGGACGCCATAAGTCAGTTGCGCGGGCCCTCTCCGCGCAACCCCTCAATCTCGGCAATCAGCTCAGCTTCACCGGTTGGCTTGGATTCAGCCGGTGCCGCGGCCGCTTCGGCTTCAGTTTTTGCCCCCGCGGGCAACTGCTTGGACGGCGCCGACGAACCGGCCGACAGCATGCCCATGCGTTCCTTGAGCGCCGACAGCTGCAGATCGGCACTGGCGCCGCCCGCGTGCCGCTCGAGCTGCTTGAACTCGGAGCTGAGCTTGTCGCCGGTGAACTCTTCCTCGATTTCGCGGGCGGCGGTGAGCTGCCGTTCGTTTTGCGAAATCTTCTCTTCCATACGGTTGAAGGCTTCAAACGCCGACTTGTCCGAGAGCCCCGACATTGTGCTGGAAATACGCTGCTGCGCTTCGGCCCGGCGCTGACGCGCGAGCAGCAGGTTCTTTTTGCGCTTGGCCTCTTCGATTTTGTCGTTGAGGTCGCGCAATGACTGCTTGAGCGCTTCGGTTTCATGCCGGTGCGTTTCCCACGTCATGGCCAGCGACTGCGCGTGCTCCAGGTGCTCCTGCTGACGCATGAGCGCCTGCTTGGCCAGATCATCGCGCCCCTGCTGCACCGCCATCATGGCACGACGCTCCCAGTCGTCAGAGAGCTTGAACTCGCTGTCGGCCTGGTCCTTGAGCCGCTTTTCGTCGGCGATAGCGGCAGCCACCTGCTGCTTGGCCTTGGCCAGCTGGTTGCGCATGTCCACGATGATCTGATTGAGCATCTTCTCCGGATCTTCGGCGGAAGAGATCAGATCATTGAGGTTCGACTTGATCAGGCTTGAAAGTCGATCGAAGAGTCCCATCGGTCAGCGTCCCTCGCGGAAGGAGGCCAGCTCGCGCATGTGCGAGGCCAGCGACAGAGTCATGCTTTCGTACGACGCGAGGAACTCCTCGTAGTCGAGATGCGCCAGTTCGAGCGCTTCGGTAAGCACCACGGCATCGCCATCAATGCCGTACGAGCCGTGCAGCAGATCGGTGGCATTGAGTTCGAGCAATCGCCGGCTGAGCGCCGCGATTTCGGCCGTGTCGGTGGGCAGCGGCATCACTTTCACGCGCAGCAGCACGACGGGGGGCGTGTAGCTCACCACGACATCAAACTCCAGGGCTCCGCCGGGCCGAACAGTCCACAGTCCCTGTTCGACTTCTTCGTGCGTTGCGCCTTCTGCGGTCATGCGGTCGAGAAATGACTCGACATCTTCTCGGGTGATCATGCCTTCCTCTCAGGTGGGGTCGAGCAGGCACTACGCGCGCGGTGCCCTCGGAAGTTTCGCCGTCTGCATCGAAGCTTACCCTGAAATCACACGTTCGGCCACTCGCACATGGAATGGTTACCGTGTTGCGAAGTTACGGTTCGCACCGGGCGGCGTGCAGTTTTGCCCCCAGCTTCTCGGAGCCCAGCAGCACACGGCCATCGGGCAGCCACGCCACCGCCTCACCTTGCGGCTCACGCAGCGAGGCCAGCGAGCAGCGGGCGCGTACCTTGCCGGGGCGTCCTGTGCGCGAACTTTCGAAGATGTACAGCGCACCGTAGGTACGCACAGCCAGCAGCGCCGATCCATCGCCGTCACCGAACGGATTGGAGATCGCGGCATCGGTGACCATGGTGGCTTCGCGATTGGTGGGTACCATGGGCAGTGAATCGGCCAGCTCGGCGGTCACCACATCAGCGGCCATCCACGCCGATGCCGGCACGCGAAACACCAACGACTGACGGTTGCGTCCACTCGCGTCACGCAAGCGGCGCTTGGTCGCCAACCAGATCGACGTGTCAGCGTCCACCCACATGGACTCCACATCATGTGCACCATCGGGATACCTGAAACGCAATGCCGCAGCAGCCGGTACATCGGTTGGCTTGCCACGTCCGGGAGCGGCCGGCTCTTTCACGCGATACACCGTGACAAACTTCTGTGCCGCGAGATTGTCGCCCACATCGCCGATATACAAACAGGCCCCCTCAGCACACGGGCCACTGGCCATTGCCTCCCAGTCACGATTTTTCGCGCCGGTAATGCGCACACGACCCAGGTCCTGGCCGGTGCTGTCAAAGGCAAACAGCCGCTCATCGTTGCCGGCGTCGTTGTGCGTCCAGAACACACCGGGCGACAGGCGGCTGGCTACGGCCGACGATGATTCCTTCAAATCTTCATGCGTGAACTCTCCCAACACCGACACGTCGGTAAGCTCGGCCGCAAAACTGACATCAACCGTATCGCCGGCCGCACTGTTGGTGGCGGTGTGATTTTCCGCGGCACAGTTTGCAAAAAGCAGCGACGCCAGCGCCAAGGGTAACACCCGCACGCGCACTACGACCGCCGCTTGATCGACACCAGCCGTTCCTTGGCCAGTCGGCGACCGGTTGGCGTGGCGGCCAGTCCCCCCCCCGCTGTTTCGCGATAGCGCACATCCATGTTGCGTCCGATTTCACCCATCGTATCAATGACCTCGTCAACAGGAATCGCAAACGTTACGCCGGCCAGTGCCATTTCTATTGCGGCCAGCGCGATGGCGGCACCGGTGGCGTTGCGGAACACACACGGCAGTTCCACCAGTCCACCCAGCGGGTCACACACCAGACCAAGCGTGCCCTGTTGTGCGAGTGCGGTGGCGTGGCCCACTTGCGCGGGTGTGCCGCCAAGCATTTCTGTCGCGGCACCGGCGGCCATACCGGCAGCCGCGCCGGTTTCGGCCTGACATCCGCCTTCGGCTCCGGAGAGCGATGCGCGCTCTGCCACGACGGCTCCAATCAGGGCAGCCGTTGCGAGTGCGTCAATGACCTGATCATCAGTCAGATTGCGTGCGGCGGCCAGCCCTGTGAGCACCGCGGGCAATACACCGGCACCGCCGGCGGTTGGCGCGGCCACGATCACGCCCATGGCCGCATTCACTTCCTGCACCGCGAGCGCACGTGCGAGTACATCCCGAAACGGTGTGCCAGCGAGCGGACCCGGGGGACCGTTGCGCAGCTTTGCCGCGTCGCCACCGACCAGCCCTGACGCAGAAAACAGATCACCCGTCATACCACGTTCCACAGCGCCGTTCATCACGTGCAACGCACGCCCCAGCGCTTCGCGGATTTCAGATACGGGACGGCCCTGGTCACGCGCTTCTGTTTCGAGCGCGAGCTGCGAGAGCGAGATGCCCTGCGCTTCAGCATCGGCAATGGCTTCAGCCAGACTTCTGTACATCAGGCACTCACCTTGTCGAGACGGAACGCCCACTTCACCCACGTCAATCCGCGAATGGCATCGCGCACCGCTTCCGACGGTTGTTCGTCTACTTCAATCACCATGAACGCATCACCGCCGCGTTCTTTACGCGACAGTTTGAGCGTGGCGATGTTCAGTTCACCATCGCTGAGAATTGTGGCAATGCGCGCGACTGAGCCTTTCACGTCTGCAGCCACAAGTACAATCGTGTGCAAGTTGCCGGTGACCTGTACGGCGTAGCCATCAATTTCCGTGACCAGTACCCGCCCCGCGCCCAGTGACGCCCCGACCATCACCGATTTACGATCGCCCCTTTCAACGGTGATGCGCACGCTGTTGGGATGCGCATCATCATCGAGCGTGGTTTTTTCAAATCGATAGTCGAGCCCTTCATGCTCCATGATATCAAGCGCGGTGCGCAGCCGTTCGTCATCGGGCCTGAAACCCATGAGGCCGCCTACCAGCGCCTTATCGGTACCGTGCCCTTCACCGGTGCGCGCAAAGGAGCCGTGCAGTTCGAGCAGTGCACGATCGGGCGTGTCGCCCACCAGACAGCGAGCGAGCAAACCCAGCCGGCAGGCACCGGCGGTATGACTGGAGCTTGGCCCAACCATAACGGGGCCAATAATGTCGAGGAGTGAGACCATACCGTAATCAGTGCCGGCGCAGCAGCTGGCGCCAGTGTTGATTACCCGTGCCGCGCATCCCCGCGCGTATCACATCTGTAATAACCGACCGAAAACAAACGGTACAGCGAGGGGCTGTTCAGACGTGTTCAAGCGTGTTCAAGCGTGTTCAAGCGTGTTCAGAGCAAACTGCCCAGGTACGCCCCCGTAAAGCTGCCCGGTGTCGCGGCCACCTGTTCTGGCGTGCCGGTGGCTACAATGGTTCCCCCACGCACTCCCCCCTCGGGACCCAGATCCACAATCCAGTCGGCCGTTTTGATCACGTCCAGATTGTGCTCGATCACCAGCACCGTGTTGCCGCGATCCACGAGTTTGTGCAGCACCTCGAGCAAGACACGCACATCTTCAAAGTGCAAACCCGTGGTGGGCTCATCGAGGATGTACATGGTGCGACCCGTGTCGCGCTTGGCCAGCTCGGTGGCCAGCTTCACACGTTGCGCTTCGCCGCCCGAGAGCGTGGTGGCGCTCTGCCCGAGATGGATGTAGCCCAACCCGACATCACGCAGCGTGATGAGCCGTTGAGCAATGCGCGGCTGATTTTCAAACACCGTGCAGGCGTCTTCTACCGTGAGGTCGAGTACATCGGCAATGGACAGACCGCGAAAGCGCACCTCAAGCGTTTCACGGTTAAAGCGTTTGCCCTTGCATACATCGCACGGCACAAACACATCGGGCAGAAAGTGCATCTCGATTTTGACGAGACCGTCGCCCTGACACGCCTCGCACCGTCCACCCTTCACATTAAAGGAAAAGCGCCCCGGTCCATATCCACGAATCTTGGCTTCCGGCAGTTCGGCGAACAGCTCGCGCACCGGGGTAAACACACCCGTGTACGTAGCCGGATTGGAGCGCGGCGTGCGACCGATCGGGCTCTGATCGATGTCAATGATCTTGTCGAGATGTTCGATGCCGCTGATGCGATCGTGCACGCCGGGAATCACACGCGCGCGGAAGAAATGACGTGACAACGTGCGCTGCAGAATGTCGGTCACAAGCGTTGACTTGCCCGACCCTGACACGCCCGTCACTGCCACAAACAAGCCCAGCGGAAACTCGGCGGTCACATCATTCAAGTTGTGCTCACGTGCGCCTTCCACGCGCAACGTGCGCTCCGGATCGGGGGTGCGACGCTGCTGCGGCACGGGCACCATGCGTGCACCGCTCAGGTACTGTCCGGTGATTGACGCAGGCGCGCTCTTGATGTCGTCAACAGAGCCGGCGGCAATTACAATGCCTCCGTGCTTGCCCGCGCCGGGCCCCAGGTCAATCACATAATCAGCTTCACGAATCGTTTCTTCATCGTGCTCCACCACGATCACTGTATTGCCCAGATCGCGCAGCTGCATAAGCGTTTTGAGCAAGCGGTCGTTGTCGCGCTGATGCAAACCGATGCTCGGCTCATCGAGGATGTACAGCACGCCCACCAGCCGTGAACCGATTTGCGTGGCCAGCCTGATGCGCTGCGCTTCGCCGCCGGACAGTGACTCGGCGCTACGATTGAGCGTGAGGTAATCGAGCCCTACGTCTACAAGGAAGCGCAGACGATCGCGCACTTCCTTCAGGATCGGGCCGGCAATGCCGGCATCAAGTCCGGGCTTGTTGGCCGAACGCACCGGCACCGTATCAAGAAACGCCAGTGCATCGGCAACTGACAGCTCAACCAGCTCACCGATGTTCTTGTTGTGCATGGTGACCGCCAGCGACGAACTGCGCAGACGCTGACCCGCGCAGGTGGGGCACGCCGCGGCCACCATGTAACTCTCGAGCTCAAGACGAATCGCATCGGAGCTGGTCTCATCGTAGCGACGCTGCACGTTGGCCACGATGCCGTCCCACGTGGCGACATCAGCCACCGTCGATTTCCCCGACGAAGCGGACGCGCGCTTTATTCCTGAGCGCTTGGGCGCAGCAGCTTTGGATGCACTGCTGTCGTCCGATAGTCCAAACATCAGCTGACGGCGCACCTCGGGAGTGAGTTCGCCCCACGGTGTCTTGAGATCAAACCCGATCTGTTTTGCCAAACCCGGCAGAATGGAGCGACGCAAAAAACCGTCGGGCTCACCCCACGGCAGCACCACACCTTCAAGAATGCTGATGCGTGGATCGCCAAGCACCAGCTCCTCGCTCACGGAGCGCGTAGTGCCCAATCCGCTGCATGTTTCGCACGCCCCAAAAGGCGAGTTGAACGAAAAATGACGGGGTTCGAGTTCGGGGAGCGAGATACCACACTCGGGGCACCCCTGTCGCTCTGAAAACAGGGAGGCGTGTGGTTCCTTGCCGTCATAACGCACCACCTCTACGAGTCCGTCAGCCAGGCGAAGCGCGGTCTCAAGCGAATCCGTGAGACGGCCGCGGTCTTCGGCGCGCACCACCAACCGGTCTACCACTACCGAGATGGAGTGGTTGGCGCGCTTGCTGAGCTTGGGCGGATCGGCCAGTTCGATGAGCTCGCCATCGACCACGGCGCGTACAAACCCCTGCTTGCGCGCGTTCTCAAACAGATCGCGGAACTCACCCTTGCGTCCCTGCACCAACGGCGCGCGAATCTCAATGCGCGTGTCTTCGGGCCACAACAGCACCTGTTCAGCAATCTGCGCCGGACTCTGACGCTGCACCGACCGACCGCAGTTGGGGCAATGCGGCGTGCCGGCGCGTGCGTAGAGCAGACGCAGGTAGTCGTAAATCTCCGTAACCGTGCCAACCGTGGAGCGCGGATTGTGCCCCGCCGATTTCTGCTCAATGGAAATGGCCGGAGACAAACCCTCAATCGCGTCGACATCGGGCTTTTCCATGAGCCCCAGGAACTGCCTCGCGTACGCACTGAGCGATTCCACGTACCGTCGCTGTCCTTCGGCGTAAATCGTGTCGAAGGCGAGCGATGACTTGCCCGATCCCGAGAGTCCCGTGATGACGGTGAGCTTGTCACGTGGAATCGTGACGTCGATGTTCTGAAGATTGTGCTCGCGGGCGCCGCGAACGATCAGCGAAGTGTCAGGCATAGTCACGTAAGTAATCGGATGGTCGCGTACCCTGACAAGACCGCGAGGCGGACGCGCGGTTCCCATGCGCGGTTCCCATGCGCCGTTCCGAGTCGAGGTTCCCGTTCGCGCTCCCGCCACCGATGGGTTACTCTGCACACATGACCAGACCGCTCGCCCCCGAAGAAGTGGTGCTCGCCATCACGACCGTAGCCAACGAGGCCGACGCCGAGGCGCTGGTACGCGCTATGCTTGAAGACGAGCTCATTGCCTGCGGCACGCTGCTGCCGCGCGCACGGTCGCTGTATCGATGGG
>JAABRT010000107.1 GCA_011390805.1 Gemmatimonas sp. | reverse complement strand
GAAACCGTTTCAGCCACAAATACCGCCCCAACAATGGGCAGCAGGAACTCTGACTTGAGCAGGATCGGGATCGCACCGAGTGCACCGCCCAAGGCGAGCGATCCGGTATCGCCCATGAACACCTGCGCCGGATGCGCGTTGTACCACAGAAAGCCAATGCACGCGCCTACCAGCGCGGCGCAGTACACCGTGAGTTCGCCGGCACCGCGCAGATAGAACAGCTGCAGGTAGGCGCTGGTATCAACGCGGCCTAGTACGTACGCAAAGATGCCGAACGTAATGAGTGCGATAGCCACGAGTCCGGTGGCCAGTCCGTCGAGTCCATCGGTGAAGTTCACGGCGTTACTGGTACCGGCCACAATGAAGGTGACAAACGGCACGTACAACCACGCGGCCCACGAGGCGATGGGAACGATGAGCAGATATTTGAAGAAGGGCACAGTGGTTGACGCGCCGGGCAATGCCGACAGCGGCTGCAACCATACATAGAGTCCGAGCGCCAGACCGCAGGTCACCTGTCCGGCGAGCTTGTATCGCTCGACGAGGCCTTCATTCTTTTTGCCTTCGCGCTTTTGCTTGAGCTTGAGATAGTCATCAAGAAAGCCAATGCCTCCCATCCATACAGTAACCGCCATGGCCAGCAACACATAACGATTGTCGAGCCTGGCCCACAGCAGCGCGGGAATAAGCGCGGCGCAAATGATGATCAAGCCGCCCATCGTGGGGGTGGAGCCCTTTTGCAAATGCGAATCCGGCGTACCGGCACGTACCACCTGATGCAGCGACATGCGCTGCAAGCGGCGCAGAATAATGGGGCCCACCAGAAACGTCACCAGCAGCGACGTGACAAACGCTGCCGCCGAACGGAAGGTGATGTAGTTGAGCAGGTTGAACAGCTGGAACTCACCAGCATACGGGCGCAGCAGATGGTAAAGCACTCAGGACGTCGCCCAGGAAGTGAGTTGAGGAAGCAGACCTTCAAGTCGCACACCGCGCGAGCCTTTGAGCAGCACCATGGCGTCGCGCGACAGTACAGGTTGCAGTTGAGTCCAGGCCTCTTCGGTAGTCTCTGCGGTGCGCACCCGCGCATCATTGGGCGCCACGCGTGCAAAGGCTGTCGCAAACTCGCCCACGGCGACCACCATATCCACCCCGTTGTTCAGGGCATCAATGGCATCGCGCGCCACTGCATTGTGCTGCGCATCACTCTGCTGCCCGAGTTCGCGCATGGTGCCAAGCACTGCTACCCGCTGACGCCCCCTGCCAACCTGCTGCAACAGCGCAAGCGCCGCACGCATGGACGGCGGATTGGCGTTGTACGCATCATTGATGATCGTAAGCGAGCCCGCCGTTTCCCAGCCGCCGCGCATGGCGGGCACCTGCATACGCTCAAGCGACTGCGCCGCTTCAGTCAGCGGTACCCCGAGCAGCTGCGCCACCGCGAGCGCGAGCATGGCATTGGCACCATGGTGCTGGCCGCGCATGGGCACGATGATCTTTACTTCATCCATCGACAGCTGAACAAAACCATCGGGCCCTACACTCCAGCTGCTGGCAGACACGTCGCCGGTGTCGAGCCCAACCCTGATAATGCGCTCAACACCATGCTGCTGAGCCGCACCGAACAGCGCGTCTTCGTGCGCGGGAATCACAGCCGTGGAGACATCAGCAAAAACCGCCGCCTCTTCACGAAGCACACCCTCAAGATCGCCCAGCCCCTCAAGATGCTCTTCACCAATGCTGGTGACTACCGCTATATCTGGCTCGCAGATCGCACGCAGCTGCGCAATCTCACCGGGCGCGTTGGTACCCACTTCCACAACGGCTACGTGCGCATGCGGCGGCACACTCAGCAACGTGAGCGGAACGCCAATGAGGTTGTTCTGATTACTGGCGGTAGCGTGCACATCAAGCCGCGCATTGAGCACGGCACGCAACATTTCCTTGGTTGATGTCTTACCGTTTGACCCGCCAACCGCCACCACCGTGCCACCCCACGCCCGTCGCCACGCGCGTGCGATCAGGCCGAGTGCGGCGCGCGTATCGTGCACCACGAGCACGGGAATGCCGAGTCCAGCGGTGGCTTCAGGGCGCTCCACAATGACAGCGGCTGCTCCGGCGTCACGTGCTTCAATCAGCCAGTCGTGCGCATCATGATTATCGCCGCGCAGCGCGACAAAGATGTCGCCCCTCTTGATAGTGCGCGTATCGGTGCTGATGCCGCTGAGCGGTCGGTCGTCAAGACGTGGACCGGCCACATACTGCTTGCCCAGTGCCTGCGCAATCCGACGCAGTGTCCAGTACACATGTGGCGTTTCAGGCGTGACGGCAGGCGTGCCTTCAAACTCGATTCCGGCGCGCACTGTCATGCCGGTTCTCCCACTGACTTGCTCAACTCCGCCACAATCTCCGCCTCATCAAAGTGCAACTTCTCGGTACCACGAATCTGATACGTCTCGTGCCCTTTACCCGCGAGCAACACCACATCATGCGGCCGGGCGATGCGCAACGCGTGCGCAATAGCTTCGCGACGGTCTTCAATGCGCACGTGCGGTGTGCGACCAGCTGCGACATTCGCCCCGGCATTCGCCCCGGCATTCGCAGCGCTGCCCGGGGCAACACGCATACCCGCCTCGATATCATCGAGAATGCGCTCCGGATCTTCGGTGCGCGGGTTGTCGCTGGTGAGGATCACGACGTCGGCATGTTTCTGAGCGATCGCGCCCATCTCCGGCCGCTTGCCACGGTCGCGGTCACCACCGCAACCAAACAGTGCAATCACACGCGTGGGATTGCCCTCAGGCGTACAGGCAAACGGTCGCACCGCACGCAGCGCGCGATCAAGCGCATCGGGGGTGTGTGCGTAGTCTCGCAACACCGTGGGGTGTTCAAGCAGCCGCTCGAGTCTTCCCGGTACCTGCGGCAACCCGCGCAGCGCAGCCGCCAGCGAATCGAGTGAACCACCAAGCGCCCAGGCCGCGGCCACCGCACCGGTGGCATTGGTAACGTTAAAGTCACCCAGCAACGGAATACCCGTCTCAGCGCGCAGTCCGCCCGATGAACCATCGCGCGCGCGCAGCGTGAACTGACTGCCGGTTGCATCAAAGCGAACCGATTCGGCACGAACAGTCGCAGATGCTCGCGCCAGCGTGGTGGCGGCGTCAGGAGTATCGGAAAGGTCGGTAATAAACGACAACGTGCGCGGCGCCTCCGGTAACGCACCCCACGCCGGTTCGGCACCGTTCACTACGGCCACACCATCAGGCTTGAGCATGGATACGAGTTTGGCTTTGGCGGCAAAGTACGCTGCCATGGTGCCATGATAATCCAGATGATCACGCGAAAAGCTGGTGAACACGGCGACATCAAAAGCGAGCCCCGCCACGCGTGACTGATCGAGCGCGTGCGATGAGACTTCAATGGCCACGGCACGCACACCACGATCAACGAGGTCGCGCAGCACCCGCTGCATCTCCACGGGACCGGGAGTGGTCAGTCCCTGCCCTCCATCTACGGCCTCACCGCGCGTTCCCACCAGCACGCCCAGCGTACCAATGGACGCGCACAGTACGCCCGTGCCGGAGAGAAGCGCGCGCACCAGATGCACGGTGGTGGTTTTGCCGTTGGTTCCGGTCACGCCGATGAGGCGCAGGTTGTCGGCAGGTCTTCCGTAGAATGTGGTCGCGAGCACGGCGGCGGCCCTGCGTGCATCACGCACGGCCACAACCGGAGCCGCTTCAGATGGCGGCAGTAGTGCGGCCGCGTCTTCAGCAAATACCAGTGTCGCGCCAGCATCTATTGCAGCGCGAACAAACGCGGTGCCATCTGTGGAGTGCCCACGCACGGCCACAAACGCTCCCCCGCGCACTACAAGACGGCTGTCGTCGGTGATTCCGTTTATGTAGTCAGGAATCCGGGGCACATCGGCGGTCAGAAGATCGGCCGACCGCAGCGCATCAATGAGCGCCGCACCGGAGACGCGTGAGGGCATGGTCATTGGCGAGTGGTCTCGAGCACAACAATGGTGCCCTGCCGCGCCGAACGCCCTGCCTCGGGCCTGGTTCTGCCTGGCACCCCTCGCTGCAGTTGTACATCAAATCCCGCGGCAAAGAGCGTGCGCGCGGCCTCGCGTGTACTCAGCCCGCGCACCGACGGAATGGTACGCATTTCACGAACCGGAGCCGGCGCTTCTTCCGCCGCATAGGGGAGCGCAACGATCACCCGCCCCGGCGTTGGCTCCACGTCGCGCGGCGCCGGTTCGATTGGCATGGTGTGAAGAGAATCCACGTCGCCTGCGGAGGCGCCAGCGATGTTCACAACACGCCGCGAGGCTGATGCGTCACCGGAGCGTGCATTACCGGACAATGAATCGGCTGGCAGCGCAATCTCTTGCGCGACACGCTGCAGTACGCGCCGGTCAATGGATGAACTGCGCGCCGACAGCGCACCAAGCAGTACGCCGCGCACCATGGGACCCGCAACCAATCCGCCAAAAATTTCTCCTTGTGGATTGATCATGCGCGCGACAACAACCAACTGCGGATCGGACATGGGAAACATGCCGGCGAATGTGGCGTCGTAGGTTTTTTCACCGGTTCCTATGCTTGAAGACTGGCGGGCGGTACCCGTCTTTCCTCCCACTTCAAACACGGTAAGTCCCGCGGCGCGCCCGGTGCCGCTGTCAACCACGGCCTTGAGCATTTCGCGCACCTGCGCGGCCGACTGCTCACTGGCCACGCGCCGCACCACGCGCCGTTCATGTCGGAAGACCAGCGTGCTGTCGGGCGCGCGCACTTCACGAATGAGCGCCGGCTCCAACAGCTCACCACCATTGGCAAGCGCCGCGTAGGCCATGGCAAGCTGCACCGGTGTAACCGCAATCTCGTAGCCCATTGATAACGAAGCGGCTGACAAGCTGGTCCACTCCGCTGGCTGACGGAGGATACCCGGCGTTTCCGATGGATACGGCAGGCCGCTCATGGTACCGAACCCGTAGTCGCGCAACAACTCGTATGTCTCGTCGCGCGACATGAGCCCGGTCACCAACTTCACCGTTCCGATGTTGCTCGACCAGCGAATCACATCGAACACGCTGAGCGCGTCTTCCTTGTGCGTGTCTTCGAACGGGCGTCCGTCAAGCCGCCAGACACCGCCCTCGGTGTTGATCATCGACGACGCCGTTGTGCGCCCCTGTTCGATCAAGCGTGCCACGAACATTGGCTTGAGCACGGAGCCCGGCTCGTACGCCTCCGTGAGCGCCCGCGCGTTGTTGGCTATGCGCCCGTCCCGCGCACCGGCCATGCCGAGTATCGCGCCGTCATTGGGATTGACTACGACAAGATCACCACCGCTGGCACCGGTGCGCTGCATGGCGAGCAGCAGTTCACGTTCAATCAGCTCCTGATACTGACGGTTGATCGTGAGCTTGACCGTGTGCCCGGGACGTGCGCGCACTTCGGAGCCCTGTGGCGAACTCCACAAACGTCCGCGCGCATCACGCAGCGTGCGCAGCTCGCCCACGGTTCCGGTGAGCAGCGAATCGAGTGAGAGCTCAAGCCCCGTGGCACCTTCCCCCTGAGCGTTCACACGTCCCACAAGTCCCTGCAGTCCGTCGGGGCCGGAGGGAATGCGCTGCATGGTACGTTCGGCCGTCACCCCACGCACGTTGAGCAGCGACTTCACTTCACTGGGCAAAAACAGTTTGTTGATCGCGACGTATTTGCGCGTGGTATCGGCGGCGCGGCGCACCACCGCACGCGGGACGCCCAGGCGCGTGAGCTCATTGATGAGCGTGTCGCGATCGTTGCGCTTTTCGGTGGGCGCACGCAACTGGTTGGGCGAAATGATGAGCTTGACCTGCTCTCGGCTTACGGCCAGCGGAACGCCGTTGTCATCAACAATGCGCCCGCGCGGTGCGGGAAGCGTGTCGAGCACGTTGCGCTGATTGTTGCCGCGGGCCGCCCAGTACTCGCCCTCAACCAGTTGCACCTTACCCGCACGCACCAGCAACGCCACTGCAAACAGCACGAGCGAAAGATGGAGCACCACCGAACGTCCGCGCGATACGCGCACGGATTCATTGTTCGGTGTGGGCTGATCGTTCGGTGTGGTCACTGGCTGTGAGAGATGTGAAATGCGGTAGCGGGTTTACGGCGTGGAATCAGGAGCGGAAACGACCGGAGTGAAAGCGCCACGCGACAGCGTCACCAGTTGCGAATCAGTCGCTCTCCGGAGTCCGAGTTTGCGCGCTGCCGCCGGTTCGATTTCCGATGCGCTCATGGCTTCCTGCAGATCTGATTCGAGCTTGGCAATTTGTGCTTCAAGATCACGTCGCTGCTGGTCCAGATCGGCGATCGTGGTTTCGGCTTCGCGTCCACTGGTGCGACGCCAGACCACAATAACGGCGGTGACAACGAATGCAAGCAGCGCCACGGCGATGATCGAGCGCCCCTGCCATCGTTTGCGCGAGGCTTTGCGCGCTGGTGTCACGCCGATCGACGCCAGCCACGCAGCTTGGCACTGCGCGCGCGTGAGTTCAACTCGATTTCCTCGTCATTGGCCACAATCGCGCGACGTGTGATCGTTTCGCCCAGTCGTTCATCGGTGCAGGTGCAGATCGGCTGACGGGGCGGACAAGAGCAACGGGTGCTCCACGCACGGAAGGCATGCTTTACCAGACGGTCTTCACCTGAGTGATAGCTGATCACGGCCAGCACACCGTCAGGATTGAGGCGGTCGCGCAAAATGGGCAGCGCGTGTTCAAGACCGGCGAGTTCGTTGTTTACGGCAATGCGCACAGCCTGAAAGATTCGCGCGAAGTCAGGTGCCCCACTGCGCGGTCCCAGAATGGCGCGAATCGCGTCTACCAGATCGTCAGCGGTAGCGAACAAACGCGTCTGGCGACGACGAATGATTTCGCGCGCCAGACGTGCAGCACGCGGTTCGTCGGCGAAGTTGCGCAGCAGCGCCGAGAGATCGATCTCGTCAATCGTATTGAGCAAGCCAGCCGCGTCTACCTCAGCGTCATCACCCATGCGCATGTCCAGTGGGGCGCCTTCGCGGAAGGTAAATCCACGTCCCGGATCGTCGAACTGGTGCGACGAAACACCCAAATCGAGCAGAATGCCGTCAAACTTTTCTGCGGCAGCGAGGCCCGCCCCTTCGAGATTGGCGTAGTTGCCAAGCAACGCACGGAACTGTCCGGCGCGTTCGGCATCGCTCAAGCGATCGCGCGCCGCAGCCAAGGCTCGAGGATCGCGGTCAATGCCAGTGACGCGCGCCCCCTGTTCAATGAGCGCGGCGGAATGTCCTCCACCACCAAGCGTGCAGTCGAGCACGGTTTTGGCGTTTCCGAACAGGACAAGCACCGGCTCGAGCAGCACGGGCACATGATAGACGCCAACCAGGCCGGCGGCAGCAGTTCGTACAGGATTCACAGAATATGAGCGCAGTCAGAGTGAGCGTCGGCGCGACCGCCATGACGCGTGCACCGGCGAAGCAGCACGAAGAACCGGTGTATCGCAGTCCCTGAAAGATGCACGGGCCCGCCGTCGAAAGCGACGGCGGGCCCGAGGGATCCAGCTGAGCGACGGCGCTACTTACAGATCGCTGCGATCACCTGGTCAGCGTACTGATCGAGCTGCATAACGGTGCCCATCAGCTGCGGTACCTGCTCGGGTGCGAACTTTCCACCAGCAGGCAAGTTGATCTGCGCTTCGATGAGCTGATTTTTCCCCGCTTTTGCATCTTCGCAGTTCTTAGCCTCGTAGGCTGCGGTGACGCGACCCTGCGCCGAGAGCAGGTTGGCGTAGCCATACAGGAACTTGGCCTGCTCCTTGACTTCGCCCTTGGCCAGTGAATCGGCGTAGGCAAGCATCGGGATGGCGCGATCGTAGCCTTCCTGCGACTTGGCGGACGTCGCCGAGTCGAAGACCGTCTTGGCAATCTGCAGTACAACGGGTCCGACGCTCGAGTCGCCCTTGGCTACCACACCACGGGCCAGCGTCATTGCTTCGTCCGGGCCGCGCACATCGAGTGTGAGCAGCACGTTGAGCAAACCACCCTGCTCCACTTCAACGCCCGAGCTCATGGCGCGCTGCAGCACTTCGAGCGCCTGCTGGTTCTGGCCGCTGGTGCGCAGGTTCACCACGAGGTCGCGGTTGAGTCCCGGATGGGCCGGGAACTTGGCCACGCCCCGCGCGGTGACTTCGGCAGCCTTCTGCGGCTGGCTGTCAGCCGCGTAGGCGGCGGCTGTCTTGAGGAAGTAGGCCGTATCAGCAAAGGCGGTGTCGAGGCGCACCAGATCGTCACCGGCGGCAAATGCTTCTGAGTAGTCGCCCACGGCGAGCAGAATCAACCAACGCAAGCGCAGCAGGTCAGCATCGCCCGGGTTCTTCTCAACGGCGTCTTCTACAATAGGACGGGCAATGCGCGGATCACCAAACGACGAGATGGCGTCGATCACGTCCTTCTGAAGACGCGCATCGTTGGGGTACGCCGACAGCAACGTGGTGAGCGTGACGATGGCAGAATCCGACTGATTCAGCTGACGGAACGCTTCGGCCTTGATGGTAAGACCGGCACGGCTGCGCGGAGCGAGCGCAACGATTTCGCTGCTGATCTTGAGCAGCTCTTCATTGCTCGCATTCTGGTTCTGCAACACGTTGGCGAGGCAGGTGCGCGCCAACACCGACTTCGGATAGGCCGCGATCCCTTCTTCCGCTGCAGCCTTGGCCGCAGTCCAGTTCTGCTCGCGCGCTGCGTTCACACACTGCTGCTCGAACGGAAGCTGTGCGCGCGCCACCTTGAGCTCTTCTGCGAGCAGCTCAACGGCATCGTTCAGCTTGGGCGCCGTAACGGTGCCAAGAGGCTGCACAAGCGAGTTGTCGCGCGTGAGCACCAGGCTGGCCGAGAGGGTGTAGCCGGTGTCGCTCTTGGCAACACGCCCCGTCACATACTCGTCAGCACGCAAAGCCGAAGCGAGAGCGCGCG
>JAABRT010000106.1 GCA_011390805.1 Gemmatimonas sp. | reverse complement strand
CTCTGCTGGCGGCGGTAGACGAAGGCGCGGAACTCAGCACGCATTCCCTGCGACACACCTTCGCCACGCATCTTGTTGATGCCGGTGCCGATCTGCGTGCCGTACAGGAACTGCTGGGGCACGCGAGCATCAGCACAACGCAGATCTACACGCACACCAGCGTTGACCGTCTGAAAAAGGTGTACCGCCAGGCGCATCCGCGCGCCTAGGGGCGCTTCGGCCGCGATCAGCTGAGATTTGCGGCAGGAATCACGAGCACCGGGCGCGTGGCGTTTCGCACCAGCCAGAGTGTTGTGCTGCCGATGTTGCCGGGCCGCTTGTGATCGCCGTGTGCCGGCACGCAGATGAGTGACACATCGGAGTCCTTCGCGCGTGCCTCCAGTCCTTCTGCCGGTGTGGTGGAAGGACTTTCAAACTCCACCACCGTTGTTGCCGCCACCCCGGCCGCTTCGGCGGCCACCAGCAACGGCCGCATGGCCTTTTCCGCGTGCGCACGTGACGCCGCCAGCTCGTCATCGTACTGCTTGCGCGAGGCTTCCCCCTGCATGAAAAACGACAACTCGCGCACCGTGACCTGATGTTCTACGCGCAGCTTCGCGCCCAGTGCTTTGGCAACCGGAAGCAGGACGCTGAACGCGCGCGTCGCGCTGTTGCTCAGGTCTGTACCGAATACAATGTGATCCACGGTGGCCGGCACTGAGGCGCGCGGATTGAGCACCAGCACGGGGCGTGATGATCGCTCAAAGAAGGCCTCCGAAAAACTGCCGAGCACGAAGCGGCGAACGGTACTGTAGGCGTGGCTGTGCACAAAGGTGAACATCACGTCGGCTTCATCAATCGCATCGCTCAACGTGATCGCCCGCTCCGCTATCGAGGCGCCCGCTTCCCGCGCCACAACCACCGCCTCGCTGATGGGCAGATCATGTTCACCCAGCAGCGCGTGCAGTCTGGCACGCGCGTATTCAGCCCGCTCGATTTCCGGGATATCGTACAGCGCGTCGGCGTCGTGATCGAGACAGTACACCGGAATGACATCGGCATCGAGCCCCTTCACCAACGCACGCAGCATCGCTGCCCCATGCTCGTGCTGAGCCGTCGGGTCACCGAAAAGGTTTACCAACCAAGCGATTTTTGGTCGACCTGTGGCACTCGTCATATCAATCACTCCGGGCAAAGCGGCGCTGCCCTGTGTGAGGGCATCGCCATCAATAAATGGGTGCGGCCACAGAGAATCTATGCCGATGCCTGCCCCTTCGCCCAATGCTGCCCGTGCGTATCTTTCAACCATGAGCAACTTGCCACGTATTCGCGCAACAACAATTCTTGCCGTCCGTCGGGACGGCAAGCTGGCCCTCGGCGGTGATGGACAGGTCTCCGTGGGTGACACGGTGATGAAATCCAAGGCGGTGAAGGTGCGGGCGCTCAAGGGAGGTCGCGTGCTGTCCGGCTTCGCCGGCTCGGCCGCCGACGCGCTCACGCTCTTTGAAAAGTTCGAGGAAAAGCTTGAGCGCTTTCCCGGCAACCTGCCGCGCGCTGCGGTAGAGCTGGCCAAGGACTGGCGCAGTGACCGCGTGCTGCGCCGCCTCGAAGCGCTGCTCATCGTGGCCGACACGCAGCACGGATTCATGGTCTCGGGCACCGGGGAGATCATTGAATCCGACGATGGCATTCTGGCTATCGGGTCAGGCGGATCGTACGCCTTGGCGGCCGCACGCGCGCTGGTGGCAGAAACTGATCTTGGTCCACGCGAGATCGTTGAGCGCGCATTGCGAATCGCCGGCGAGATCTGCGTGTATACCAACACGAACATCACTATCCTCGAGCCGTCAGCCTGACGCTCGGACCTTCACGCTGCGCCGTTCGCCAGGGTCTCTGGGAGCGGCGCGTTTCGCATTGATGCCGTATGCCGTCTGCCCGTACTGAACAAGCCATTGCCCGTCTCGCCGATCTGACGCCGCGTCAGATTGTCGCCGAACTCGATCGCTACATCGTAGGTCAGGACGACGCCAAAAAGGCCGTTGCCATTGCGCTGCGCAACCGGTGGCGCCGGCAACGCGCCCCTGAAGCCATCCGCGACGAGATCTCGCCCAACAACATCATTCTGATCGGTCCCACCGGCGTGGGAAAAACCGAGATTGCGCGTCGTCTGGCCAAGCTGGCGGCGGCGCCGTTTGTGAAAGTCGAAGCGTCCAAGTTCACCGAGGTTGGCTACGTTGGACGCGATGTGGAATCGATGGTGCGCGATCTTGTGGAAAGCGCCATCGATATGGTTCGCTCCGAACGGGAAACGGAGGTCGAAGATCTGGCGAACGAACGCGTGGACGATCGTTTGCTCGATTTGCTGCTGCCACCGCCACCCGAAGTGCTCGCGCGTCGCGGTCAGCCGCCCGCCTCCGGAGCCAACAGCACCACAGCGGCTGACGGCAGCGCAGTCGCGTCGCCACCGGCGTCCGGTGCATCGGCACCCGCCGGCGAAGGCGGCGTGTTTACCGTATCCGCAACCGGCGCCGTCACCCATTCGCCCGACGACGACGCGGCGGTGGAGCGCTACAAGCGCACCCGTGAAAAACTGCGCGCGTTGCTGATTGACGGACAGCTTGACGGGCGCGAAGTCGAAATCGAAGTGCTGCAACCCGGGCCGGCCATTCCCGGTCAGGCCATACCGGGCGGCGCCCCCGATGGAATGGAAGGCTTTTCTGATTGGCTGCGCGACATGATGCCCAAGCGCAAGAAGAAGCGTACCGTGAAGCTGGTGGAAGCGCGCCGCATTCTGCTGGACGAAGAGAGCGACAAGCTGATTGATCATGACGATGTCACGAGCGATGCGCTCGAACGCGTTGAGAAGCTCGGTATCATTTTCCTCGACGAAGTGGACAAGATCGCCGGCGAGCGCGCACGCGGCGGCGGTCCCGATGTGTCGCGCGAAGGGGTGCAGCGGGATTTGTTGCCGATTGTTGAAGGCTCCAACGTGAGCACGCGATACGGTATGGTCAAAACCGATCACGTGCTGTTTATCGCCGCCGGTGCATTTCACGTGTCCAAACCCAGCGATCTGATTCCCGAGTTGCAGGGACGCTTTCCCATTCGCGTGGAACTCAAGCCGCTCACCGAGGCGGATTTTGTCCGCATCCTCACCGATCCCGAGCACGCGCTCACCAAGCAGTACGCCGCGTTGGTTGAAGCCGAAGGTGCGTCGTTGTCGTTCAGTGAAGACGGGATTCGTGAGATCGCGCGCATTGCCACGGTGGTGAACGAGCGCATGGAAAACATCGGCGCGCGTCGCCTGCACACGGTCATGACCACGTTGCTTGAAGACGTGCTGTACGACTTGCCCGACCGTGGCAAGGAGGGCATCAACGTCACCGCGGAACTTGTGATTTCACGTCTCAAGGCAATCGTGGAAGACGAAGATTTGCGCAAGTATATCCTGTAGTCCGCTCGCCCGTGGCGACACTGCCTTTTTTCACTCGCTGATCATGACCGCTCCGCACCGCGATTTTCTGAACATCCGTGAGTTCTCACGTGACGAACTGCACGCGCTTTTCGCATTGGCCGAACGCATGCGCAGTGGCGCCTATACCGCGCGTCCACTTACGGGCAAGGCGCTGGCCATGATTTTCATGAAATCGTCTACACGCACGCGTGTGTCGTTTGAAGTGGGCGCCGCGCAACTGGGCGGCACCGCGCATTTTCTGTCACCGCGTGATGTGCAACTCGGCCGCGGTGAGCCGGTGCCGGATACCGCGCGCGTATTGGCTCGCTATGTACAGGGCATCATGATCCGCACGTTCGCTCATGCCGACATTGAGCTGTTGGCGGAAACCGCTGACGTGCCGGTCATCAACGGTCTCACGGATCTGTCGCATCCGTGTCAGATCCTGGCTGACGTTCTTACGATTCGTCAGCATCTGTCGTCCCCCGATCAGGCGCCCGTGGCCTGGATCGGTGACGGGAATAACATGGCCAACTCGTGGATCGAAGCCGCAGCACTGCTGGGCTTTCCGCTCCGACTGGCCTGTCCCGAAGGTTACGATCCCGATCCTGCCTTTCTCGCCTTTGCATCAAACGCGGGCGCTGACGTGCAACTGCTGCGCGATCCCAATGAGGCGGTGCGGGGTGCACGGGTGGTGACCACCGATGTGTGGGCCAGCATGGGACAGGAAGAGGAACAGGCAGCGCGTGTGGCGGCGTTTGCAGACTTTCAGGTAGACGATGCCATGATGCAGCGCGCTTCTGCTGACGCGATCTTTCTGCATTGTCTTCCCGCGCATCGCGGCGAGGAAGTTGCGGCCAGTGTGATTGACGGTCCGCAAAGCCGTGTCTGGGACGAAGCAGAAAACCGGTTGCATATTCAGAAGGCGATCATGGCCGCGCTCATGGGCGGCGAACCGCTCTCGTAATCGATACTCAATACGGCAACGCTGTTGCTTCACCTTCATCAGATTGATCAATGCTTACAGAAGGCGATCTTGCTCCCGACTTCACACTGCCCACCGACTCCGGCGACGAACTGACCCTGTCGTCGCTGCGTGGACGCCCTGTCGTGCTCTATTTCTATCCCAAGGACGATACATCGGGGTGCACCACCGAAGCGTGTGAGTTCCGTGACCTGGTGCCGCGCTTTGAGAGCAGCAAAGCGGTCATCCTTGGCGTGTCTCCCGATTCCGTCGCGTCGCACAAGAAGTTCAAAGCCAAGTATGAACTCACCTTTCCGCTTATCGCCGACGTCGACAAGGTCGCGTGTCAGGCCTACGGAGTGTGGAAGGAGAAGTCCATGTACGGCAAGAAGTACATGGGAGTGGAGCGCACCACGTTTCTCATTGATGCCGACGGAAAAATTGCCCGGGTGTACGCCAAGGTGAAGCCGGCCGGTCATGCAGCAGACGTGATGGAGGCGGTGGCCGCGCTGTCGTAGCGCGCGAACCACCGCCTCCGGCCGGCACCACGTGCGGGTGCCGGTCATCGGACGCCTCGTCTGGGGCGCCCATGGTGCCCGCGATATGCGGGCTCACAGCTGGCCGATGCGTCGCTTACTTCTTCCCTGACTTGCCGCCGTTCTTGACGCTTATCACGCGCCCTTTCGACTGCGGGGTCTTCGGCAGGGTGATCGTCAGAATGCCGCGGTCGAACTCGGCCTCTACCTTCTCTGCGTCAACGGTGGTGGGCAGTGTGAAGGCGCGCTGGAACGACCCGTAAAACCGCTCCGAAATCAGAAAGCGTTCATCACTCCCGCCCACTTCCCGCTCCGTTTTTTTCTCGCCCGAGATTGTCAGCACGTTGTTCTCAATCGTGAGCGACAGATCCTCCTCCGACATTCCTGGTAGCTCGGCCGTCAGCACCATCGCGTCGGTGGTGTCGGCCACTTCCACCGACGGGGACCACATCATCCCTCCGCCGCCGCCGAGTGGATCGTTGAACATGCGACGGAACAGCTGCTCCATGCCGTTCACTTCTGCGACCGGTGTGTACGGCGGGAAATCAGAACGTCTCGTAATGCCAGGCACGGGTATCGCCTCCTGTGACTGATACTGTGACGAAGCTGATCGTGCGATAGACACGATCCCGGGTCACTGCAGGTTTCAGTACTCCAACGCCAACATCGGCGTTTCCGCATGTCCCGGGTTTCCAATCTGCCAGATTCTTTTCCTTCGCGCAGTCAGGTGAATGACGACACGGCCTCAGCCGTGCTGCTCGCCGCGCGCCCTGTGTCGCCGCTGCCGCCTGTATCGCTTGGCTTTGCGCCTGCCACGCTGGCACTCGTCTGCCGAAACAGTCATGTTTGAGAGGTGCATTCACTTCTGATCATTCGACATCTCACATGACCGATACGTCTTCGCTTCGCCGGACTCCACTCTACGACGCGCACGTTGCTCTGGGCGCACGCATTGTACCGTTTGCCGGCTGGGAAATGCCCGTGCAGTACCCCGCAGGTATTTCGGCCGAACACCGCGCAGTGCGCGAAACCTGTGGCCTCTTTGATGTCAGTCACATGGGTGAAGTGGTGGTGAGCGGACCCGACGCCGCCGCATTTCTGAACTTTGTGACCAGTAACGACGTGACAAGGCTCGCCGTGGGACAGATTCAATATTCCACGTTGCTCACCGGGCGAGGCACCATCGTGGACGACCTGCTGGTGTATCGCTACCCCGAGCACTTTTTCCTCGTCATTAACGCCGGCAACCGGGACGCAGACATCGCGCATTTGCGCGAACACATCAAGGCGTTTGACGCGACGATGGAAGATGTCTCGGACAGTTACGCGCTCATCGCAGTGCAAGGCCCGAATGCGCCCGGCGTGGTGCAGCGACTCACCGACACGCCGCTGGGCGAGATGAAATACTATCGCTTCGCCGACGGAACGGTTGCCGGCGTACCAGCCATCATTTCGCGCACCGGCTACACCGGCGAGCTTGGATTTGAGCTCTACGTGCCGTGGAATGACGCGCGCACCGTGTGGGACGCGCTGCTGGCCGCAGGTGATGTCGCGCCGTGCGGACTTGGCGCGCGCGATACGCTGCGACTGGAGGCCGGCATGGCGCTGTACGGCCATGAACTGGATAGCGAGACCACGCCGCTTGAAGCCGGCCTGGCGTGGTTGGTGAAGCTCGACAAGGATGAGTTCCTCGGCAAGACAGTGCTGCTCGCGCAGCACACCGATGGTGTCGATCGCAAACTGGTTGGGTTCACGTTTGACGAGCGCGCGATTCCGCGTCACGGTATGCCGGTGTGGTACGGCGATGTGCAAGCTGGTGTGGTGTGCAGCGGCACCATGAGCCCCACGCTGGGTGCGCCAATCGGTACCTGCTACCTGCCCGCGGCGGCGGCGGTGGTCGGCACGCAGTTCGCGGTGGACATCCGTGGTCGTCACGTGCCGGCGCGCGTAGTGGCGCTGCCGTTTTACAAGCGGGCGGGCAAGGCGTGACACGGGAGGGACCGCGCAATACCAGAGCGGCGCCAGACGCGGTTGCGCTTGGCAGCGTGGCCGTGCTCACGACGGATGTTGAGCCCGCGGTCAGGCTGAACGCCGCCCTCGAGGCGCGTGGCGTGACCGTGGCCATGATTTCTCCGCTGGATGATGTGCGCGGTACGTTGCGTCGCGCACGTCCGTCGGTCCTGATCCTCACCGGCGCGCTGCTTGACGGACCCAATCTTGGTCTGGTGCAGGAGCAGCTGTGGCACAATGTGAGTGTGATCGGGTTCACTGATGTGTCTGACGACGCTCTGCTCGCGCGGTTGCGCGCCGCAGGATACGCCGAACTCATCGCCAAGCCGGTGGTGATCGAAGACGTCGCCGACTCGGTGCTGCGCCGTCTTGAGCGCAGCGCGCTTGGTGAACTCACCGGGCTGGTTGGCGAATCGGAAGCAATCCGCGAAGTGCTCGTGAAGATCGAGCAGATCGCGCCCGTCACCAGCACGGTGCTCATTGAAGGCGAGAGCGGCACGGGCAAGGAGCTGGTGGCGCGCGCCATCCACCGGTTGAGTCCGCGGCGTTCGCGTCCGTTCATTGGCGTGAATGTGGGGGCGTTGCCGGAGACCCTGCTCGAGAGCGAGCTCTTTGGTCATGAGAAGGGCTCGTTTACCGGTGCGGCCGAGCGTCGTCTGGGACGCTTTGAGCTGGCCGACAGCGGCACGCTTTTTCTCGACGAGATTGGTGAGGTGCCCGGCAGTACACAGGTGAAACTGCTGCGTGTACTGGAGGAGCGGGAGTTCACGCGTGTGGGTGGCGGGCAGACGATTCCCGTTGATGTGCGTGTGGTGGCCGCCACCAACCGTCCGCTGCGCGAACATGTGGAAGAAGGATCATTCCGAGCCGACCTGTATTACCGGCTCAACGTGCTGCGCATTTATTTGCCGCCGCTGCGCGAGCGTCGGGACGACATTCCGTTGCTGGTGCGCCGTTTTGTACGCGAGTTCAGCGCCATGCACGACCGGCCGTTTCACGGAATTTCCGCTGAAGCCCTCGACCTGCTGGTGACATACCCGTGGCCGGGCAATGTGCGGGAGCTGCGCAATCTGGTGGAGAGCATGGTGGTGCTTTCTCCGGGGCATGAGATCGGTGCGTCAGACATTCCGCGTTCCATCCGTGAATCGGGCGGTCGCCGATTGCTGCCGGTGCCTGTGGGTGCTGTTGTGCGCGAGGGGGAGCGAGCGCAGGGGCGGGAGCTCGAGTTCATCGTGCGGTCGCTGGTGGAGCTGAAGTTACAGGTCGAGGAGCTGCGTCGTCGAATGGACGTGGAAGTGCGTCCGTCATCCGCTGGCTGGATGGGCGAGGTGCACGCGATGCCCGGCATTGGCGGGCCCGTGAGCGTTGACGGCTGGGTGGGTGGCGCAGCGGGAGCCGGTATCCCGCCTCAGGACCAGTCAACGCCTCCGAGTGTGATTTCGGTCGGGCCTGACACAACGATGGCCGAGATTGAGCGCCGGGCGATTGAGGCCATGCTGCGCCAGACCAGCGGCAATCGACGGAAGGCGGCGGAGTTGCTGGGCATTGGTGAACGCACGCTGTATCGCAAGCTCCGGGAATATCAGGCCGAAGGGCTGATGACCGACCTCGATATTACGTGAGGTTTGGAGGGATACGTTCATGCAGGACAAGATCTTGGGCGATCTCTACTATTGCCTTGTTGTGCATTAGGACACATATTGGCGCCAGAATCTGGCAACCCCATCAATGCGGGGGGGGTCAGCGGTCGGTTCTTGTTGAGTGCAGGTGGCTCGGGATCGGCATCAGTCACCGAATGTGGTCTGTTATCTGGAGATCGATCTGTCCATACCTGCGAATCTGGGCCTCTCAGCGATGTCGAATGCAAGCTCTGCCTCCGGCGTTTCGGGAAGCATCGCCGGCAGCGTCCTCCCGATTCGGCGGGCCGAAGAGCTGATTGTCACGTTACCGGGTGTGCTGAGTACGCGCATCGTGCCTGGTGACTCCGGAATGATCGATGAGATTCACGTGTTAACCACCGACGCTGTCCCTCCCAAATCAACGGTCCGTAACATTGAGAGT
>JAABRT010000105.1 GCA_011390805.1 Gemmatimonas sp. | reverse complement strand
TGCCATTGCCGCCGCGCGTGTTGTGGCGGGCAGCTACGGCTACACCGGATCACCGGCGTCGCAGAGTGTGTCGCTCACCACGGGTGACAACAAGTCGGCGTCTGTCGCGTACGCTGTAAGCACCGGCGCGCTCACGGTGAACACCGCCGGCTTGCCGTCTGGCACCTCTGCTTCGATCACGGTAAGCGGACCGTCGGGTTACTCGCGCTCGGTCACGGGCTCGCAGACACTCGCCGATCTTGCACCGGGCAGCTACACGGTTGCCGCCGGTTCCATTACCAGCGGTTCAACCATCTACACACCGAGCAGTGCATCGCAGACGGTCACTGTAAGCGCAGGTGTCACCGCGTCGCGCTCCATTACCTACACCAGCAGCAGCACCTCGCTGTCGGTGAACGTGATCGGCGTGCCGAACGGCTCGTCACCCACCGTCACGGTCACGGGCCCGAACAGTTTCTCGCAGACGCTGTCGGCTACGAAAACTTTCTCCGACCTGACCGCGGGTACGTACAGCATTGCGGCCGCCCGGTTTGTTGCGGGGAACTATGGCTACACCGGTTCACCGGCGTCGCAGAGTGTGTCGCTGGCCACGGGCAACAACAAGTCGGCGTCTGTCGCCTACGCGGTAAGCACCGGTGCACTCACGGTCAACGTGAGCGGCTTGCCTTCGGGCTCATCAGCACAAATCACAGTGACCGGTCCCTCGGGCTTCACGCGTACCGTCACCAGCTCCCAGACACTCGGCGATCTGGCTCCCGGCAGCTATACCGTCACCGCCAGTGCCTTTACCAGCGGTACGAGCAGCTACACGCCCAGCAGCACATCGCAGACCGTGAGCGTAACGGCGGGTGCCACGGCGTCGCGCTCCGTGACGTACGGCGGAACAAGCACATCGCTGGCCGTGAATGTGAGCGGCGTTCCCAGCGGTGCATCGCCGGTGATCAGTGTGACGGGGCCGAGCGGGTTTTCTCAGAATACGTCCGCCACCCGGACCTTTACCGGATTGAACGCGGGCAGCTACACGGTAGCGGCAGCGCGGTTTGTGGCCGGCAACTACGGCTACACCGGTTCACCGGCTACGCAAAACGTGTCGCTGGCTACGGGTGACAACAAGTCAGCCGCGGTGGCGTACGCGGTGAGCACCGGTGCACTTACGGTGACTGTGAGCGGCTTGCCCTCGGGCACGTCGGCGTCGATCACCGTGACGGGGCCGTCCGGCTTCACGCGCGCCGTCACCAGTTCTCAGACGCTGGGCGATCTCGCGCCGGGCAGCTACACCGTGGCCGCCACCAGCTTTACCGGCGGCACCACGAGCTACACGCCCAGCAGCACGTCGCAAACGGTAAGCGTGACAGCGGGTGCCACGGCCTCGCGTTCGGTGACGTATACTGGCAGCGCAACGACGCTCGCGATCACGCTTGGCGGTTTGCCGAATGGTGTGAATGGTGCAGTGACGGTCACCGGTCCCAACAGCTATTCACGGAATGTCACCGCTACTACCACGCTAAATGGACTGGCAGCCGGCTCGTACACCATTGCAGGAGCCACTGTCACGGGCAACGGGTTCACGTACGCGGCGACCCCGGCCTCGGCCAGCGTTTCCATCGCCACGGGCACGTCCACCTCGCGTTCCGTCACGTACGCGGCCACGACGGGCAAGCTGACCGTCTCGGTGAGCGGACTGCCGAGCGGAACAAGCGCAGCGGTGCAGGTCACTGGCCCCAACAGCTTCTCGCAAAACGTGACCGCGTCCACCACGCTTAACAATCTGGCCGTGGGCACGTACACCGTCGCGGCCAGCAACGTGTCAGCCAGCGGGTCTACGTATGCACCGTCGTCGGCTTCGCAGACCATCAGTGTGACTGCGGGTGCCACAGCGTCACGCACGGTCACGTACGCCGTAAGCGGCGGCGGCGGCGGTGACGGCGGTGGTGGTGGCGGTACCGGCACCACGGGTGCGAACCTCAGCGTTGAGGGCGCGTACGTTACGCAGGCCATTCAGAGCTTTGCCGGCGACGTACCGCTGGTGGCTGGACGCAAGGCGCTGCTGCGTGTGTTTGTGAAGGCCGATGCGAGCAACTCGCTCACGCCAACGGTTCGTGTGCGCTTGTCCACGGGCGGTTCACCGTTCCGCACCTTCACGATCAATGCACCGTCGTCGAGCGTGCCCACATCAATCACCGAAGGCACACTCAACAGCTCGTGGAATGCACAGCTCACCGCGAGTGATATGCGCGCCGGTCTGCGCATTCAGGTAGATGTAGATCCTACGAATACCGTGAGTGAGTCGAGCGAATCGGACAACATCTGGCCGCGCAGCGGAACGCAGGCGCTTGATGTGCGCAACGTCAATCCGGTGAACGTGGTGTTTGTGCCGGTGCATCGTACGGCCAACGGATCAACGGGCAACGTGACGTCATCAAATGTGGAGGGCAACTTCGTCTCCATGTCACGCAACATTTTTCCGCTGTCCAACCTCAACGCCTCGGTGCGTGCGCCGTACACCACCAACGCCGAAGACTTGCAGTCGGGCGACGGTAACAGGGCGTGGCTCACCATCCTCAGCGAAATGAGCTCGTTGCGTACGGCCGACGGAAGCTCGGCCTACTACTACGGCGTGGTGAGCACATCGTACGGCAGCGGTGTGGCAGGTTATGCCTACACACCCGGACGTGCGGCGGTCGGTTGGGACAAGTCAAGCACGTCCAACCGCATTGCCGCGCACGAAATCGGTCACAACTTTGGCCGCCGTCACGTTGCAGCCTGTCTCTCCGGTAGCACGGACAGCAACTATCCGTATTCTGGTGGTCAGATTGGCAACTTCGGCTGGAACCAGAGCACGGGTGGCATTGTCAACTCCACGGTTACCGATGTAATGGGCTACTGTGGTACGCAGTGGATCAGCGACTACACCTGGACTGCCGTGATGAACTACGTGGGTGCATCGCCGATGATGGCGGGCTTCTCCACCGGTCCGCAAACATCGCTGCTGGTCTGGGGCCGCGTGCTCAACGGTCAGGTCACCCTGGAGCCGGCGGTTCGCCTGGTCACCACGCCGTCTGTGGCGCAGCGCCCGGGTGCGTATCGTCTTGAACTGCGCGACGCAGACGGACGCGTGCTCACCGGGTTCACCTTCGATCCGGAAGTCGTTGACCATGACGACAACGCCGGTGCCTTCTCCTTTGCCGTGCCGCTCTCGTCACTGAGCGACAGCCGGCTGGCGTCGGTGGCGATCGTCGGTCCCACCGGCACGGTTGAACAGGTCGCACGCGTGGCGTCGGCCGCCATCGTGGGCAGCAATGAGCCGGCGCCGGTGCTCATTACTGCCGACAATGGTTCAACCACCGTAACCGATCCGTCGGCTGCGATCACGCGCAGTGGCAATCTGGCCCGGGTAACCTGGGACGCGCAGACGTGGCCGCTGGCAATGGTGAAGGATGCACAGAGCGGTCAGACGCTCTCGTACCTGCGTGAATCGGGGCACGGGTTCCTGCCGCGCGGTTCGGCGGTGCGGGTGATTTTCTCCAACGGGGTACAGTCTGTCACGAAGATTTTGAACGTGCCGTAACGGCGCTGGAATGATGGGGCAGACCGCGGATCCCTTTTTTGGGGGTCCGCGGTTTTGCGTTGGGGGGGTGGCGTGCACCGCCGTGGGCGAGTTCGGAGCTCTGTGCGGCTTGCGAAAATGGCGAGGCTTTAAGGCCGTAAAGCCTCAGGGCACGGTGGGGCCTTAAGACCGAATCGGGACAGCAACAGCGTTTACGGTTTTTGGTTAAACGTTTGGGTATGCGGGTTCTTTCTGATTCGTCTTTGAGGCAAGACCGTGCCCTGAGGCCTTACGGCCTTATGGCCTCGAACAGCTTCGTACGACGAACCGAGCACTCCCCACGCTTGGACCAGCCCCGCCCGGTCGGTAACTTGCAGCAGTTCCCTTCCCCAAACCCGAACTTTCGTATGGCTGCTTACGATATCATCGTGCTCGGCGGCGGACCCGCCGGCTATGTCTGCGCTATCCGCTGCGCGCAACTTGGAATGTCCGTGGCCGTGGTCGAGCGGGAAGCGCTCGGTGGCACTTGCGTGATCTGGGGCTGCATTCCGGCCAAGTCGCTCCTGGAAAGCGCCCACTTGGCCAACAAGGTTCGCAAGGCCGATGAGCACGGCATCACCACCGGTGAGCTGTCGTTTGACTACGGACCGGCCATGAAGCGCTCGCGCGCCGTGAGCCAGCAGAACTCCAAGGGCGTGGAGTTTCTGTTCAAGAAAAACAAGGTCACCTGGATTCGCGGAACTGGCACACTCAAGGCCGGCAAGCGGGTGGAAGTGAAGTCGGAAGACGGCAAGACCGAGACGCACGAGGCCCGCAAGGCGATGGTGATCTCCACCGGCTCACGCGTGAAAGGGTTGCCGCAGGCCGGACTGGCGCTTGATGGCAAGCGCGTGCTGTCGAGCGACGATGTACTGGTCATGGAAAAGACCCCCAAGTCGATGGCCATTGTTGGCGCCGGCGCGGTGGGATGCGAGTTTGCCGATGTGTTCAATGCATTTGGCACCAACGTGACACTCATTGAAGTGGCGCCGCGCATTCTGCCCATTGAAGACGAAGACTGCAGCAAGGAACTGCTGCGCGTTTTCAAGAAGCGCAAGATTGACGTGCGTGTAGCTGCCAAGCTCAAGGACGTGAAGGTGGGCAAGAACAACGTCACGCTCAACGTCGAAGAAAACGGCAAGACCGAAGCGCTCGATGTGGAGTACGTGCTGGTGGCCGCCGGACGCGCGCCCAACGTAGAAAACATCGGCCTCGAAACACTCGGCATCAAACTGTCAGATCGCGGCTTTGTACGCATCAACGAGAAGTTTGAAACGAGTGTGCCGGGTTACTACGCGGTGGGTGATGTGGCCGGCAATCAGATGCTGGCACACAAGGGTTCACGCGAAGGACATGTGCTGGCCGATTTGCTGGGTGGTGAACACACGCACCTGGTGGACTACGGCAACATTCCCAGCTGCACCTATTGCTCGCCGGAAGTGGCGTCTATCGGACTTACCGAGCAGCAGTGCAAGGATCAGAAGCTCGAGTACACCGTGGGCAAGTTTGCATTTTCGGCCAACGGCCGCGCGCGCACGTCGGGGGAGACTGACGGCTTTGTGAAGATTCTGCGCGGCAAGCAGTACGGCGAGATTCTGGGTGCGCACATTGTCGGTGCCAACGCCACGGAAATAATTCACGAGCTTGTGGTGGCGCGCGCCAATGAGTTTACCGTCGAAGAGATTGATCTGGCCGTGCATGCGCATCCCACGCTGAGTGAGGCCATCGCCGAAGCAGTGCTCGACAGTCAGGGAAAGATTCTGCACGCCTGATGTCTTCGTTGCTGTTGTCTGGGCCCACTGCCCTGTTTGATTGATGTCATGTCCCTGCTCTACACGCACGATTTAGGACTCATGCCTTACGCGGCCGCACTCGCTTTGCAGCGACGTGCGGCCGCGTTGCGTATCAGCGGCGAGATTGATCAGGATCTGCTGCTGCTGGTGGAGCATCCACCGGTTGTCACACTCGGCCGTGGGTTCAAGCCGCACCATCTGTTGTCTACCCCCGAGCTGCTAAGGGCCGCCGGCGTGGAGCTGTTCGAAGCAGAGCGCGGTGGTGACATCACGGTGCACGAACCCGGACAGATTGTGGGTTATCTCGTGCTTGATCTCAAACGGCACAAAAAGGATCTGCACTGGTTTTTGCGCCAGGTTGAAGCCGGCATCATTGATGGAGTGCTGCCGTTTGGCGTGCACGCATCGCGCAATCCCGGACTTACCGGTGTGTGGGCAGACGATCGCAAACTCGCGTCCATTGGCGTGCACGCGCGCGACTGGGTCACCTGGCACGGCTTTGCGCTCAATGTGAGCAATGATTTGTCTACGTTTGTGCACACCGTGCCGTGTGGCATTGCGGGTGTGAGCATGACGTCGGTGTACGCCGAGTGTGATCGCGCGCAACAACAACGGCCCGAACAACGTGATGTTGTGCGGGCCGTTGCTGATGGTGTGGCGGGTGCGTTCGGGCTGCGAACTGAACTGCTCCCGAACGTGCTTCGCGAGCTGTTACTTCAGTCCACTACGGTGCCGTCACCGCAGTAAATACCACGCTTGTTACGCCGGATGATGTGGCAGTGAGCGTGTAGGTTTGGTTGATTCCCGCAGGAATCGTCCAGTTGGTGAGCGTTGCGACACCGATCGCGTTGGTAAGCAGCGATGCACTGGCTGCTCCCGCATTCACGGTGCCGCTACCGGCTTCCGGGGTGAACACCACTGTCGCATTCGCGACACCGTTGCCAAAAGCGTCAGTAATGCGAACCGACGGAGCGGCGGTTACTGCGCCCCCGGTATTGATCTGGTTCGTCTGGTTGAGCACAGCACCGGGCCCAACGGTAGCAAACGTTGCGACACCGGCTGTGACTGTGGCCGAGAAGACAACTTCTGCGCCGTCCTGATCGAATCCGTCAACGAACACGCGAAGTCCCGCCGTGGTGTTGGCGATGGTACCGACGCGCCACGATGTCACCGTTGCAATACCGCTGGCGTTTGTGACCTGTGTTCCGCCGGTGACGGTGCCAGACGTTCCAGCCGGGTCGGGCGTAAACGTTACGGTGACGCCGGCAATCGGATTACCCGATCCGTCAACCACGCGTACAGACGGTGGTGTCGCCACCAGACTGTTGGCCTGCACATTTCCCAGTGACGTGACAGTCACGGCTTGCACTGCTGCCGCATCACCCGCGGTAGCGGTGGCGGTAAAGACCACGTCTGGCAGGCCCTGCAGTCGGGCAACCAGTGTTTGCGTTCCGGCGGTTGAACCAAGCGTCCAGCGCCCCACCGATGCAATGCCGTTGGCGGCCGTTACGGCGTTTCCGCCAGTCACGCTGCCGCCGCCTGCGGTGACGATGAACTGCACCGTGATACCGGAGACGGGATTGCCGCGTGCGTCACGCACGATAACCGACGGCGGCGCAGGAACTGCGGTCCCTACCTGTGCCGTCTGCGCGTTACCTGCCTGCAACGTGATGGTAGCCGGGACTCCCGGTGTACCGGTCGCAGTAAAGGTGACGGGGTTTCCGGCGATACCGGTGCCTGTAACCTGCGCGCGCAGCGTGTTGGCGCCCGGTGTATCGCCCAATGTCCATCCGCCCACCGTGGCGATACCGTTGGCGTTGGTGATCTGATTGCGCGAGAAGGCAAAACCGTCGCCGCCGGTGACGGTGAACTCAACCGCCACACCACTCACTGGATTTCCGAATCCGTCGGTGACGCGTACCGATGGCTCGATGTCTACCGGTCGTCCAACCGGCGCACTCTGACCATTGCCGGCCACGGCCGACACGTTGGCTGGAGCAGCGGCGCGCGCGGCCGCGGTGAATACAACCGGTGTCGCCACGCCCGCAGCGGATGCCGAAAGCGAATATGACGACGCGCTGGTACCGAGCTGCCAGCTTGAGACAGTGGCAACGCCAGCTGCGTCGGTCGCTGTCACGAGCCCGGTGGCGGTTGATCCGGTGGACGGTGCGAAGGTGACCTGCACGCCGCTGACAGGATTTCCTGCAGCGTCGGTGAGGAGTACGCTGGGCAGCGGCGTGATGCTGCTGCCAACCACACCGGACAGCGTGGTGCTGGTGCGAGCCGACAGCGTGGCTGCGGTTCCGGCCGTCGCGGTCGCGGTGAACTCAACCGGATTGCCGGACACGCCATTAAAGACTGCCAGCGCCGTGAGACGGTTCACACCTACGGCGGGGCCAAGCTGCCAGCTGCCAACACTTGCCAATCCTGCGGCGTCTGTAGTGGCGCCCGAGCCGGTCACGCTGCCACCACCGGCGCTCACGGAAAAGAATACTGAGACGCCCGGCACCGGGTTGTCGAAGCGATCAACAACCAACACAGTTGGTCTGGTCGCGACTGCCGCACCGGCAGGCCCGCTCTGATTGTTGCCGGCCGTGATGCTGATCTCGGCGGGCGCGCCCGCTGAGGCCACTGCTACGAATGTGGCGGAAGACGAAACGCCACCCACGGTTGCCTGCACGCGCTGCTCTCCGATCGTTGGTCCAAGCGTCCATCTGGTGGAGGCGAGGCCATCGAGATTTGTGGTGGCACTGACTGCGCTGAGTGAACCGCCACCTGAGGCAATGCTGAACACCACTTGTGCGTCAGCTACCGGCGTTCCACCAGCATCAGTTACACGAACCACTAGATCCTGCGGAATCAGATCACCAGCGGCACCGGTGAAGGCGGCTGGGCCGACGGTCGCAATGCTGCCGGGCTGTGGTGGTGGGCTCGTACTGTCACCACAGGCCGCGGTGGCCATGAGGGCGAATAAGAGGGCGAACGTCTGACGGGAGCGGAGGATTTGCATCATCCCTTGGCTGGAGTGAGAGCGCCCCGTGCTGGAGGGTTGGTGATAACGAGGCGCGTAGAGGCGAGGCCCCTGTAGGCGTACCTCCCGAGGCCGAGGCGAGGTCCCGTTTTCATGCGAATGCTCTCGAGTCCGTATGTAACAGCTGTGAAACACCGGACTGAACTATTCCGTTTTTGGGATTTTGGGTGGTTATCCCGCCGATGTAACGGCGACAGGTTTGCGCTGAAACGGCAGAACGGCCCGAACAACAATGCGTTGTCCGGGCCGTTCCCTGTGGAGCAACCAGTGATTCCCCTGAATCCCTGGCTTGACGCCTAGTTGACGGGCGCCGTCTTGGGATTTGGCAGGCCGATATCGGCTGATGCCTTGTCAAAGAACTTCCATCCCCAGCCAACCACGCTGTCGTTCCTGATCACGATCGGAGCGACTTCTTCAATGATGATGGCACTGTCGATGGGTGCGGCTACCTCACGGTACCAGATCACCTTGTAGTCTGCGCCATCCATGAAGTACTGCGCGCGACGGAATCCGTTCTCAATGCGAATGGAATCGGACGCGGTCACGGGCACCATGGGACCGGTGCCGATCACGCGAAACAGCGAATCGGTGGTGATGTTCTCGGACAGTTTGCCGAGTGTTTCTGCGCCCAT
>JAABRT010000104.1 GCA_011390805.1 Gemmatimonas sp. | reverse complement strand
CTCGATTTACGAGGTGAGGGGGCTTGATCCGGCGCTCGCCCGCGAAGTAGCAGTGGCACTCACCGCGCACGACGCGCTGGCTGCGCACGCCCGCGATGAGTTAGGTCTTGTCGAGCTCCAGCGCGCGCGGCCACTGCAAGCCGCAGTCGCCTCGGCTGGCACCTTTGCCATCGGTGCGGCACTGCCGCTTGCTTCGGCGTGGATGGCGCCGTCGAACTGGCTCGCATTGATCGTAACCGCTGGAGCGCTGGTGTTTTTGATGCTGCTCGGTTGGACATCGGCCAGTGCGGGCGGTGCCAGTCGTCTTACCGGAACCGCTCGCGTCACCTTTTGGGGCGCAATCGCGATGGCCGCCACTTACGGGGTGGGGCGGCTGTTTGGCGCTGTCGTGTAGTCAGTGGTCGTCGCTGCGTTCGCCTCGCGTGGCCGAAAGGGCGCTACTTGGGGTGTTGCCGGAGTAGGCGCTGGCCGCGTTATAGGTATAGACCAGCTCACCGCCTGAATGTCCCACGCGATAGCCAGCCACAACGAGACCCAGCGAACCAACCGTGGCAACTACCCGTGCGGCTGTACCAATGCGCCCCTTCAGTAACCCCAGAGAGGCTATGCCAAATACCGCCACGGCAAGCCAGAGGAACTGCTCGGCACTTTCTTCGTGCGTCTCCAACGCTGCTTCGGGGACAACCGACTCCACGCGATCTTCTTCGTTCTCACCTGTTTCGATAGACGCCCAGGAGCTGGCGGCGAGTGCCGCAAACATGGCGGCCGCCACGCCCCAGCTGCGCAACGGACGGGCGCCACGCCTTACGGCAATCAGCGCGACGAGGGCAAAAACGGGTACAAGAACCACCAGCGCCATTGGCAGATGCACGATGGCCGCGTGCAGCGGAGCGGGAATAAACGATGAGAGTTGGGCAAGCATAATGCCTCCGTATGGATATGTGGCCGGGGGAATCCCCAGCCCTCACATCAAGCATCGTGGCGCGCGGTTGCTCGCGGTATCCGACAAGTGACGCGTTTATGCCGTAAGAGGCCATCTGGCGCGACGCTCCGGCGTTTGCCCGACTGCGCGAAGTCCAACCTGTCACCATTATGAGTCGATGATGCTGCACGAAGAGACTGATGAAGACGGTGTCGCTGACGAGCGCCGATCGCGTACGCTCGTGCTCGTGATCTTGGCCGTTGTGGTAATCGGGGGTGCTATTGATCTGTACATGGATGCACCCGCTGAGCTGCTCTCGGTGCACGTGCTCGTGGAAGTGGCACTCATGGCAGTGAGTGCAACAACCGGAGTCGTACTGTGGCGTGCATGGCGCCGCACGGCGAACCGTCTGGTGGTAGTGCAGCGCTCGCTGAGTGCGTCCGTGGCCGCGCAGGCAGCATGGCGGGCTCGAGCGGAACAGACGCTGCGCGGACTCGGCCAAGCCATCGATGAACAGTTCGAAGCGTGGTCGCTGACGCCGAGTGAGCGCGAGATTGCGTTGCTGCTACTCAAGGGCCACGGGCACAAGCAGATTGCCGCGCAAACGAATCGCAGTGAGCGTACGGTACGGCAGCACGCGGTGGCCGCCTACAGCAAGTCGGGGCTAGGCGGCCGCGCCGAACTGGCAGCGTTCTTTCTTGAGGGGCTCATGCTGCCTGAGGCAACTTCACGCTCGAATGAGGAAACCTGAGCGCTGGCAGCGTGTAGGTGCATACGACCTCAACTGCTATCAGGAGACCATCATGACCTTGCCACGCGCCGCGTTCTCGGTCGACACCGCCGGAAGTCGCCCGGTTGCACATCTGGCGGCCGTAGCGCTGTTCGCTGCCGGCCTCCTGTTCACCGCAGCGCCCGTCAGCGCCCAGGCGCAGGGGCTTGAAGTGGCCACAATCTGCGAGCTGAAGAGCGGTCCACGAGCTGGTGAGCGCGAACGGCTTCGAGGTGCCGGCGCACTGCTGGCCATCGGGAGTCCATGCAGTGACTACCGGGGAAGCAGTGGGCGGGTGGTGGCCAAGGACGCCACCTCAGGTTTGCTCACGCCTCCCGACTCCACACGCAAGCACAGTGCCTGCTATTTCGACCGGGGGTTGCGTGCAGGGCAGATTTTGCGCGGCGTACTGCCCGCGCCACTCGGCTCGCAATGCCATGACCGCGAGGGCAACTACGGGGTGATTGTGGAAGACATCCCGGAGACCAAGAAGACGCCGCCGTCGCTGGGGGGAATTCCCGAGACGAACTGTCGTCCCAGCAGAATCCCGGGCCGTCCGCCAGTGTGTCGCATCACGCCCGGTGTGCCGTGATCGCTGATCGTGGCGAGTGCAGCACTAAAGCCGGCTGTTAGGCAGCCTCTCATTTTTGCCGCTGGCGGCACCGGACAACTCAGGCTCTCGCGCGCGTCGCGCCAAGGCGAGTGATCCGGCGGCCAGCGCACTGCTGGTCAGGCCAAAGGTCGCGATGGCGATTGCCGGTAAGCCAACCAGAGCAGCAAGCGCCACGCCACCGAGCGCACCCCAAACGGCCAGCCGCGGAACCCGCAACTCGTTAAACGTGCGACGTCGCTCCACGATGCCCAGCACTACCGCAAATGATATTCCGGCAAGAAAGGCAGGCACCGCGAGGGCTGCAGGCCAGATGTCAACGCCGAGAAACAGATCGGAGCCCGGCAACACATTGAGCACAGCTTCAATCACACCGCCTACCAGCGCCCCGCCTGCAGCCCACAGCGCTCCAACGCCAAGTGCGCCGCGTACCCGCCTCATCACAGTTTTCACCATGATTTACTTCGCCCGCTCATGCTTCACCCAATCCACTTCCATCGTCCACATGGGAGACGTCATTGGAGACGCGTTGATTTTGGCGAAGTTCAGAATAGCAAACAGCGGTTCCGGAAACTGATCGCCCTGTCCGGCGCTGCGATAGATCTCTGTGCCGTCGAGCAGGAACAGCAAATCGCTGCCATCCCATTCAACAGCGTACTCGTGATAATCGGCCAGCGTTGCAGCCTGTACGTGCATGAGCTCCTGCCAGTCTCCACCGCCACACACGCCGAGGCTCTTGATGGCACGGGCTGCGTAGTGGTCTGGCCCACCATCGCTGTGATGCTCGAAGATGTCGATCTCCCCCGAGCCGGTCATCGGCCAGCACACATCTTCGTCGGCTTCCTGCACGGGTGGTTCATTGTTGCGCGCGCCGAGCAACCACCAGGCGGGGAACATGCCGGCCTGACCGCTGCCCTCGACGCGAAGTCGCGCCGTCCAGCGTCCTTTCACAAACTCCTTCAGATTCTTTGAGGCGATGCGCCCCGCGACGTACTGCGTGGCCGGATGTTGCTGGCCGCTCTTGGTGTAGTTGTCACAGTCCACTGCTTTGCCCAGATCAACAACGCGCAGCTTGAGCGTGCCGTCGCTCACCTCGCGGGTACCGTGCGCACCGTCACGCACATAGCACTGATGTTCGTCGTTCACCCACAACAACTGGTCCTGCCAGTTTTGCGGATCGAAGCGGTCGAAGTCATCAAAGAAATCAACTTCCCAGCGGCTGCTTGCGTTGCCCTCTGCTTCGGTTGCCGAAACCACCGGCGTTGCAGGTGACGCAGCGTTTGTATTTGCGTTTGCCGAGTCCGATCCGGCGGCGTTACACGAGGCGATCAGCAGCAGGGAGACGGGCAGCAGCAGTGTACGGCGCAGCGCACGCGAAATTGTGAGGTGCGTTGGCACGCGTAACAGCGCGGTGTTGAGCGGCAATAAGTGATTGTGCACGGAGTTATGGCTCGCAGGGCGCACTTCCGACGCCGGGCTGTGGACGCATTGTGGTACCGTTTCCTGCCCGTCCCACGACGTAGGCCGTTCGTCCGAGCGCGTCTGTTGCACGCATGGAATGATCCAGCTCGAAGAGCTGTGACACCTTCCGCTTGTCCAGCTCTGCGGGACTGAATCGCCACTTCTCCAGGCTCTTGATCAGCGCTGCTGCAAATGTCGCGGAGTTGGTGTTGAGCACGCGCGCTGACACCGGGTTCACCGCACCCTTTTCGTTCACCACAACTTCAAGTTTCGCGACGGCGCAGGTGAGTCCGCCTTCAGCAACGAACTCCGGATCGACTGCCTTGCGGCTCCTGGCGGGTTTGCTCACCGCACATTCACGGTATACCGGCTGCAGTCCAAACCGGGCGCTATCCTGCTCAACTGATGCACAGCTCGCGTCGGTGGATTGCGCACCAAGCACGGGTGGCGCACAAATGAGGACTGTGACCATAAGGGCAACGAAAGCTGTTCGCATGGCACGAGAGCAAAAGGAGAAGTACATCAATGAAGATTCGCTGCGCGCGGTGCACGACGCAAATGCAACCCGTTGGGTGCCGGATCCGTCACCCGGACTCATGCTGCCGCTGTGTTAAACACATGCGCGCACCTATTCCTCACGCGCGTGGCGCCAGCTCTCCAGCGAGGCCAAGCGCGACTCGATTGCGTCGAGTCTGTTGGTGTACGTGCTTTCGACAGCCTCAGGTTGCGACACGCGTGGTGGACTCAAAGGCGCCGCGGCTGAAACGTGCAGCAAGCCCGTCCCGGAGTGTCCACCAGCGCCCTCACGTTTCGCGCGCCGCCGCATTTCCTTGTCCATGGAACGCGCGAGCAGCCAGCGACCCGGCGCGCGCAGCCAGAAGATGCGGAACAGCCGTTCGCCCACAGGCATGCGCCGCGGATCGCGCACGATGAGCATGAAAAACACGCCGAATGACGCAACGCCGTTAAAGAACAGCGCGATCCCCAAGCCACCCATTGAGTATCGCCCGGGCGCGACCTGCTCACGCAGTGCCAAGGCGACTCCCGTTGAGACTACTGCGATCGCCAGCATGATCAACGCCGTGATGATTACGGTGCGTCTGTCCCGCGCAAGATCGGGGTCAAGGCGTCTGGCTTCACGAGCGGACGCCGCTTCGTCGACGACCGCGCGCAAGCCACGCTCCACATCGTGCGCGTCAAACCCCAGCCGTGCGATTCGCGCGGCATCGTTCAGCGCCTGTCCAAGCCGGGCAAACAGGGCAGCAAGCACCACAACAACGGGAATGAGTAAGTCGAGGTTAGGGAACCCACGCAACATCTGCCGGAAAAAGAACACACTGGCAAGCAACAGCACGAAGGGCAGCGCGACACTCAAGAGGCTCACCTCGCGAGCCAGCAGTCGGATGGGGAGCGGGATTTCCGGCGATGCCAGTTCCGCATCGTCAAGCGCGGTCGCCAATGCACCCGCATCATCGAACCGTTCGGCCGGCTCTTTGCGAAGGCAGCGATCAACCGCATCGGCAAGTGCAGGCGGCAGATCGCTGCGTAGCGTGGCGATTGGCGGTAGCTGCTCGGTGAGTTGCCGCATGAGAATGCGCGGTGCGCTGTCACCGCCCATGGCAGTTTGTCCGGTAAGCGCAAACCACATCACCAGACCCAGGCTGTAAAGATCGCTCCGACCGTCAACCGTGTCGCCCGTGGCCTGCTCCGGACTCATGTATTCCGGTGTGCCAACCACCTCACCCACACGCGTGAGACCTGACGTTTCGGCCACCACATCGCTGCGGCGGGCGACGCCAAAGTCCATGACCAGTGCGCGGTTGGTCGCGCGATCGAGCATGATGTTATCAGGCTTGATATCGCGGTGCACGGTACCGCGTCCATGGGCGTAGGCCAGTGCGTAGGCGACATCATGCATGAGTCGCACCGCGTCTCGCGCGGTTAGCGCACCACTGCGTGCGACGCGCTCGGCAAGGCTTTCGCCCTCGACGTACCCCATCGCGAAGGCCAGTACCTCGTCCTGCTCCTCAACCGCGAACACAGGTACGATGTTCGGGTGCGAGAACGAAGCCGCTGTACGCGATTCGCGCAGAAACCGGTCGCGCAAGGCGGGATCCGCTGCAAACGCGTCAGGCAGCACCTTGAGTGCAACCAGGCGGTCGAGTTTGAGTTCACGCGCGAGGTACACGGCGCCCATGCCGCCGCGGCCAAGCTCGCGTTCCAGTTGATAGCGGTGCCCGAGACGGGCACGGAGTTTGGCGAGGTCATGAGAAGGCATACGGGTGCAAACCTTCACGCGGGGCGCCAGCCTGTCCAGCAGTACAGGCTAGCTGTTGTCGACAGTGGCTAAAAAGCCACCCGCCCGTGGTCTGATTCCATATCGCCTGCGTCACCTGTAACGGCACCCTTCACCAGCGAAAACAGCGACGCCACTTTACCGCCCGGCGTGTCCCAGTATTCGCCTTCTTCAACGGTGACCCGAAGCAAACACAGCTCAGGATCTTCGGCACTGTCGAACCATGCCTTCATCCAGGGACTCCAAAGCGCGCGCATGCGATCGCGGTCGTTGTCCACTTCGGCCGTGCCGATCAGTGACAGATAGCTCTCACTCGAGCTTTTCATGTACACCACATTGACGTGTGGATTGTTTTTCACGTCGCGGACTTTGGGCGAGTTGCGGTCGGTGAAGAACCACACCGTGCCATCGAACTTGTCGCCCTGTGTTGCCATTGGACGACTGTTGGGCCAACCACGCTCATCGATAGTGCCGAGCATCGCCATGCGGAGATCCTTGATGAGCTCGCCAATCTTCTTCACGCCTTCAGCGTGTGTGTCATGCGGATTTGCATTTTCCATAAACCTGCTCTCTTGTCGTGAGGAAAAAGTCTCTCGACAGCTGTTACACCACTACGGACACGAAGGTGGCGGTAGGGAGTCCGCGCGGAAGCGTGCAAAACATGCTTGCAGATCATTCGCAACCTTTGCCAGTGCGCTGTTGAGTTCGCCAACGAGCGCGCTGTAATCGCCGATCTGAAAGCGCCCCGCTCTGTAATCGGTAGATCCGCGCACCAGCAGCGCACCATCCAGTGGCCGGATAATGTCCCAGGAAGTCACCACATTTGCGGCTGCAGTGGTGGCCGCCGAATCCGTGATGCCCTCAAAGCGCGCCACATGCAGCTGCACCAGGTAGTCATGCTGCGTACGGGCCGCCCAGGGCGCGATGTTCACGTGCTTGACCGGCGCGCTGTTTGCCAGATGTGCGGCAACGGTGTGATTGATGCCTTCACCCAGATCTTCACCCCATCGATGAAACGCCGATGTTTCAATCACATGCTCACCGCGTCGCACCACGACTGATGGTGTGGCGAGATAGGGGGCAAGCTCCAGGCGGCGAATACCAATACTCAAACCCGACGTCGCGGGTGAAGCGGCGGCAATCGGGGTGCGTGCACCGCTGAGCACATAGTGTTGCACCGCCGGAGCGCTTCGCGACAGGCTGAAACAGCCTGTCAGCACAAACAGCGGTAGCGCGGCGAGCAGTCGGGTGATTGGCATGGGAGATGGCGTAGAATGATGCACGTCAGTTTGGTGGCGGCTTCTTGCCGCGCAACAGCATATCGGGATTCTCTTCAAGTGAGGTGATCAGCAAACGCAAAGCGTCTGCCGCTTCCCTGACACTGTTAAGCGCTCCTTGCAGCGCATAGCCGGGACCGGCGTCGGCCGACAACAGCCCGTGTGTTTCGTCGAGCGTTTTGCGCAGCGCTTGCAACGTGGAAATCGCTTCAGTGGACGCACCGGTGATCTGCGTTTGCATGGGATCGATGGCAGCCTCGGCGCGGGTGGCCAGCCGCTCAACTTCAGCCATCGTCTCATTTAACTGCTCTGTCACGCCCGGCAGCTCGCGCAGTACCACCTTGATCTCCGGTGAGTTCACGAGCTCTTCAATTGCGTTGGCCGATTGCACAACGGCGCGATTGATCTCCTCCATGTTTACATCGGCGAGCATGTCGTTCACCCGATTGAGAATCTTCATGACGTCGGCAAGAATACTGCCCGCGCCACCGCCAAGCGCCGCCATGAGCGAGGGTGAGGTAGGGATCTCGGGAAAGTCATTGGAGGTACTCGCCAGGCGCGGTGGTGTCGAATCGCTCCGATAGGCGAGCTCGATGTACAACAAGCCGGTGACGATGCTTTCCATTTGCAACTGCGCGCGCAATCCGTTCTGAATCTGCTGCCGCAGTACAACCGTGTCTGCCAGGTTTACGTAGGTGCCGAGGTGTGTGGTGAGCCGTGGTAGATCGATGTCAAACTTCACGGGCACCTGAAACGTCTTGTCGGACTGATTGATTTCAATCATGATGTCGGTAACCGAGCCCACCGGTACGCCCTGAAACTTGACCGGCGCACCATTCTCCAGGCCATTTACGGACTCGGGAAAGTAGGCAATGAACGATGTCCTCCGTTCCAGCCATGCATTGGACGCCAGCATGGCAACCGCCAGAACGGCAAGCGCCAGCGCACCCACCATGAACAACCCGATGCGGGTTGGATTCGCACGCTGGCTCATGACAGCCCCTCGCTGCTTCGCGTGAGGAACCGATGCACTTCGTCACTCGGAGGATTGTCTCGCAACTCGGCGGGAGGACCAAGGGCTGTCATGGTTTTTTCATTGATGTCAAGGAACAGTGCACGATCCGCAATTCTGAAAATGCTTTCCAGATCATGGGTGACGACAACAATCGTGGTGCCGAAGCTCGCCTTCAGCTCCACGATCAGGTCGTCAAGGCGACTGGCACTGATTGGGTCGAGACCGGATGAGGGCTCGTCAAAGAACAGCACCTCGGGGTCGAGCGCGATAGCACGGGCGAGCGCTGCCCGCTTGCGCATGCCACCACTGATGGCCGACGGATAAAAGGCCTCGAAACCGCGCAGTCCAACGAGTGCCAACTTCAGTGACACGACCTCGGCGATTGCGCGAGCATTGAGCGACGTGAACTGCTCCAGCGGCAGCGCAATGTTCTCCGCCAAGGTAAGACCACTCCAGAGCGCGCCATTCTGATACAGCACACCCATGCGTCGTAGTACACCCTTACGATGTGACTCATCAGCAGTGCTGAAATCTTCGCCGTCAAAAAGAATTGTACCCTCGGCTGGTGCTTTCAGTCCGATCAGGTGCTTGAGCAGCGTACTTTTGCCGCTGCCGCTGCCTCCCATGATCACAAACACTTCGCCACGCTGAATGGAGAAATTGAGATCGTTCATGATCACAAGATCACCGTAGCGCATGGTGAGGTTGCGTACTTCGATGGCTGCGATTGTGTCGGCGGTCATATCTTGAGCAGTGCGGCCAGCCAGTCAATCACGGCGTTGGCGAGAATGATCAGGGTAATGCCGAGCACTACAGCGGATGTCGCTGCACG
>JAABRT010000103.1 GCA_011390805.1 Gemmatimonas sp. | reverse complement strand
GCAATATGCCGGTGAGCATTCACGCGGCTATCTTTTGTGAATGATCGGCGGCATGCGGTCGGATTTCCGGACCCGTCCGCCGTCACTCCTCACCCGTACAGGGAAAGGCACTACATGCTTGAAGACAAAGCACGCGACGTTGGCCGTCTGATCGGTCAGAGTGAAGAATACAAGGCGGTGAAGCGCTCCAGCGACGCGTTGGCGTCGGATGCGGAGTCGAGCACGATGCTGCGCCGCATGGAGGCCATCCAGAAGGAAGCGCAGGCCATGATCCAGCGTGGCGAACAGCCCGGCACAGAGATGGAAGCGGAACTTGATCAGCTGCTCGAGAAAGTGCAGGTGAACGGGTCGTACCAGCAAGCCGTGGCCGCTCAGGAAAACTTTGATAAGCTCATGCTGCGCGTGAATCAGTGGATCGCCGACGGTATCAAGACCGGCGCGGCGTCGCCCATCATCACGCTCGGCTGACGCAGTGGCCGACCCGGTGTCAGCAGTCTCGCCTCGCGGGCTGCTCATCGTATTTGAAGGTGGGGAAGGTGTCGGAAAAACCACGCAGTGGCGACGGCTGATCGATTATCTGGAGCAGATCGGCCAGAGCGTCGTCGCGCTGCGTGAACCCGGCGGAACGCCCCCCGGCGATGTCATCCGGGCGCTGTTGCTCGAATCGGGTCATGATCTGGCGCCGGCCACGGAGGCCCTGCTGTTTGCGGCGTCGCGGGCGGAGCTGCTGTCGCGGTCTGTGCTCCCCGCTTTGGCGAGGGGCGACGTCGTGGTACTGGACCGATACCTCCTGTCCACTTATGTGTATCAGGGCGTAGCGCGTGGTCTGCCTATGGATGGGCTTCGCTCGGTCAATCAGTTTGCCACGGGAGGGCTGGTGCCGGATCTCACGCTACTGCTGCGCTTGCCACTGAACGAGTCGCTGGTGCGCACCCGTGAACGCGGCGCCCCCGACCGTCTGGAGCGGGAGACCGAGGCGTTTCACGCCAAGGTAGCGGCCGGCTTTGACGCGTCGCTTGCTGCCGCATGGCAATCGCAGCATCCGGAGTGTGGTCCCATTGAGCCGGTATTGGCCACCGGGACACCAGACGAGGTTGCGGTGCGTTGTATTTCAAAGCTCGAACAGCGTTGGCCCGAGCGGTTTGGTCACACCGCTGCTCGCATCGTATGATTGCGTTCCTTTCCCGTCTCAGATAAGCTCACGAATGCGCGCTCGCGCGGTTGTCGCGTCTCTGATATTTGGTTCGGCGCTTGGCGCTGGCGGTTGGTGGATCGGCCAAAGCAGGCCGGTCGAGCCACCGCTTGTTGCTGTGCGCGGTCCAGAAAACGGCGCGGCGCTTTTTGAGCAGGTGTATCACTACATCGCCACGCAGTATGTAGACTCGCTGCCGGTCGATTCGCTGTACCGCAAATCAGTCGCGGGGCTGGTGGGAGAACTTGACGATCCGTATTCGGCGTTTCTCCCCGAAGAACGCATGCGTCGGCTCACCGAAGAGATGTCGGGCAACTACGCCGGTGTCGGGCTGCAGGTGGATCTGCGCGACAGCTGGGTTACGGTAATCCAGCCAGTGGCAGGCGGGCCGGCGGAAAAGGCGGGCATTCAGCCCGGCGATCGCATTGTAGCCGTAGGTGAGCTGCCAACGGTCGGGCTCAAGGAAGACGAAGTCGGACGTCTCTTACGAGGTGTGCCCGGCACGTCGGTGCAGTTTACCGTTGAGCGATTTGGCGTGCATCGCTTCACCGTAAATGTGAAGCGGGAGTCGGTAACCGTGCGCGCCGTGCCGCGTGTGGTCATGCTGCGCCCGACGATCGGATACGTTGACGTGAATGTGTTCGGCGCCAACACCGCGTCGGAGCTCCGCGTGGCGCTGGATTCGCTGCGCCGTATGGGCGCCAACGGCGTACTGCTCGATTTGCGCGGCAATCCCGGCGGTTTGCTGGAACAGGGCGTGGCAGTCTCCGAGCTCTTTCTCGATCCTCCCTCGCGCATTGTCGCGCTGCGCGGACGGCCCGGCACAACGGAGGAAACCATCGTTGCCGAGCAGCCGCAGTTCTGGCCGCAGCTGGCGGTTGCGGTACTGGTAGACGGAAACAGCGCCAGCGCATCGGAAATCGTGGCGGGTGCGCTCCAGGACAACGATCGCGCCCTTGTGGTGGGGCGTCCGTCGTTCGGGAAGGGCAGTGCCCAAACTGTCTTTCCCATGACCACCGGCGGGGCGCTGCGCATTACCACATCGCGCTGGTACACGCCGCTCGGCCGCAGTATTTCGCAGGTTGCCGTGGACGACAGCTCAGCGGCCGACACGAGCATGCTGATGGGAGGCATCCGGGCACAGGGTGACAGTGTCAACGGGCAGGCAAAACGGCCGCGCTATGTGACGCCCATGGGGCGCACGGTGTATGGTGGCGGCGGCATCGTACCCGATGTGATCGCCGGCGATACCGCGTTGCATGACAGGGTGCAGGAGTTTGCCATCGCGCTCGGTCCCAACATGGTGGCCTATCGTGACGCCGTCGCACTGGTGGCGCTGGCCTTCAAGCAGCGTGGATTGTTTCTCGACGCAACGCAGCCGGTCACGCGGGCGATGGTGAACTCGGTGTGGGACGAGCTCAAACGTCGCGGCGTGAATATCCAGCGCAGCACATTCGATGCAGCAGCGCCGTGGATTGCACGTGCGCTCGGCTACGAAGTGGCGCGCGTGGCGTTTGGTCCGGACGCTGAGTTCCTGCGTCGCGCGCAGGACGACGCCGTGATTGATCGCGCGGTGCGCTTGCTCGATGGTGCGAGCACGCCCAAGGAAGCGTTCACGCGCGCCGAAGATTCCACCGCTGTTGTACCGGCCAAAATCCCGACGCTGGAATAATCATTCGTCAGGGCTGCACGCTGGAATGGTGCACGCTGGAATAACAGTTCTCAGGGCTGCGAAACTACACGCACGCCCGACGGCACTTTAAAGGTGAACGCCGACGCATCAACCGCGACGTTCTTTTGCCACGATACCAGTCGGATCGTGCGCTCGGTGCCCTGTTCATCCGTCACCACCACTTCGCGTACCGACGAGTCCACGTTGTCGATCCAGAGCGTGGCTTTGGGGAACGGCACTTCAGCTCCCGCCTTGGCGACCAGTGCCACACCCTGCGTCGCGCGCCCGTTAATGGTGCGTGCGCCCGCACTGCTCAACGTGTAACCCTCACGCGGTGCGTCGAGCACGGTAGACGCCAGATCTACACCGCCGGTGCCTTCCGCGCCGGCTGGCAACTTCATGACCTGTCCGGGCGCCGAACTCGGGATGTACACCCACAGCCACGTGCCGTCGGAGACGATGCGGTCGCCCGCCGGATCGGCAAAGGTGACAGCAACACGCCCGGGCTTGCGCTGCACCAGTGTGCCGCGCGAGGTGAGCGTGCGGCCGATGAGCGGATTTTTGATTTCCTGCGTGAACTCGGCGCGCGCGGTTTTGACTGTCGCGTATTCCGTACGCGCGCGCTGCAATACCGCGGCAGGGGTGTCCTGCGCGTGCAGCTCAGCGCCAACCGATGTGAACGCCAATGCAATCAGAGCGAAGGCGCGAGCTGTTGTGCTGTTCATACATTTACCGGTGCGGTGCCGGGCGTTGGTGCGATGGCGCGACCAATCGCGTCGGCAATGGGGCGCAGCTGCTGAACAAGCCGCGCGAACTGTTCGGGATACAACGACTGTGCACCGTCGGAAAGCGCTTTGTCGGGCTGTGGATGCACTTCCACGATTACACCGTCGGCACCTGCTGCTACTGCGGCGCGAGCCATGGGAGTGACTTTGTCACGCAAGCCGGTGCCGTGACTCGGGTCGGCGACAATCGGCAGGTGCGACAGCTTTTGTACCACCGGAATGGCCGTCAGGTCAAACAGGTTGCGCGTTGCGGAGTCGAAGGTGCGCACACCGCGTTCGCACAGAATGACGTTGGGGTTACCCTCGGCCAGAATGTACTCCGCACTCATGAGCAGATCGTTGATTGTTGCCGCCATGCCGCGCTTGAGCATGACCGGGCGACCAAGTTTGCCCACGTGCCGCAGCAGTGAATAGTTCTGCATGTTGCGTGCACCGATCTGAATGCAGTCGGCGTATTCGGCCACGAGATCGGCACCGGCTTCGTCCATGGCTTCGGTGACAATGGCCAGACCGGTTTCGCGCTTGGCCAATGCCAGCATTTCCAGACCGCGCTTGCCCAGGCCCTGAAATGCATACGGAGATGAGCGCGGCTTGAATGCACCACCGCGTAAGGCGGAAGCACCAGCCGCGCGCACTGCACGCGCTGATGTGAGAATCTGTTCTTCGCTTTCCACGCTGCACGGACCGGCTACGAGCACAATGTCGTTGCCGCCAAAGCGCACACCCGGCGCGATCTCGACAATCGTGTTCTCGTTTTTCCACTCGCGTGCCGCCTGACGGTACGGCTTCTCAACAATGACAACCGTGGCCACGCCGCCCAGCGCTTCAATGTGCGACCAATCCGCTTTGCTGTCGTCGCCGAGCAGGCCAATGGCCATGCGTACTTCACCGGGCATCGGCAGCGGCTTGAAGCCCTGACGGGTGATTTCTTCACAGACGCGATCGATGTCGCTCTGTGTTGCGGTCGGTTGCATCACCACCAGCATGGATATTCCTCAGAGATCAATGGACCAACCGTCAGTGGCAAGCACCAGCTGACCGTTGAACTGTTCCGCCACCAACGCCGCGATATCTACGGCTTCGACCGGCGGATAAAAGTGTGTGAGCGCGAGCAACCGCGGCCTGGCAATAGCGGCCAGAGCGCCTGCCTGCGACGGCGTAAGATGCGAGGCAATGGCCATCGCGTCCGGCAGTGAGCATTCCGTGAGCAAGACATCACACCCGGCGGCCCACTTTCCTACAGACTCGTCAAACCCGCAGTCTCCGGTGTACACGATCCGGCGGTTTGACGTGGCGATGGAATATGCCACGCTTTCATGCGTGTGCGGCACCTTTGTTGATGTGAGTCGCACATTGTTGCCCAACTGTATGTCTTCACCGTGCTGCTGCTCAACCACCTGCAACGGATACCCCGGAGCGTGCATCCATGTGCCGAACACGAGCGCCAAGCGGTCAATGAGCTCCCGGGTTCCCACCGGCCCGATGATTTGCAGCGGTTGTGAGCGGGCTGGCAGCTGTCCGTAGCGGAACGCGTAGCAGAGCATGGCCAGATCGGCGATGTGATCGGCGTGGAAGTGCGTGAGCGCCACGTGTGTGATGTCAGTCCACGGGAGCCCGAGCTGGGCCAGGCGATGCACCACACCGCTGCCGCAGTCGAGCAGCAGCGTCACATCGCCCGACTCAATGAGGTGACCGGAGCATACGCGCGACGCATGCGGGGCGACGGTGCCGGTGCCTACCGTGGTGAGACGCATTGGCTGACTGGTCATCGGCCGGTCACTCACTGTGCACCGGCTCTGGTGTGCTGGTCATCGGCCGGTCACTCACCATGCACCGCCCCGGTGCGCTGGTCATCGCCCGCGAAAGAGTATGCGCCGCACCACGGGCGCACCACCGTTGGCGCGAAAGCGGGCCAGATACACACCGGGCGGCACAAGCTGCCCGTTGTTGGTGAGACCTTCCCAGACAAACCGGTTGTCGCAGTTGCTGCCGCTTCCGGGTGTGCCGCGTCCGTAGCGGCCCGCGGGAAAGAGCGTCTGACCATCGGCCGCCGGAATCACGGTGAACACCGGATTACCGCGCAGATCAAGAATCTCCAGCGAGATGGTTGCACCGGGCTCGCCGACATCGAACCAGAAACAGGTACCTACCGGCGAGGCGGGAGACGGAAACGGATTGGGGAAGTTCTGGTAGATGATCGTGGCGGTAGGCAGCGGCGGATCGATAATGACAAAGCTGCCGGGACTTTCGACAACAATGCGCTGTGGTTGTCCGGGCAGGAACGCAACCAGACGCCACCGATACGACGTGTTTGCCTGCAGCGCGACGGGCAAGACAAACGATGTGTCCGCAATGTTTGACGCGGCAAACACCGTGCTTGTCCGGATCTCATTGGTGGTGGTGACTTCAAAGTCGTATCGGAAAGGACCAGCCGCGGCACTCACTGCGGGCGAGCGCCAGAGAAAGCGTGGCTGCCGTGTGTCCAATCTATCGCCCCCCCGGGATGCCGGATCGAGCATCTCCACCCAGTTGGGCACAACACGGGGGCCGGTCACATCGGAAATCGCTGCCGTGGTACCCGCTTCCACGAGTGCCGTCCAGTACACGGTCGCACCGCTGGGCAGTGCATTCTGCACATTCAATACACGAACGGTGTCATTCGTGATGAAGGTGGTATCCACGAGAAAGGGCGGCTGCACGCCAAAGTTTTCGCTTACGCGCATGGTAATGCGAAGCGGTCGCACCGCACCGAAGCCGAGCGAGCGGATCACGAAACGCGGCGACACGGTGGAAAGCACCACGCCATCGCTCGTTTCCACCACCACGCGCGGCTGCGCACCGAGCGGTGCAGTCATTGCACCGCCCACAGTGAGCGTAGCCAGTGCAGCGGCGGTGTACACTGCAGTACGCATCGCCGAGTGCACCGCTGCTGCGATACGCACCCACCAGTGCCGCTGCATCACGCGTTGGGTGAGGCCGTCTCCGCCGCGTCCGCGTCTTCGCTGCCTGAACTGTCGCCGCTGGTGGCATTGGCCGCTTCGTACGCGGCGTCATCGGCTGCGTCAGCATCGCCACCAAAACGGCTGCTCTCCGGCTCGCTGGCCTTGCCGTTGTCATTTACGGCGCCACCGCGCATGCGCACGCTCACAATCGACGACACACCGGGCTCCTGCATCGTCACACCGTACACGGCGTCTGCCGCTTCCGTTGTTGTGCGCGGGTTGTGCGTGATCACAATAAACTGCGTACGCGTTTTGAACTGATTGAGCATACGCACAAACCGTCCGATGTTCTGGTCGTCAAGCGGTGCGTCTACTTCGTCGAGCAAACAGAACGGACTCGGCTTGGTGAGGAAAATGCCGAACAGCAGCGACAACGCTACGAGCGCACGTTCACCACTGGAGAGCAGGTGAATACGCTGCGTGCGCTTGCCGCGCGGTGAGGCGTGGATTTCGATGTCGCAATCGAGCGGTGCATCGGGATTTTCCAGACGCAGATCGCACTCACCGCCACCAAAGAGCGTGAGGAAAATCTGGCGGAAGTTTTCACGCACCTGTCCAAAGGTGACAAGAAACAGTTCACGCGCCGTGCTGTCGATTTCCCGGATGGCCTGATGCAGCGACTGCTTGGCCGACACAAGGTCGTTGCGCTGACCGGTGAGAAACTCCAATCGACGCTGTTCTTCTTCGTGCTCTTCAATGGCCAACGGATTCACCGCGCCCAGTGCATCGAGCGAATCACGCAACTCGGTGGCCTCGGTACGCAACGCATCGGTTTCTACATCAAGCTCTTCGGCTTCGGCCAGCAACTCTTCAAGCGGCCGGCGCCACTCGGTTTCCAGTCGCTGACGAATGGCTTCACGGCGTCCTGACAAATCGGTGTGACGCAGTTCGGCGTGATGCAACGCTTCGCCCACAGTGGTGTGCGCACGATGCGATTCATCTACTCGGCGTTCGGCACCATCGAGCGTGGTGGACGTCACACGCACCAGCTCTTCGGCTTCGGCCAAACGGGCTTCAGCATCAGTCAGCGATTTGCGCTGTGTCTCGAGCTCCACGTGCCACGCACTCAACTGCTGCGCCAACTCCTGATCGGCGTCAGCCAGTGTGGTGAGCTCCGTGGCCAACGCGGCCAGTCGCGCGGCTGCCGTCGCATCTTCTTCGTTCAACCGGCGTTCACGGTCACGCGCCACCGACAACCGTGCCTGCGCCTGCGCCTGTTGCACCTGCCAGGCCGAACGCGCTTCACGCGCCTCTTCCAACGCCGATTCAGTTTCCGTGAGCACACCGCGCGCTTCGGCGATTTCCTGATCTGATTCGCCGGCTTTGATTTCCAGCGCCGAGAGCTGTTCGCTCAGCGCGCTGGCACGCGTTTCCAGTTCAGTGCAGCGGGCCGACAACCGTTCGGCCAGCGCGGTGGACTGCTGGACTTCACGCGACACACGTTCGAGCGTGCGATCAACTTCGCGCACGGTTTCTTCGGCGCGCCGTACATCCTGCGCCGCACGTGCCTGGGCTTCGGTGGCCTGATGCTGTGCACGATCGGCTTCAACGAGCGCCATGCGTGCGGCCTCTGATGCCAGCTGCGCGCCTTCCCGTTCGTTGGCGGCGGCTTCAAGGCGCTCACGCAATGTGGTGAGTTCGGCGCGCCGCTGCAGCGGACCCGGTCCAACAGACTGACCAGGCAAAAACATGGCGCCGCGTGCATCAACAAAGGCTTCGCCATCGTCAATCGTCTGCACGCGCCCAAGCAGCGCACGCACCCACGCTTCGGCGGGTCCGGCGGCCTGTACCGATGACGCCAGATCATTGCCTTCGCCCGACGATTGCAGCGACTGCACGGCATCGAGCGGCAACAACAGCAGCGGTCCCGGATTGTTTTTCGCGTGCCACTGACGCACCGCCTGCGCGGCGGCGGCATCACGCACAACAATCGCGTGCAACGTGGCACCGAGGAATCGCTCCACGTGGCGCGCGGCGTTTCCGTCGGCCGTGAGGAAGTCGGTAAGCGGACCAAGCACCGCGCCCGGCTCCAGGGCATCACGGTCCTTGAGCAGTCGCTGCGCACTTGGTGCCAGACCCACACGCTCGCGCTCAAGGCGTTCAAGCGCTGCTACCTGTCCTTCAAGTGATGTGTGCGTTTCCACAACGCGCGCCAGCATGGCGCGTGCTTCGGCGTCGGCGGTGCGCGCGGCTGTGGCGCCGAGTCGTGCCTGTTCAAGCGCCTGCTGTGCGTCGTGTGCGTTGGCCTGCAACAGTTCAAGCTGCTCACGTGCGGTTACCAACTGCCGTTCGGTGGCGGCAAACTGGTCGGCCAACTGCGAACGTTCACGCTCAAGCGTTTCCAGTCGCTGCTGTGTTTCGCCCAGGTCACGTGAGGCGCCTTCACGATCAAGCTCCAGACGGCGCGCCTGATCTCGCTGTTCACGCACTGCACGTTCGAGTGCTTCCAGCGTCTGACGCGCGCGCGTTACGACGGCGCGTGCTTCCTCTTCGGCTTCCACGCGTTCGGCCAGCCCTTCACCGGCGTCACGCAAATCGGTTTCGAGCGTGAGACGATCTTCTGCAGCCTTTTCACGATCATCGCGCAAACGCTGGCCAAACGCTTCACCCTCAAGCCGTTCCTGTTCGGCGC
>JAABRT010000102.1 GCA_011390805.1 Gemmatimonas sp. | reverse complement strand
CGCGGCATTGTTTCGCGCGCCGCGTCCGCGTCGTGACGAGCGGCGCGACTTGCGCCGGGCTTTGGCGTGGGACGGCTGTGCCGATGCCTGTTAACCGGTGTCGGGTGCGTGCAGCGAATGGGCGGGTGGCGCTGTCTGCGACGCCGCAGCAGTCGGTGGAACTGCCGATGCTGATTGATCCGAAGACGACGCCGCTGTATCGAGCGCAGCGTCGCCGGTCCCCTGCGCCGCGTTCTTGGCCCGTGCGCGCGCGGCCGCTGCAGCGCGCCCTCCCCGACGACGCTTGCGTTTACGCGGCTGTTTGTCCGACTGCTCATCGGATGCGATTACCGACTGCTTCGACTTCGGTACCGTACCATTTGACGCTGCCTGAACACCGGTCGCATCCGCGTTGTGCGCGGCAGGGTGTGCATGGTCGCTGCGGGAGTCATTTTCTCCACGAGACGCCTGCCCCCTGCCCCGACGTCCACGCCGGCGGCGACGTCGGCGCGGCGAACTATCGGCGTACGGTGAGTCAGCGTCGGGGCTGGCGGCGTTGGCGCTTGCTTCGCCCATCGGTTTTGCAGCCGATGACCCCGACGCTTCTGAACCCGCGCGCGCCGGACCCGACGGCGGTGAACCCGACGGCCTGTCGCCACGTGCATCTTCGCCGTCGGTGGGCGCGTTCATGCGGCCGGTTCGAGCGACGAACGCCCTTCGATGAACTGCCGCACAATCGGGTCGGTGGTGTTCTGAATCTCCTCTACGGTTCCCACCTGACGCACCTTGCCTTCGTACAGCATCGCAATGCGTGTACCCACGTGATACGCGCTGCGCATGTCGTGCGTGATCACGATGCTTGTCACACCCAGCTTGTCGCGCATGCGCACCATCAGGTCATCAATCACAGCACTGGTGACCGGATCGAGTCCCGTGGTGGGTTCATCGTACAGGATGTACTTGGGGCGCAGCGCGACAGCGCGCGCAATGCCTACACGCTTGCGCATTCCGCCTGACAGCTCGGCAGGGAAGCGGTGCGCCACATCTTCGAGATCAACGATGTCGAGCGACTCGTGCACACGTTGATCGATTTCCGCAGCGCTGAGTTCGCCTTGCTTGCGCAATCCCATGGCCACGTTCTCGCCAATCGAGAGCGAGTCAAAGAGGGCAGCAAACTGAAACACGTATCCGATCTTTGAGCGCAGCTTTACCAGATCGCGCCGACTCAGTGTGTCGACCCGCTGCTTATCCACCCACACTTCACCTTCGTCAGGTTCGAGCAATCCGACAATGTGCTTGATGGCCACCGACTTTCCCGTTCCGGAAAACCCGATAATCACCATGGTCTCACCCTCTGCGACATCGAGAGTGAATCCCTGGAGCACTTTTTTCTCGCCAAAGGCTTTGTGAACGTTCTTGAGCTGGATCATGTCACGGGTCGGGGGACATCACGAATATGACGCCCGTTAGTGCTGGTGACCAGTCGTGCGGGTGCAAACGCAAACCGCCGCCTCACGAAAGCGAGGCGGCGGAGTGCAGATGAATCGGGCTGTGGCGCTGTCAGGCAATCATGCGGCAGTCCGCAAAATGAATCGCCCTGCGCCGTGGCCGGTCACTCAGGCAGCGAAGCTGCCGAGTGCACGTCCGACATCGCCTTCACGCAGTCGCTTGAGGGCACGATCGCGCAACTGACGAACGCGTTCACGTGTAACGCCGAGCATGGAGCCGATTTCTTCGAGCGTATGCTCGCGTCCGCCTTCGAGACCGAAATACAGGCGCAGCACCTTGGCGTCGCGCGGCGGCAACGTGGAGAGTGCCTGCTCGATTTCGTCGGTGAGGAAGCGGTTCATGGCTTCTTCTTCGGCGTCGGGCATTTCGTCGGCCACAAAGCGCTCGATGAGCGAGCGATCGCCGTCCGGGTCCATTGGGGCGTCGAGTCGTACGTCACCCGTGTTGAGCGCGGCCAGCGACTGCACCACGTCTACCGAAAGACCGGTTACCTGGGACAGCTCTTCGGGCGACGGCTCACGACGCAGCTTCTGACGCAGGATTTCCGACGCCTTGATGATGCGTGACAGGTCGGCGGTACGATTGAGCGGCACACGCACCGTGCGCCCCTGACGGGCGAGCGATGAAAGAATGGCCTGACGGATCCACCAGACGGCGTACGAAATGAACTTGACGCCCTGATCGGGATCGAACTTACGGGCAGCAGTGAGCAGACCGACGTTGCCTTCACCGATGAGATCGATGAGCGGCAGACCGCGGTTCTGGTATTTCTTGGCGACGGAGATAACGAATCGCAGGTTGCGCTTGACCAGCTCCTGCAGCGCATCCTGATCTCCGGCACGGATTTTCTTGGCGAGCTCGATTTCTTCCAGCCCCTTGAGGAGCGGATACGTGCTCACTTCGTAGAGGTACTGATCGAGGATGTCGCGTTCGGGCTCGGAGGGTGCAATCCCGGCTGGGGTTGCACGACGCCGTTTCCGCTTGACCTCTGTTGTCATGGTCTATTCCTGTAGACGCCTGAGCGCCGGTCCGAATGATCGAAAGTTTGGTGTTGCTGAGTCCCGAGGGGAACGCGCCAGTGTGCGACATCGCTGTAACACGTCGTAGCAGCAAAGACCATCAGGGGCCAGCCCTTCAAGATACGACTTCGTGACCATTTCGCCAGTCTGAATGCCACGCGTGTGAAGATGATTGCTGCGCCCTCGCTTGACTGTCGACATACACCCCGCTAGTCTTGGCAGTTCCTGCCACCCTCGCTGCGCTTGTGCGTGGCGGGGGTGTCGCGCCGGGGGCGTAGCTCAGTTGGGAGAGCGCTTGAATGGCATTCAAGAGGTCAGGGGTTCGATTCCCCTCGTCTCCATGCCGGCGGGATCGAACGCGGAAGGTGCGCGTTCAACCGGAGAACTTCCCGGAATCTCTTCTGGTGTGGTTGCAGTTGTATTTCAGGTAAACGTGCGGGAATAGCTCAGTTGGTAGAGCACAACCTTGCCAAGGTTGGGGTCGCGGGTTCGAGTCCCGTTTCCCGCTCTGTTTTTAAAGTTGTGTGGTAGAGTAGCGCCAGCCCGGCAAACCTGGTTTGTCGGGCTGGTTACGTGACCGGGTCGTTAGCTCAGTTGGTTAGAGCGCCACGTTGACATCGTGGAGGTCACAAGTTCGAGTCTTGTACGACCCATGCACGATTGTTTCTGGCATCTGGCGAGACGCGATTGGTCTGGTTAGGTTGCCATGCTCAGCAGGTTGAGCGTTCGCGTTCAGCGGTTGAGGTTTTTGCGCCCGTAGCTCAATTGGATAGAGCATCTGACTACGGATCAGAAGGTTAGAGGTTCGAGTCCTCTCGGGCGCACTGAAGGTGGGCTGTCGGTCTGGCATAACAGGCGGCAGCGCGGCAATGTAAACAAAGACGTACTGTGGTTCCTCGGGGCGTAGCTTAGCCCGGTAGAGCGCCTGCTTCGGGAGCAGGAGGTCGGAGGTTCAAATCCTCTCGCCCCGACTAACCGCACCGTGAACATTGAGGGCCCGTCAGTGACTCCGTCACTGGCGGGCTTTTTGTTTGGTGGTGCGGTTCATCAGATTCGTCCTTAAGGCCAATCCGTGCCGTGAGGCCTTAAGGCCTTATGGCCTCGAACAGCTTCGTACGCTGGAACAGAGCCCCGATGGCAGCCCGCGACGTCGCAGGCAGGCGCTGTCGCTCGGCGCCATTATACGAAACTGAGCGAGGCTTTAAGGCCATAAGGCCTCAGGGCACTGTGTAGCCGGAACGACGCCTCTGCCGTTTCCCGGCCATCACGCCCCGGCGCCCTGTCGATCTTTCAGCCCCTTGGCATCAACCACCACATACCGCCCACGCGCCACCGCGCGAATACACCCCGCTTCACGCAGCTCCCGCAACGTTCGCACCAGCACCTCACGCACCGTACCCAGTTCCTCGGCCACCTCGGCCTGCGTGGCGCCAAGTGTGAACGATCCACCTGCAGACGCTGCGTGCCGTTCAAGCAGCAGCGCCGCCACACGCTGCGACACCGTGCGCGAAGAGCGATCATCAAGGCGTCCTACCAGCGTGCGTACCCTTCTGGCCAGACGCTCCAGACAGCGCATTGCGAACTCTGGATCCTGCGCGACCACGCGCGCAAAACGCGCCCGATCAATCACCAGACACTCCACCGCCTGCTCAGCGATTGCCGTGGCCGGATATCGTCCGCCCGCAAAAAACGGCACATCGCCCAGCGTACCTCCCGGCCCCTCTGTGTGCACCGCGTACTGTCGTCCGTCGGGAGCGCGCACCACGCGCACCGTGCCGCGCAGCACGACCAGCAAACCACTGGCGTCGGCACCGGCGGCCCACAGCAGCTCGCCCGCTCGCACGTTTCGGCGCGGAGCAGCGGCAATCTCCGACAGTGCGCCGCGACTCAGTCCTTCAAAGAGCGGAAAGGGCGGCAGACGAGTAATAGTGGGAGGCACAAAGGAACTTTGGTTCCTTCGCGGCGGTCGGCAAGGGTGCAGCATTGAGAATGCTCTGGCGCGATACCTTCACGTCATTCATTCACCTCATCGTCGTACCTTCCGGTTTTTATGCGTCCACTTTCGCAGATAACGAGCGGTCTCCTGCTCGCCAGCGTACTCACCGCCTGCGCGACATCGCAGCGTCCGACCACATCGGTTGGCACCAACCGCAGTACCACCACGAGTGCGAGTGATTCCGCTGGCGCCGCCGGCGCTCCGGTCATGCAGCATACCGACGGCATGGTACACACCGCCGGAATGGATCACGCAGCGATGCACGGCACGATGGCATCAGGCGCACAGCCTGCCGCGCGACCCACACACCCCGACAGCGCGTTTGTTGCTGTGCAAGCGCGCGGGGCCGATGCACGCGCGATGGGCGTAGACCAGTACACATCGGTGCATCAGTTTGACGCGCTGCCCGACGGCGGACGCATTGAACTGCAGCGGGCGCAGGATGATTCGGCCGGTACGGCGCAGATCCGTGAACATCTGCGCGGCATTGCGCGAGCGTTTACTGACGGTGACTTCAGCACACCGGCATTCGTGCACATGCAGAAAGTCCCGGGCACCGAGGTCATGACGGCCAAACGCGCCGTGATTACCTACACCATGCGCGAGTTGCCGCGGGGGGGGGAAGTGCGCATCACCACGACCGATGCTGAGGCGGTGCGCGCCGTGCATGAGTTCATGGCGTTCCAACGTATGGATCACCGCGCGGGCGGCACCGGAAAGCCATGACAGCGTAGCTGCTCAAGGACAAACAACGCCAACGCAAAGTGCGTTGGCGTTGTTTGTATTTGATTCGTCCTTGCGGCCACACAGTGCCCTGAGGCCTTACGGCATTATGGCCTCGAACAGATTCGTACGCGGGAACCGAGCAATCACGGCAGCCCACACGTCGTGGGCATACACCGTCGCTCATTGCCATGGTACGAAGGACCCAAGGCTTTAGACGGACACTGCCCTCGCCACGTGGCGCTGCACCCAGCGTAGTTTTCCCGCATGCATCACACAACCGCAGACGCGGGCGCCCCACCCCACAGCGCTGCAACTGAAAACGCACAGGCTCCCGCCCGCTGGCTGCTGCTTGCAGGCATCGCGCTGGTAGCGCTCAATCTGCGCCCCGCGCTGGCCAGTGTTGGTCCACTCGTGTCGGACATTCGCGCAGAAACAGGATTAGCGAACGCAGCACTGGGATTGATCACTACGCTGCCGCTGCTGTGCTTTGGCTTCCTGTCGTTTCTGGCGTTTGGTGTGGGGCGCACTGTTGGCATGGACCGCGCGCTGGGGCTCGGATTGGTGCTGCTCGGCGCAGGCACGCTGCTGCGCGGGGCCACTCCTGTCGCCGCGCTCTATATCGGCACCGCGCTGCTCGGTGTTGGCGTGGCTCTGGGCAACGTGTTGCTGCCCGCACTCGTCAAGCGACATTTCCCCAACCGCTCGGGGCTCATCACGAGCCTCTATTCAACCATGATGGGGCTGGGGGCCGCTGCGGCGGCGGGGCTGAGTGTACCGATCGCGGCCCACATCGGGTGGCGCGGTGCGCTGGCGGTGTGGTCAATCCCCGCGGTGGTAGCGCTGCTGGTGTGGCTGCCGCAAATGCGCACCGGGCCCACGTCAAATGCTCCGTCTTCACACGTCGCCTTTTCGGTGCTTGGCCGCTCCATGCTCGCCTGGCAGGTGGCGCTTTTTCTGGGGCTGCAGTCGCTCACGTTTTACGTGCTGCTTGCCTGGCTGCCCGACTTGCTGCAGTCGCGAGGCGTGAGCGAAACGGCGGCTGGTGGACTGCTGGCGCTCTCACAGGCCATGGGCATGGTGGGCTCGGCGCTGGTGCCGCTGTGGGCCGGCGCCACGCGTGATCAGCGCGCGATCATGTGGGTGCTCGCACTGCTGGAGGCAGTGGGCATAGCGGGTCTCGCATATGCCGGCATCGCGCTCGCGTGGCTTTGGGTGTCCATTGTGGGTTTCGTGCTGGGCGGCACGTTTGGCCTCGCGCTCGTTCTGCTGGTGCTCCGCTCACACGACGCGGAGACAACAGGGCGGCTTTCCGGTATGTCGCAATCGATCGGCTATTTGATTGCCGCCACCGGTCCCCCGATCTTCGGCTGGCTGCACGACATCACCAACGGCTGGCGCGTGCCACTTGGTTTTTTGATGGTAGTACTGGTGGCCAAGCTGGTGGCAGGACTTCCCGCAGGAAAACCCGGCACGGTACGCGCGTCAAACTGATGGGCTGGGATTGCGCGCCGGTCCGAACAGCTCCGTTTCAGATACGGTCAGCGGCGGCAACGCCGCGTCCGGTGTCCACGTGATGGAGCCGTAGCAGAGATCAGGAAACTCCGACGCCGCCGTCCAGCGCTCGATCTCGCGCGCTTCTTCGTCTACCAACCACACCTCGGCCACGCCGTGTGCCAGGTACGCCGGTCGCTTGCGGTAACGGTCGCGCGTGCGTGTTGAGGCGCTCAGCACCTCAATCACGAGCAGCGGAGCCGGCATCTCACGCCACTCAAGGTTGAGATATTCGGGCGACGGATACACCGCGATGTCTGGTTCAAGCCAGTTGGTTTCGCTGATGTAGACACCACCCGGCGTAAGGAAGCACCACCCGGTGTGCGCGCGGCACCACCCGCCCAAAGCGAGCACGAGCCGCGCGGCGATGCCCTGATGCCCGCTGGATGGCAGCGGGGTCACGAGCAACTCCCCGTACAGGATCTCATAGCGGTTGCCATCATCAGGCAGCTGCTGCAAGTCTGCCACGGTCCAGACATTTCGCTCGCGAATTCCGTGTGGTGCAGGCATAGCCATATGGTCAGCTCGGCGGTGGCGGAGGCGCAAGGGGCGAACATTCGCCGAGAGTAACATCAGCACGCCTGAACGTCGTGACCAAAAGACTGCAAGCGTTGCTGTTGCGACGCGCGTCTGGTGTACGCATCAGCAGGTGACCAAACACAAACGGTCCCCGGCAAGACGCCGAGGACCGTTGATGTGTTCTGCACAACTGATGTGCTACAGCTGTGCTACCGCGACATCACGAACAACGCGGCAGGTTCACCGGACACGTTTCAGGATCGGGCGCGGGAGCACTGCCCTCACCACCGGGTCCGCCAAAGGTGTAGTTCTCCAGCTGCAGCGTGGCCAGTTCGCGACCGGGAATCGGCAAATGTACAATGCTGTTCTCGGGCAGCGTCTGCCAACCACGTGCATCGAAGAACGCAGTAACACCGTTCACACCAACCATTTCGATTCCCTTCTCGTAACGCAGCGCATCCCACAGGCTGCCGCACTGTCCGTTGAGCTTGCGCGGCACACATCCGGCCTCATTCGGCGGTCCATCAATCGTGACCGGTGGCAGTTCACCATTGGCAACGCGTGAACGGTTGATCAACGGCACTGCCTCGGCGGCACGATTCAAGCGAATGAGGGCCTCGGCTTTGAGCAGGTCCATTTCCGTGGTGGTAATGGCCGGCTGCGGGCCGGTTTGCCACGAGACGCCGGTGCCAAAGCGGCCGAAAAAGTACCAGGAGTAGCGATACGTTCCACGATCAGAGCGGAAGATATCGTTGCGATTGTAGCCAACGTATTTACCCGCTGACGATGGTCCACTCGCACCTTGAATGCGACGATCCTTGGTGATCATCTGGAACGCGCGACGATTGTCCACCGGTGTATTCAGCCAGTTCTGAAACCCGCCCGAAGAATCAGCAGGTCCGAGCAGCCAATAGCTCGGCCGTCCAAAGTCGCTGGGTCGGGCCACGTTGCGCACGCGCGCAACGAGACGCTTCCAGTCGTCAAACAGAATGTCAGGCTGCGCGATTGGTGCAAAATCCTGCGTGATACCCGCATCGACTCGACGAATGACTTCGTTCCAGTCAACAGCCGCACGTTCCGTCCGCGAGCGCGGCGCGTAAGCCAGAAAGCGCGCCGCGTATGAGTTTGCGAGACGCACGAACTCGTCCCGCGACATCGCAGTGTAGAAAAACGTTTCTGCGGGCAGCGAGAAGTTTTGCGTACCGGCAACGGTGATCGCAGCGTCGATTTGATCGATGGCCGCATCGATCATTTCCGGGTACGGATTGAACTCGGCGTTGGCCAGCGAACCGAGGTCGGTGTTCTCGTCCACGATAATCGCTTTGTCGAAATACAAGCCGAGATATCCGTGCGATACGCCCTGCATGAGCTTGCCAACCGCCTTGGCACGCGCAGTTCGCACATCGTCCACGATCACCAGGCCATCGTCAATGGCGATGATTGCATCGTTCACGGCCGAGATGGTGCCGTACAACGTGTACCACGGATCTTCGTTGACTTCGTTGCGGTTGTTGACGGGACTGTTGTTCCACGCCGAACGAGGCAACGCGGAAAGCTCAAGCTGACCAAAGTCCGCGAAGCCGGAGGTGATTTCCTGGGCAATGGTGGAAAACGCCCACGATGGGTAATCGTCGTGACCAATTTCCGGCCACGCCGTCCGGAACGCCGACGCAACAAACGACTCCGTGGAGATGGGCTGCTGCGTCGCACGCTCGCGATCGGGAAGGTTGGGATTTTCGACCGTGAGTTCCTGGCACGCACCGAGCAGCAGGGCGGCGCCGGCGCATCCGGTCACTAGAAGAGTGCGCATAACGGGTCTCCGTGAGGCAGCGTTAATCATCAGAATACGATCTCGAAGCTGCCGGTGATCGTGCGATAGCGAGGATAGTCGAAGCTGTCGAGCCGGTTGATGACGCTGCCAACTTCCGGGTCGTAGCCCTTGTAGTTGGTGAAGGTCAGCATGTTGCGCCCGATGAGCGAGACCGACATGCCGCTGGCGCCAAGCC
>JAABRT010000101.1 GCA_011390805.1 Gemmatimonas sp. | reverse complement strand
TGGCTGAAACGGTCTCGGTGATTCTGCAGCGCTCAGTGTTCAAGTACCGCCGCAAAAAGTATGGACTGGAATACGCGCAACAGAATCGGGTGTTCAGACGCGCTCCGTTGCATCATCACTTCGAGATGCTTGGTTGGCCCGAGACACAGGTAGTAATCCGGTTCTGGATTATCGGCATCCTGTGTGCGATTGTGGCGCTGAGCACGCTCAAGCTGCGCTAACGGTTATGACTGTGTCATCGCCCTCGCTCTACACACTCGACGTCTCACGCTCTCGCGAAACGGCCGCGGCCGTCGCGCGACTGTTGTCGCGTCCCGCCGGCGAAGTGGCGGTCATTGGTCTCGCCTCCAGCGGACTGGCTGCGGCACGACTGCTGCGCCACATCGGCTTTGATGTGTACGCATCGGACCGATCCGACAGCGCCAGTACGCGTGACGCCGCAGATGCCATGCGCGCACTCGGCGTCACTGTTGACCTCGGACAGCATGATATTCCGCGTATCTCACGGGCCGCGTTTGTTGTAGTCAGCCCCGGGGTGCCACCGGAGATTGCTCCGTTGCAGGCTGCGCGTACGGCCAACGTGCCCGTGGTGAGCGAAGTGGAAGTCGCGCTGCGCCTTATGCCGGCCACGCGCGCTATCGCAGTGACCGGTACCAACGGCAAGACAACCACGACCGCGCTGGTTGGCCACCTGCTGCGTGCCCTCGGCGAAAACGCGATGGACGCCGGCAATATCGGTGTGCCGTTGTGCGATGTGGCCATTCGCGAGTCGCGCCCCGACTGGCTGGCGCTCGAGCTCAGCTCATTTCAGCTGCACGACACACCGGGGCTCATGCCCACTGTGGGAGTACTCACCACACTGAGTGCCGATCATCTTGACCGCTATCCGTCGGTGGATGCGTACTACGCGGACAAGCAGCGCATGTTTGCCAACGCCGAAGCATCATCGCGCTGGGTGGTGTCTGCAGACTCCGCTGACATCGCCACCATGATCAGCGGTGTGCCCGGCACCGTAGCGCGCTTCTCCGTTCATGGCGAGGCCGACGGCTGGTACGATCGCAGCAGCAACCAACTGATAGTTGACGGCACACCGTTCATGTCGCGCGACGACGTACCGTTGCTTGGGGATCACAACGTGGCCAATGTGCTGGCCGCGGTGCTGGCCGTGCTGCGTGCGGACAAGGCATTTGCAACCGCGGATGCGCGGTCGCACATGGCGCAGGCCATCACACGGTTTGTTGCGCTGCCGCATCGGCTTGAACCGGTGGCCGACTACAACGGTGTGCTCTGGATCAACGACTCCAAGGCCACCAACGTCGACTCCACACTGGTTGCTCTGCAAGGCATGACCCGTCCCATCATTCATCTGTTGGGTGGACGACACAAAGGTGAGTCGTACAACGCGCTGGCTGCGCCGCTACTGGCGCATGGCAAGGCGGTGCTCTGCTACGGTGAAGCGGGAGAACAGGCAGCACGCGAGTTGCGCGAAGCGCTGGGCGATCGCGCCGACATGGTGCAGTGGTTGCGCGACGCGACGTTCGATCAAGTAGTGGAGACTGCTAGTTCGCTGGCCAAGTCGGGTGATGCGGTGCTGCTCTCGCCGGCGTGTTCCAGCTACGACATGTTCAACAACTACGCCGAACGCGGTGCGCGCTTCGCTGAACTCGCGCGGGCGCACGCATGACCAGTCCGGTATTTGACGCCTTTGGTGGCCCGGTAGCTGGCAGCGAGGAGTCAACACGAAGCTCGCGCGGCGCATCGAGCGTACCTGGCGTGCGCGAACGCTGGCGCATGAGCGTCGAAGCGCGTGCACTGATGGTGGTGATGGTGGTCTTGCTGTCGTTTGGACTGGTGGTGCTGTACAGCGCGAGCGCACTGTCGGCCGCTGATGAGGGTCGCGTAGCGCACTATTTCCTCGCGCGTCAGGCGCAGGGTGCGCTGGTTGGACTCCTGCTTTTTGCTGTCATCGCAAAGGTAGACGCCGAGCGATGGCGGTCGCTGGCCTGGCCCATCATGATTTTGAGTATGCTGGCCATGCTCATCACCATTCTCCCCGGCACCGAACGGTTCGCGCCCGAGGTCAACGGCTCACGGCGGTTTCTGTTTGGCAGGTCGTTGCAGCCCGCAGAGTTTGCCAAGCTCGCCGTGATTTTGTGGACGCCCATGCTGTTGGTAAAAAAGGGTGCCGCCATGCGACGCCTGGGCAAAGGACTGGCGCCGTTTCTTGTTGTAATCGGTTTGCTGTCGCTTATTGCACTGGCGCAGCCTGATGTATCAATGGCCATGACATTCTGTCTGCTCATGGCGGTGATTCTGTTTGCCGGTGGCGCGCGCATTGCCCACTTTGTGTTTCTTGGGCTGCTCGCCATTCCTGTGGTCGCGCAACGGCTCGCCGAGAAAGACTACTTCCTGCAGCGTATCCTGAGTTTCTTCGCCGGCTTTGGCACAGCCGAACCCAATGCCTCAGGGCTCGCATATCAGCAGGTGCAGTCACTGATTGCCGTGGGCAGCGGACAGCTCGTGGGCGTAGGATTCGGCGAAGGCAATCAACAGCGCGGCTGGACACCACTGGCCTACAACGACTTCATTGCCAGTGTGGTTGGCGAAGAGTTTGGCTTTATCGGCGTCACGGTGCTTGTGTCACTCTTTGCCGCCTACGCCTGGCTTGGCTTTCGCATCGCTCGCACAGCACGTACGCCGTACCAGTCACTGGTGGCCATCGGACTCACGTACATCACCGTGATCACTGCGTTTGTGCACGTGGGTGTGACCATCAGCCTGTTGCCCAATACGGGTCTCACACTGCCGTTCATCTCATTTGGACGCTCCAACCTGGTGCTCACCATGATCATGACCGGCATTCTGGTGAACATCGGCAGCGTTCGAGAAAAGCGGTTTGGTTCGGGTGCCACCGATCCCTTCGCCATCAGCGGTACATAATCCGCATGCGCGTGTTTTTTTCCGGTGGTGGCACCGGCGGACATTTGTATCCGGGACTCGCTATTGCGCGGGCTCTGGTGGCGCGTGCGCCCAACGTGCAGCCGCACTTTATTGGTGCGCTGCGCGGCCTTGAGCGTGAAGTATTGCCCACCACTGAGTTTCCGCACACGCTGCTCGATCTGCACCCACTATACAGACAGAACCCGCTGCGAAACTGGCGCACGGTGGCCGGTGGCATTGGTGCGTTGCGCACGATTCACTCACTGGCATCAGACAACAGACCCGCATGCGTGGTTGGCACCGGCGGCTACGCGGCTGCGGCTGCACTTGCGTGGGGCAAGCTGGCCAACGTGCCTATCGTGCTGCACGAATGCGACAGTTTTCCGGGTAAGGTCACGCGATGGTTTGCGCCGCATGCCAGGCTCATTTCGCTGGGCTTCCCCGAGGCAGAAGCGCGACTCAAGCCGTCGCGTACCACGGGTGTTGCGGCGTTTGGCAATCCGATCGTGGCACCCGATGCATCAGCGGAACGCCGTGCGCGCGCGCGCAAGCATTGGTCTATTGGTCATGATGTGTTCACGGTGCTCATTGTTGGGGGCAGTCAGGGCAGTGCCGCGCTCAATGCAGCAGTCGCCGAGTGGTGTGATGATGGTATTCCTGAGGGATGCGCCGTGATCTGGGCCACTGGTCGCGCGCATTTTGATACGCACGCACACCTGGCATCGCATCGGGTGCGTGTGGAGCCCTATCTCAATCCAATCGCCGATGCGTACGCGGCGGCCGATCTGGCAATCACGCGCGCCGGTGCCATGACCATTGCCGAGCTGTGCGCGTGGGGTTTGCCATCGGTGTTGGTTCCACTGCCCACGGCGGCGCAGGATCATCAGACGCACAACGCGCGCACGCTGTCAGCGGCTGGCGCTGCGGTGCATTTGCCGCAGTCGGCACTCACTGGTACATCGCTCAATGCAACGGTTGCCGAGCTGCAACGCGATGTGGTCGCGAGACAGCGCATGACAGAGGCCGCGCGATTGCGTGGACGTCCTGACGCCGCCGCGCGCATTGCCGAAGCGATCGCCACGCTCGTACTCCCTCAACATTGATGTGCGCATGACATCGTTGCCAACAACGCTGCTCGACCTCTCCGATCCACGTCCCATTCACTTCACCGGCATTGCCGGTGCGGGAATGAGCGGACTCGCCGAACTGTTTGTTCGACGTGGTGCGGCAGTGCAGGGCACTGATGCCAATCCTGATGGCGCACCGGATCTGGTAAAGCTTGGCGTGCAGGTGTTTGCGCACGATCCTTCGCTCGTGTCGCGCGCGCGCGCTGTGGTGTATACGTCAGCCGTACCTGCATCTCACCCTGAGCTGGTCGCCGCGCGTGCACTCGGCTTACCTGTCATCCGTCGCGCCGAAGCGCTCGGCGAAGCGGTGCAGGGAGGAACGGTGATCGCGGTGGCCGGCACACACGGTAAAACCACCACCACGGTAATGACCACCGAAGCGCTCGCCGCGGCCGGTGAAAATCCCACCGGAATTGCCGGCGGACGTGTGGATGCATGGGGCAGCAATCTGCGCGCCGGTCGCACGGACTTGTACGTGGTAGAAGCGGATGAATACGATCGCTCGTTTCTGGCGCTCACGCCTACGGTGGCCGTGATTCTCAACGTCGAGGCTGATCATCTCGACATCTACACTGATCTCGCTGATATCAACACTACGTTCAGCGCGTTCATGAAGCCGGCGCGATCGGTGGTGGTGTGTGCAGATGACGCAGGAGCGGCAGCATTGCCGCAGGATGCAACGCGCGAGGTGGTGCGGTACTCTGCAGGAACCGTGCACTCAAGCGATGCTCGACTCGTCGCACACGACGTACAGTTCCACGCCCACGGTTCCACCTCACAGCTCACCTACGACGGCAAGCCGTGCGGCGAACTGGTCTTGCGCGTGCCCGGCATGCACAACGTACGCAACGCACTCGCTGCACTCGCCGCCGGTGTATTGGTAGGTGCACGATTTGCTGACATGCTGCCCGGTCTTGAACGCTTTGGTGGTGTGGAACGCCGCTTTCAATCAATCGGCGAGCTCAACGGCGCGCTGCTCATTGATGACTACGCGCATCATCCCACCGAAGTCGCTGCAACTATTGCCGCAGCACGCGCTGCGTATCCTGCCCGGCGCCTGGTCATTGCCTTCCAGCCACACCTGTATTCCCGCACGCGTGACTTTGCTCCGGCGTTTGGGGAGGCACTCGCCTCCGCAGACGTCTGTTTGCTCTGCGACATCTATCCGGCGCGTGAGCAGCCGATTGAGGGTGTGAGCTCGTCACTCATTGCTGATGTCATGGTGCAGCATGGTCGCGCGCCAGAGTGGCGTGGCCCGCGCGCCGATTGTGCGCCGGCACTGCGTGCAATACTGCGTGAGGGTGACGTGATAATCACCATGGGCGCCGGCGATATCACGCGCGTTGGTTACGAGCTGTTGTCAGCGTGAGCTACCGATTGAGCAGCCACCTGTGCGGCACCTTCGGTCATCACGTGCACCCGCGGGCGTTGAAGCGGATATGAGTGAGCCGGCAGAGACCTTCAAACAATCACTGCCACGCTACCTGCGTGTCAGCGGCGTTGTGCTTGCCGCACTGATCGTCGTGGGCACACCCTGGTGGGGTCCACGACTGCTGTCGTCGTTTGATTTTTTCCATGTGCGTCGTATCGAGTTCGACGGGCTGCGCTACACCGATCCCGCCGAACTCGTCGCGCGTCTGTCCATCGATACATTGGCGTCGGTATGGATGGACCTCGATCCACTCGCTGAGCGTGTCTCTGAACACCCCATGGTGCTGGGCGCTGAGGTACAGCGCCGCCTGCCGTCCACGATCTACATCACAGTGCGCGAGCGCACGCCGGTGGCACTCGTGCCCGGCGAGCGGCATCTGGTGCCGGTCGATTCAGCGGGTCAGTCGCTGCCCATCGATCCGTCGGTCACCCCGGTTGACGTACCCGTGGTGGCCGTCTCCGATACGGTCGTGTTGCGCCTGCTGGCGCAGATTCGTGCCGGCGCACCGGAGCTGTGGGCCCGTCTGTCCACCGCGCAGCGCGAAAATGACACCGATTTACAGCTCCGCGTCGATGAAATGCTCATTCGCACCCGCGATAACGTGACGTTGGCCCGACTTGCGGACATATTACCTGTCGAAGCGGATCTTGCGCGGCGCCGCCTGCAGGCGGTGGAGTTGGACCTGCGCTTCCGAGACCAGGTGATTGCCAGACTTCCATGACAACTGAATCCATCATTGCATCGCTCGACATTGGCACCGCGCACACCACCGCTCTCGTAGCGGCGGTGGGCGGCGAGCTGCCGCGCGCTCCCATGCTGCGCGTGCTCGGCGTTGGCCAGGCGCGCACCCAAGGACTGCGACGCGGTGTGGTGTCCAATATTGAAGAAGCCACGCACTCCATCCGTCAGGCGCTCGACGAGGCCACACGTCTGGCCGGCGTGAACGCTGAATCATTGTACATCGGCATTGCCGGTGAACATGTGCGCGCGATGTGCAGCACCGGTGTGGTGGCCATCAGCAACGATGAGATTGTGCGTGCTGATGTGGAGCGCGTCAACGAAGTCGCGCGCGCGCTGGCCATACCGCAGGATCGTGAGTTGCTGCACGCCATTCCGCAGGAGTATCGCGTAGACAACGCACTCGGCATTCGCGATCCCGTTGGCATGGCCGGTACACGTCTCGAAACCGAGATGTATCTGGTGACCATAGGCAGCGCGCCAGCCATGAATCTGCGACGCAGCGTGGAGAAGGCCGGCTTCAAGGTGAAGGAGCTGGTGCTTGAGCCGTTGGCGAGTGCGCTGGCGGTGTTGTCTGAGGAAGAGAAAGAGATGGGTGTGGTGCTCGTGGAGCTTGGCGCCGGCACCACCGATGTCGCGATCTTTCATGAAGGGAAGATTCGCCACATTGGTTCATTGGCGTACGGCGGCAACAATGTCACCGCCGACATTGTGCACGGATTGGGCGTTACGCAGCACGACGCCGAGCAGTTAAAGGAAGCGTACGGCTGTGCGTATGAGCCCATGATCAACGCCGATGAACTGATCGCTGTCCCTGCCACATCATCGCAGCCTGAGCGTCATCTGTCGCGCGAGTTGATGTGCCACATCATTCATCAGCGCATGGACGAAATTTTTGATCTCGTGCAGCGTGAAATCACCACTGCTGGTTATGCAGGTAAACTGAACGCTGGTCTCGTGCTCACCGGCGGCGGCGCGGCACTCGAAGGTGTCGCCGAGTTGGCCGCTGATGTGTTCAGTGTGAACGTGCGCGTGGGTGTGCCGAGCGGGCGTTTGAGTGGACTGCGTGAGTTGGTGGATGAACCGCGTTTCGCCACCGTGACCGGTTTAGCATTGTACGGCGCGCATCGTGTGGCGCTGGGCGGTGCGGTAGTGCGACGCGCGGGATTGTCGGGCACGAGTGTAGACAAGTTGGCGCAGCGTGTGCGCGATTGGTTGCAGGATTTTTTCTAGAGCGCCTGCCTATCCCACCAATCGAACGGTGGGGCCATACATCGGAAGCATGCGATCGGCGGTGAGCAACGTCATGCGTTCACTCATCGCCTGCGCTACAAGAAGGCGATCGAACGGGTCACGGTGCTCTGCCTGCACAGGCAACGCGTCACACGCGAGCACGTGATCCGGCGTGATGGACAACCACGCAAATCCAGCGGCCGAGATCTCACGTTCGAACTGTGCGATATCCAGACGGAGCTTGCCGGCACTTCGCTTCACCACGAGTTCCCAGAGCGACACGTGGCTTACCATCATGCGTTCACCGCCGTCCATGATCAGCGTGCGTAGTTCCGGCGTGATGTTGTCAGGCTCAACCATCCACCAATACGCGATGTGTGTGTCGAGCAGGCAGGTCACGTTTTCTTGCCACGGTTGCGCGGTTTGCTACGCGATCCCCGCGGGTCGGGCAGGCGGCCAGGCTTTACACGCTTGACCGGCCCTGGCGCCGATGTTTGGTCAGCGAGCACGTCAAACAACGCATCCACTGGCGCATCAAAATCGTCGGCGATCCATCCCTGACCAGCCATGGCACCGGGCGGCGCAATCGGCTGGCGCGCCGCGACGAAGCGGGAGAGCACAGCAATCGGCTTGCCAGCCCGGGCGATCACGACTTCTTCACCTGACTGCACGAGTTCAATGAGTCGTGAGAGCTGCGTCTTGGCTTCGTGAGTGTTGACGGTCAGCATGCTTGCCGAGGGTTCGAGGGTTGTGGTTCACCTTAGCTAAGTTTAGTCTGCTTTTATGCGACACACCAGTTCCGATCGAGACGCCTCGAACTCTGCGCGGCCAGCCGTCCTGCGTGCGTCGGATGCTTTTCCACGCAGTCGCTCCCTCAGGTTGCGCGTTTTTGCTGCAGCCGTGCTGATGGCAGCGTGCTCGCCCGTGCATCAAACATCCGCGCAGTCAACGCGTGTGGCGTCATTTGATTTTGGCATCGGTACTGGCCGGGCGATCACGAACACAAGATTTCATGGCGACGCCAGCGGTCTGTCACTCGACGCGCTTGTGTCCACGCGGGATGCGGTGAATCAAAACGCACGCATCCTCGCGTTGGCTCTCGGGCTGCAGGCTACCGGCCCCCGTACAGCGGTCTGTTTCGACGACGGAAACGGCGGGTGTATTCCGGGATATCCCGAGGTGTATTCCGTGTCCGCGCTGATCGGCTGGCAATCAGACTCGGGAGTTATTCGTCTCTTGGCTGGTCCATCACTTGCTTACCTGGACAACAGCGCGGTTGGTGCGCACATACGGTTGGATGTGACAATGCCGGTGACAGAGCGCTTCGCATTCGTGAGTTACGCGCGGGCGCAGAGCTACGCGGTGAGCGGTGCGTCGCCGTACAACCTGCTTGGAGTCGGTTTGGGTATTCGATTCAGCGCGGCGCGCGCTCCCCAACATCAATCACCCGTAAATGCGGCTCCGGATCATTGAAGCCAACGACGAGCCGCTGCCCGTTGAGACTGAGCGCCAACGCCTTCACAGATTCAGGCATGCTCACGCGCGAAACGCGCGTTGAATCACGCAAGTCGTACAGCAACACTTGGCGCGTGGAATCTGCGAGGAACGTGCCGACGCAGCCGCAATACGCGATGGCGAGTGTGTGGCCGCGCAGGCTGACGGCGCGCGATGCGATGTCCGACGCATCTATGTCGTAGCCAGGTCCGATCGTACGCTCTCCGCGACGTGGTGTGCCGAGCGTTCCAACGGTAACCTCGTGCAGCACATGACCGGTTGAATCCATCACCAGTACCAGCGGTGCAAACAGGAAGGCAAGGGCAGCGCGGCCGGTTTGCTCATCCACGGTGAAGCTGTGCCAGTTCGCATCGAACAAAGGCGCAGGATCAACGTCTGCTCGCAGATTCGGTCCTTCCAGAGCGATGCGTGGCAAACCATCTGTCCCCGTGGGCACAAAGAAAGCCGTCGTATCTCCAAACGATCCTGTTATCAGCGTGCCGGCACCGGAGATCAGAGCCCCCTCCGGAGGAAGTACGCCGGGCGCCATTGGCACCGGAAGATTCACGAATCGCGATTGCGACTGCTGCGACACATCGCTCAGCATCATCACACGTCGACGATTGGGCTCAAACAGTACCAGCTCTCCCTCTTGCGAGCGCCACATCGCGGTTGGATGTCGCAGTTCGCCCGGTCCATCGCCGGACCGCACACCTTGCG
>JAABRT010000100.1 GCA_011390805.1 Gemmatimonas sp. | reverse complement strand
CTCCACTCCACGGACAGACGTTGGGCTGCCCCGGACCGGCAATCGTCCAATGCTTGCCGGCGTTGGTGGGCGCCAACATCTGCAGCGTGTGGTAGAGTGCACTTTCCCATTCGGCTGCATCGGGGCGCTTGTCGGGGGCGTGCAGGCCGTGCACAAAACTCTTCTCGAACAGCGGCGCGAGATACGGCCCCAGTCTGGTGTACGGCACACGGATGGGTTGCGACGGCGGATTGCTGCGATCGGTGGGATGTTCGATAAACAGCGCGCGCGCACCCATGCTCAGCGTTTCATCTTCTTCGGCGGAACGCGCACTGTTTACACGCGTGCCCTGCAGCGGATGCCGCTGCAACAACAGCTGATACAACAGCACCGCCAGCGCGTGACGATCGGTGGAAATGCTGGGCACCGTCTTGCCCGCCAATACTTCAGGCGCGATGTATCCGGGTGTACCCAACACCGACGGCGGGGCGATGCCCGGCACCACCAGTGAGTCGATATCAATCACGCAGGCGTCGCCGCCCTTGGGATCAATCAGAACGTTCTTGTTTGACAGGTCACTGTGCGCCAGTCCCGCGAAATGCATGCGACGGATGGCACGCGAAAGACGCACCGCCACCTGCATGCGCGTGAGCAGCGATCCCTGTTCTTCAGGTGGTACAAAGCGCGAGGCTTTGCCACCGATAAACCACTTCACCTCTTTTTCCTGCTGTGATCCGAAGCGGTCACGGAAGTAGAACGCGCTGCGATACACCGGCGTGACAACGCCCAGCGGCGGCCACACCAGTTGCTGTCGACGCGCAAACTCCATGGGCACCGCCTGCGGACCATCAACCATGGCCACGGGCCACGAGAAATACGGCGTCCAGAACTCGCCCTGGTTGCCGAGTGCGGGATTGTACGTGGCAATGATGCGCGTGAGACGATCTACGCGTTCCCGACGGTCGGACAGATGTCCGAAATAGAATCCAACAGCAAACTGACGGTCGCGTGTGAGGTACACGCGCTTCTCGGCGCCGGTACCTACCGGCTGGTCATCGAGATGCAGCGTGCGGCCGTCAGTGAGTCGTACGGTTACGGTGCCCATGGTGCGATTGCCTGTGGAGCGGAGCGGTGCAGGGCCACCGCCAGTGTGCGGTCATCGTTTTCACCGCGCTTCTCAAAACCAAGCCAGGTGAGCAACACGTCGCCCGGCGCGTTGGACGCGAGCAGGGATGGCGTGACCGGCTGTGCGTTCAAGCCGGTGAGCGGTGCATCGGCGCCGTGCACGAGTTGGCCGAGAATAAGCGGTGCGTATTTGGGGAACGGATACATGGCATCGTCAACGCCGTCGGTGACGAGCAGCAATGCGGCCAGGTCGGGCACATCGGTGAGCACGGTGGCTTTGCGCGCGTACGTCATGGTTTCGCTGTCGGGCACAAAACAGTGTACTTCGCCCGACCACTCGCCGGCATCGCCCGCGGTAGGGCGCGACACGCGCCCGTCCTGATGGGCCAGCACGAGTGCGCCGTCGCCAACCTGCATGGTGAGTACGCGGGTGCCGGTGGCAGAAGGCTCCCAGGCCGCCACCAGCACCGTTGTGCGCAGTGCCTTGGCATCCACCTTCGCACCTGTCGCAATGGCCTGTAGCGCGCTCACAGCGCGTTCCATGGCGTCGTGTGCGGCCGCCTCGTTGAGTGCGGCCGCGTTGCGCAAGGCCGCGCCCACGATTTCCACCGCTACGGTGCTGCCGATGCGACTATAGGCCGAAGATCCGGCGCCGTCTGCGACGACCAGCACACCGCGCGATGCACCGAGGTGCACGAACAGTGCATCTTCGTTGAACGCACCAACGTGCGCGTGCCGACGTCCGCGCTTCAGTGCGCCGGTGATCGTCCAGTCGCCCTGCTGTGCGTGCTCACCGCGCTCGTGCGGCGAACGCGCCAGGAGCCGGTCCGCCATGTCCTTGCCGAGCGCGCGTGTCAGCGGCTCCAGGAATGCCTCGGGACACCATGGTTCGTCAGGTTCCCTGATCGTCCACACCGCCATTGGCGGCGGTGCGGGGGCCGGTGCTTCAGGTTCGACAACATCGGTGGCGTGACTGCCGTCATCGCTGGTCGCATTGCTTTTCACATCGCTCTGCGCATCGCTGGAGCCACCGCTGTCATCGCTGTGATTGCTGTTGACATCGTGTGTCGCATGCGACGTGTTCGCCGCAGTCTCGTCTGCCGCACTGTCACGCACGGCAGACGGTGAAATGTCGTCACTCACGGAACGATCGTGATGCCAGGCGGTGGAGGCGGCAACGTGATGGCACTACCGTCGGCAACAGCGCCAACCTTCTGCGACGTCTGCTTGACCGACGCCGACACAAAGCTGAAGAACGCACGGAACGCATCGGGGGACATTTCCTGCATGAGGATCACGTTCTCTGTCACCTGCTTGAGCACATTCACGTCGGCCTGATCACCGCAGGCCACGGCAATGATGTTGGCCGGACGACGCTCCCGCAGCTGCTGCGCGTACATGGGCCAGTCGACATCGGTTGGCGCACCGTCGGAGAGAATGAACACGAGTGGACGCCAGTCGCCTTTGACATCGGCGGTCGTGCGCACGAGTTCACGGTCAAAGCTCTCGAGCAGCAAGCGCAGACCGTCGCCGAAGTTGGTCACACCGCTGGCCTGCAGCTCCGGCGGATTGAACTGCGCCACTTCGGTGAGCGGTACCACCTGCTGCGCCGAGTTGCCGAAGGTGAGAATGGAGAGGTAGGCGCTTTCAATGGCCTGCGGATCACCCAGCAGGTCACGGTGCAGCTGACGAATGCCGGCTTTGACGGACTCGATGGGGGTACCCTGCATCGAGCCAGAGACATCGGCGAGAATAAAAACGGGTAAGCGACGGGTCGTCACAGGACGGCTCCGGGGAAAAACGGAAAGTCAGAAGGTCGCGCGGGTTTGCGCGGGCGAATAGAGCAGCGCACTGATCTGTCAGGTGAACGCCCTATTGGTGTACGACGGTTTCTCACCTGATGGTTTTGGCGGTGCATTGTGGATCGCATCGCGGACGTCACGGAGCTCATTCTGTACACCACCAGACGCAGTACGCCCCGCAGCGCCGAAGCACTGCGGGGCGTCGCAGACAGCCTAACCGATGGTTAGCGCTGCGGACCACTCCGCACGTTCGGTGCGGGCGCCGCCCCTGTGGCCGCGCTGCCCGCCGACGCTGTTTCCGCTGCTGCATCTGCTTCGGAGGTTGCACCGATTGGTACGGTAGCCGCCGAGTCAGTAGGTACTGGTGCCTGATACAACCCAGGGAACGGTGTGCCGTTCCAATCGGCGCGTCCCCACATGGCCGGATAATCCTTGGCCATCTGTGCGCCGTAGAGCGGCTTGTACGCCCCGTTGTGACAGGTCACACACTGAGCCTTGGGCGCGTCGCCCATGGGTCCGAGGCGGACTGCCGGATACACCGGCTCCAGTGGTGCGAGGAAGTTGGTGTTCAGATCGCGCATCATCTGGATGCCGTGGTACGCCGTCACACGCTGTGGCGGTGCTTCGGTCCAGCTGGAGAAGGCGCGCGAGTTGTGGCAGTAGGTGCAGTTCACGCCGAGCGACTTGGACTGCGAGATCATGAGCGCGTACGTCCATTCCGTCTGCTTGACCGATGAGCGGTTGGCATTGGATGGCTCGACGTCACGCGTAATCACGCGGGCACCGTCGCGATCGAGATAGTGCCGCAGATAATCGTTCTGGCTGGCGTAGAACCACAAGCCATTGGGCAACGGCTTGCCCACGTGACAGGTGTAGCAGGTCACGCCGGTGTTGGCCACGTGCTGCGGATACTGCGCGTTGATGTGTCGCGTCATCTGAATCATGCGACGGGCGACAATCTTGGTGTAGATGGGTTCACCGGAGGGCAGGGTATCTGCCGCCAGGTTGGCCAGATTGTGGCAGTAGGCGCAGTTGCCGGTGCCGGCCACCCAGGTGCTCATGGCGATCATGGTGCGGTTGAACTCCGCGACCGAGATGTCATTGAGCACCTGCACGTTCTGCCAGGGGAGCGGTCCTTCACGCGTATCGGGCGGTGCAGGTGGCAGCGCTTCCGGGACAACCGTGGCGGCAAACTTTCCGTCAACCTGACCCATATCGTACGGCTGTTCCATACCCGTGCCGCGATAGCCAACCTGAACCACTTCTTTTTCGCCGAGATCACAGGCGGAAAGAATCAGGCTGGCGGCAATCACGCCGACGGTGAGACTGTGTGTGCGCGAGGCACTCATCTGGTCGTCCTCAATCCCGGTGTGCGATACATGGCCGTTTGCAGCGACGCGTCACCTGAGTCGTCGCCGGGGGGCGACGTCTCGGGTGGCACGTTGGCCGGCGGTGCGGGTGGCACCGCGGACGGGGCAGCGGCGATACTGTCGCCCACCGCTGCAATGCTGTCCGCCGCAATGCTGTCTGCCGTGGACATGGTGCTGTCCATCATGAATGGCACCACACCCGCCGACGGAGCGAGGTAACTGGGGAAGCTGTCGGGCGACGTGCCCTGATAGCGTCCACGCAGGAACTCCTGCTGATCGTCAGGCACCACGTTCTGCGCCGGATACGGCGCCACGATGCCATGTTTCTGACCCCAGAGATACCAGTTGTCCACGACTGTGCCCGTGAGCAGGATGCCAATGCCACCGGTGAACGTCGTGAGCACCGCAAACCACCAGGCCCAACGATGAATCGATTCCATCGTGGCGTTGAAGCCCATCGTCCACCGCCAGAATAACATCGAGCGTTCGGCGGCAGTTCCGCGATCGGTGATCTGTTCGATTTCCCGCTCACCACCCATGCGGCTCACCGCAAGGATTGTCGCGCCGTGCATGGCGAAGAGCACCGCGCTGCCGTACAGGAAGACAATCGACAGAGCGTGGAACGGATTGTAGTACAGATTGCCGTAGCGGATGGAGAAGGCTGACGTCCAATCGAGGTGCGGGAAGAGTCCGAAGGGGACCATCTCGCTCCAGCTGCCAACGAGCAGCGGCTGGAAGAAGAACGTGAGGTAGAGAAAGATTGCCGATGCAAAGGCCCACGGGAGATGCGTGCCCATGCCGAGGGCGCGTGCCCGCTGATAGGTGCGCACCCACCAGAGCAGGATGCTGAGCGTGAGGAAGAAACCGGCCATCAGATACCAGCCACCCTGATTCAGCGGCGGCACACGCAAGCCGAACTGTGGTGGTGGTGGTTCAAGGGCCAGCCACGGCAGCTGACGGATGAACTGGACAGGATCCCAGCCCACCGACGCCCACATGTTCAGGCCAATGATTTCAATGGCGATGAATCCGCAGATGAGTGAGAGAATGCCCACCCATCCGAGATAAATCGGTCCTACCTGTGCATCACCGAAGCGGCCGGCCAGCGAGCTGAAAAAGCCTGTGCCGTAGCGCGCCCCGGAGGCGCCCATGTCGATGGGCAGTCCGGCATCCGGAGCATGCCGGACCTGCACCCGCGTAAATAGATTCTGATACTCAAGCATACGCGACTGCCTCAGGCGCCAGGCCAAATGGGAAGATTGAGCCACCAGCTCCACCACTCAGGCCATCCCTTCGTCCAGAACGGGCCGGAGATAATGATGCAGATCGCGCTCCAGATGGCGGCGCTGACCGCCAGGAACAAGCCGAGCCGATGAATGCCGATGGCGCCGATCGAGTATCCGACCAGGTCGCGGAAGAAGACGTTCTCGTGTTCGCTTGTCTTGACCGGCTCACCTTTCTTGGGGTTCGTCACCGAGAGGATCAGAGATCCGTGCATTGCCAGGGCAAGGCAGTTGGTGAAGAAGAAGGTGATGGCGATCATGTGCGCCGGATTGTAGTGGAAGTGGAGATACTGGTATCCCACGTTCGACACCCAGTCCAGGTGTGAGAAGATGCCGTAGGGGAAACCGTGTCCCCAGGCACCGAGCAGCATCGGGCGGAAGATGACCAGCGTGACATAGGCCACCACCGCAGCGCCGTACGCCCACGGAATGTGCATGCCCATGCCCAGCTTGCGGCTGATTTCCGCCTGGCGCAGTGCCCAGCTCAGGAACGCGCCAGTGGCGCAGACCGTGACCAGCTGCCAGAGACCGCCTTCGGCGAGCGGCGCAAAGCCGAGCCCGTAGGAGATGTCGGGCGGGGCAATGTTAATCTGCCAGAGATTCCATGTCGGACCCATCGCCGCGCCCCAAACCAGCAGCAGCGTGCCGAGCACGGAAAAGAAGATGGTGGTTACACCAAAAAAGCCCACGTAGAACGGACCAAACCAGAAATCAAATAGATCTCCGCCGATCAGCGTACCACCGCGGACTCGATACTTACGTTCAAAACTCAGGGTCGCCATGGACTATCTCTCCGAGGCGGTCATCAGACACGCAGTCAATCGGGATTGGCAAAACAAGGGGGACACCGTGGGCGCGGGAGCCGGGGTAGACGCGAAACCGAGCACCCCCCGGTCCCGCCCCGCGGTGAAGAGCGCCGAAATCAGCGGCCCGGGGGCAACGGTGACATTTCGGCAGCAGCCGCCGGGCCGGACGCCGACACCGACAGCTGGTCAGCACCGAGCGTCCCGTTTTCAATCCACGAGTAACGCGACGAGCTGAGCAGGATGAAGTGAATCAGAAGTGCGAGAACGGCCAGGAAGCCAAACAAGGCGACCATAACGCGTCTCGGGTCAAACGAAAGCCAAATGCGATGCATGGATCAGTTCCTCGCGAGTGGGAAAGAAGCCCCGTCGCGGTGACGAGGGTGAAGATGTTCAGCCTCGCCACACGACGCAGCGGTACCGAGTTACGACGGCAGGGAGCGTGGCGCGGGGTCAGTCACAGGGCAACAGTCCCGTTCCCGAAACCCCAACGCCGCTCCTGCTAACGTGCTCAGTTCGGCTGCGCCGCAGCTGCCTTGGCCGCGTAGCTGGCCCGGACATCTTTCGGCCAACCAGTGATGCTGTACGCCCACAAATGGATGAACAACGCCAGCGCGCCCAAGAAGAACGCGAGGCCCGTCATGATGAGATGTGGGTCAGTTCCTTGCCAGATTTTGTGCATGAGAGCTCCAGTACCTGGTCAGTTGATCAAAGCCACGGACGCCACATCCACGCTGCCACATGGGCCACTACGGCCACCAGCGTGAAACCAACAAAACCCGTGATGAAATAGCTGTTGAAGGAGCGGGCCTCCTCCTCCGTCATACCGCCTCGGTTCTCCATACTATCCTCCGAAAGAACACGACTGCCGTGCCAACCCGCACGACTGGGAAAGCCGCCCCGAACGGGGAATCGGCCTGACTTCTGTTTCGCGCTGTAAACTGTGCGTTACACTGCAAACCGTCAAGTTTTATTTACGCTTTTTTGCAACTTTTCTCAGAAACCTTACGGTTTGTCAGTCTATTTGACCGGTTTCCGGCCAATTCCTCTCTTTCCTGCCATTCATGACCCCCCGTTTACCGCACAACTGGCCCAACGCCGAGTTCAGCCGCTTCGTGGAAAGGCCCGCGGTGCGCTGGCATTTACAGGTTGCAGGCGCGGCTGACACGTCGCCTTCTATAGAGGACGCCCTCCAGGCGGACACACGCTACTCCGCTCGGCCCGTTGTGCTGCTCCTGCACGGCACTGGCGGCAGCACGCATGAGTGGGCCGATGTAGTGCCCGGGCTGGCGGCGCACGCGCAGATTCTCGCGCCCGACCTGCCGGGGCACGGCTTTTCCTCAGGCGGTGAGCAGCAGCTGTCGCTGTCGGGAATGGCCGAAGCGCTGGGCGATCTCATGCAGGCCCTGGATATGCACCCCGATGTGATTGTCGGACATTCCGCCGGTGCCGCGGTGGCGCTCCGGCTCACACTCGACGGGCTCGCTGCACCCAAAGCCGTGCTTGGCTTGAATCCGGCGCTCATTCCACCGCCGGATATCTGGGTGGACATGCTGGCCCCTCTGGCCGGACTGCTGGTGGAGTCGTCGTGGCTGTCGCGTTCGGCGGCCTGGGTGGCGGGGCGTGGCAGTACGGTACGCTCGCTGCTGGAGTCGAGCGGTGCGCGATTGAGCGATGGGCAGGTGGCACGCTACACGGAGCTGTTCACCAAGCCGGCGCACTGCGCGGCGGCGCTGGGCATGATGAATCGCTGGAATCTGCCGGCGCTGGCGCGCGACGCGGTAGCGTTGCGCGTGCCCTTTACCGCCTACGCAGGCGAGCGGGACCTGTGGGTGCCCACGCGGGAGTTGGCGCCGCATGTGGAACGGATTCCAGGTGCAGGACTCGTGCGCGTGCCCAACGTGGGGCACCTCATGCCGGAGGAGGCGCCTGGCGTGGTGATTGAAGCGGTGAGGGGGGCGCTTGGGTGACGTGCGGCTGGTAAAGCGCGCGCTAGGGTGACGTACCGTCGGTGAAGCTTTCCAGCTCCATGGTGAGTGTGGCAATGCTCACCTTGGCGCGCACCCGGAGCGGGATGTGGCGGGCATCGTTACTGAACCACACTTCGGCTTCGCCACCTTCGCTGAACAGTCCCTTGGTGCGTATGATCGGCTGAACGACCACCGCATCGAACGATCCGGCGGGCACCGTGATGCGCTCGGTGCGCAGCACACGCACCGTGACCGGATTGCCGCCGGACTTGAAGTAACGTGAGGCGTTGTATTCGTCACCCACCTTCAGTGGCAGCGTGCGAATGAAGTAGATGAACGATACATCGTCGAGTGGCAGCGCCGACGCCAGCGTGCCGCTGTCCGACGGATTCGCGAGATTCACAAACTTCATCTCATCGGGGAGAAACTCGTACGTCTTGTCGCGGGAGTATCCGGTTTGATCAAGCTTCTGCTCGAAGCGATGGGCGAACAGTTCGCGGGCATCAAGCCAAGATCGCTGCACATCATTGATTTTGAACACCGTGATTCCGCCTTTCGTGCGGAAGTCGAGCCGGTACGAGGGATTGCCGCGCACCGTGTCGAGCGCGCTTACCGCAAGACTGGCCGTGCCCGAGCCGCTGATAAGAAACCATTTCGCTTCGAGTTTGAAGTCGAAGGATTCACCGACGCCAAACGGGACCGAGGCGAAATCAGCGGGTTCCCGCACGGGTGCCGTCCGGGCACTCGTACCCTGTGCGGTCACCGTGTGCGGCAGCAATGTGGCGGCGAGAATCAGACATGTGGAAGCGATGACACGCAATCGGGACAAAGGCATGATCAAACATAGGCCACAGCCCGCAGCTGAGTTCCATTCCGTGCGCGTCGTGGCGCGCCGTGCACATACCTTTACACAAGGCTAGGGTTAGGCATGAAGCGGTCACAGGCGGTCGGCGTTGTGTTATGTGCTGCGTTGTGCGTGGTGGCTGTGCTGCTCCCGCTCACATCAGCCGCGCAACCTGCCAACACACCCGTTGCGGAGGCGCGCGCAACCGTGCTCGGCACGGTATTCGACAATCTGAATCGCGCTCCGGTCGCGGGCGCCGTGGTCCAGTTGGTTGGCGTTGACAGTAGTGCGCCGTTTGCCCGCGCACAGGTGGCCGATGACTCCGGACGTTTTTCGTTTGAACGGGTCCCGAACGGTGCGTACGCCCTCGGATTCTTTGGCTCGCTGCTCGATTCGCTCGGCTTCGAGCCGCCGTTGATGGCCGTTCGTGTACTTAACGATTCCATCGTTCGCGCAGATCTCAACGGGCCATCGGCGCTGGAGTTGCGCGCGTTGTTGTGCAGCACGGGTTCGCTGGTTGGCAACGCCGATGCGGCGGATCGTGCCGCATCCGATGCAGCGTTAGATGCAACGTTAGATGCAGCGTTAAATGACGCACGCGGACTGATACTGGGACGCGTGCGCGACGCGTTTTCACTTGCGCCAGTGACCGGGGCCAACGTGCGTGCCTCGTGGTTTGAAGTAGCGCTTGACGCCGATGGCATCCGATCGGGCATACGGGATCGATCGGTGCGCGTGCGATCGAGTGGTTGGTACGCACTGTGTGATGTGTCGGCCGCGGGATCGATGCTGCTCAGCGCACACAACACCCGTGACAGTACCGACCTGATACCGGTGGAGATGCCCGCCTCAGGATTTCTGCGGCGTGATCTGTATCTCGGCGCGGCAAGCGTGGTGGGCACGCGCACGGTGTCGGATACCGATAGCAGCATTTCTGAGCAGTTGCCCAGGCGGGTGGGACCGGGGCGACTCACCGGTCTTGCGCTCACGGCCACCGGTGCACAACCACTCGCGGCCGCGCGTGCGAGTATCGCCAAC
>JAABRT010000099.1 GCA_011390805.1 Gemmatimonas sp. | reverse complement strand
GGGGCAATGCGAACAGTCATGAGCGATGTTACGGTGTGAAGCGATGAACGCTGAATGAATCGGGTGGTGTGACAGCCGTATCGGGTGGTATGACAACCGTATCAGGAATGATCACCTGTGTATCGGGAGACGTCATGAGCGAGTCAGGGCTCACACCCGCTGTATCAACGTCGGCGCTGATCGTATCTGACGAATAGCCAAAGGGCAGGGGCGGCTCCACATCTCGGCGGCGGTCAGCAAGAATGAGATTCACCGTGGCCGGCAGTTGCACACGTTCACCGGGCACGGGAAACGTTTCCAGCACCGTGCCCAAACGTTCATCCGACTGACGGAACAGGATCTGCCCCAGACTGAAGCCCGACCGCTCGAGCAAACGCCGCGCGTCGCCTTCGGCGCGGCCGACGAGATCCGGCACCACCGCTACGCTGTCGCGCGCCGCAGCGTCTCCTCCACCAACCATGGCCACATCGCCATCCGACGATCGCATGCCGTCGGCGCGCGGTCCGCTGTAGGTACGTCGTGGCGCCGGCGTCTCAGGCTCGGGCTCAACTTCCTCGATGGGTGCGGGCGGGGTGTCGCCCATGAGCACGCGCAACCCAAGGAATCCCCCCCCCACGCCGACAATCAGTCCGGTGAACAGCGCCACTCCTGCGCGCGCGGCCCACGTTCCCGCGGAGTTTCCGCGAAGCGCCCCAAACCACGATCCTTTTTTGCTCACAGCTAATCCCTCCGGCGCAGCCGCGCGGCAAACGCGCCGTCTACACCGTGCAAGTGAGGCAATACGCGCAACCGACCGTTGTCGAGCACGGTGTCAGGCACCGATCCCGCGGGCGGTGGCTCCAGTACAAACTCCGGATGCTCCGCGAGAAACGCGTCAATGGGCGCGTCATTCTCTTCGGGCTCAAGCGAGCACGTTGAATAAATGAGCAGTCCTCCCGGACGCACCGACGACGCAGCAGTGCGCAGGATCTCCCGCTGCACGGTGCTCATCACCGCCAGATCTGACGCCTTCAGGCGCCAGCGCGCGTCGGGATGACGACGGAACGTTCCCGTACCGGTGCAGGGCACATCGAGCAGCAGCGCATCGAGGTTGTGCAGCGCGGGTTCGCGCGCGTCGCCCACATACGCCACAATGTTTTCTGCATCAAGTCGCCCAAGTCCCACCAGCAAACGCTCAAGTCGTCCGGGCACACGATCTGCGGCCACAACAACACGTGCCGTGCGCGAAAGCTCAAGCGTCTTGCCGCCCGGTGCCGAACACAAATCGGCAACCACACTGCCCGGGGCAATCGCGGCGTATCGCGTCACGAGCGTAGCAGCGGGGTCCTGCACGAACAGCAACCCCTGCTTGAACGCACCGAGTTCAGTGAGTTGCACACCGGGGCCGAGCACCAGTGAATCTGACACGAGCGGTGCCTCGTGCACACTTACGCCCGCTCCTTCGAGCATGGCTTCGAGCTGTTCACGCACCACGCCAAACGGGCGCAGAATAATTGGCGCTTCCTGATTGTTGGCGTGCAGCAAACGCTCGGTGTCTTCAACGCCAAAGCGCTGCACCCACCGCGCCACCATCCAACGCGGATGCGACATGCGCAGCGACAGGGCATCAACCGGATCATTGGGCAGCACCGGCTCGAGCGCATCGCGTTCACGGTCAAGACGGCGCAATACGGCATTCACCAGTTTGCTGGCACCAATGCCGTGACGCTGCTTGGCCAGTTCAACCGTCTGCGCAATCGCCGCATACGGCGGCACACTGCCCATGTAGAGCAGCTGATACGCGCCCAGTCGCAGCAAGTCCGCCACATCGCCATCGAGGCGGGCCAGCCCGCCGCGCACACGCAGTCCGAGCACGGCATCAAACCAGCCGCGTTTGCGCAGTGTGCCCCACACGAGCTCCTGCACCCAACGCCGGTCGCGCGCGTCGAGCGGGCCCGCGTGCCGTTCAAAGGCCGGGTCGAGCAGTTGCCCGCTGCGCACTTCGGCGAGTATTGCGGCGGCCGCAATGCGTGATTCGGTAATGGACGCGGTTTTGCTCCGCGGTCCGCGATACGGTGCACGCTTCGCGCTGCCCGGGCCATCGGCCTCAGGCTCGCGCACCTTTACGTCGGGACCGAAGTCCCCGTCAGCTCCCTCCAACGGCGTCATGCTGGGAAAGATAGCCAGTTCCCTCGTCGTCGTCGAAGCGATCGCCAATCTGCACGCCGCGGCCACGCATCCAGTCCACCGGCGAGATGCGCTGGCGCCCCGCGGGTTGCACCTGCGAGATACGCACCGCGCCGTCACCGCAGCGCACCACCAGCCCCTCGTCATCGATGGAACGAATGGTGCCGGGCTTGCTCGCAGCCAGCGCGTCGTCGCGCAAATGTGCGTCGGTGGCGGCAATGATCTTCACGCCAAACAGCTTCACCGATGTGCCGCCCAGCTGAGTGTGCGCACCGGGGCGGGGGTCGAAGGCCCTGATCACGCGTGAGACATTTGCTGCGTCCCGGGTGAAGTGCAGCTGCGCCGACGCCCGATCGATCTTGGGCGCGTAGGTGGCGGCGCTGTCGTCCTGAGGAATTTCATGCGCGGCCCCTACTTCGAGCAGCGCCAACGACTGCACTATGGCCAGCGCGCCAAGTTCAGCCAGCTGGTCGTGCAGTTCGCCGTAGGTGATGTCGTGTGAGAGCGGGGTGCGCACTACGTGCAGCATCGGACCGGCGTCGAGTCCCAGCACCATGCGCATGATGGTGATGCCCGTCTCGGTATGCCCTTCGAGAATGGCGGCCTGAATAGGCGCGGCACCGCGCAGCGTGGGCAGCAGCGACGCGTGAATGTTGAGCGTGCCAAGCCGCGGCGCATCTATCACAACCTGCGGCAGAATGTGTCCGTAAGCCACCACCACACTGAGCTCAGGCTCCAACTCGGCCATCTGGCCCATGAACTCATCGCCGCGCGGCTTGATGGGCTGCAACACCGGCAACCCTTCCTGCAGTGCCACCTGCTTGACAGGTGACGGATCGAGCTGCGATCGCGAACGGCCACGTGGTCTGTCGGGCTGCGTGACCACACCAACTACATCGTGGCCTTCGCCAAGCAGCGCCAGCAAAGGCGGAACGGCGAAATCGGGAGTACCCCAGAAAAGAATGCGCATGCCAACAGACCTTGCCGAAGAAAAAAGACGCGATCAGCCGCCTGTTGTTGCGCCACTCTCGCGTTCGGGTGGCAGATCTCCAACGGGCAACACACGCAGCAAACCGGGGAACTTGAGCTTTTCCTCCTCCCACGCCTTCATGGCTGCGCGACGCTTGAGCAGCGACAGGCGATCGAGAAAGAGCTTGCCATGCAGATGATCGATTTCGTGCTGCAGGCACACCGCAAGTAACTCCGTACCCGTGACTTCGATAATCTGACCATCAAGGTTCTGCGCACGCACGGTAACCTCTGCACTGCGGTCCACTTCCGAAAACACCTCGGGAATGGACAAACATCCTTCTTCCCAGCGGATTTTTCCTTCGCGCCTGATGATTTCCGGATTCACCAGCGCAAAGCGCTGATCGTCCACACCCACCACTGTGAGCCGCTCAAGGCGTCCAACCTGTGGCGCGGCCAGCCCTACACCTTTGGCCGCGTCCATGGTGTCGAACATGTTGTCGGCCAGACGTCGCAGCTCAGGGGTGAACTCGGTGACAAGTTCAGTTTCCTGCCGGAGAATGGGCGAGCCGAGTACGTGAATGTCGAGCAGTGCCACGTGCGCCTCAGCCAGCGACCGCCGGTCCGCTCCCGATGCGCACAATGCGGCCGCGCTCGATGATCAGACGTGAATCGCCAGACTTGATGGTGATGCGGTCGTCCATGGATGGCGCGTCTTTTGACTGAATGGACACAATCTCACCCACAACGCCGCCGGCGGTAACAATGTCATCGCCTTTTTTGACAGCCATAACTGCAGCTTCGAGCTTCTTGCGCTGCTGCTGCTGCGGGCGGATGAGCAGGAAATAGAAAATCGCAAAAATCGCACCGTACATGAAAACCAGGCCGGGCCACTGACCGCCACCGACCTGGAGAATGGCCGCGAATGCTGCTGAAACTGGGATGAACGTCATGGTGTGTGAACTCGAGAGTGATAGCGGGCGAGCCAGTCACGGCTCCAGCCTTCAAACGTGCCCGCCAGGACCGCGTCACGCGCGCTGCGCATGAGGGTAACGAGGAAATGTACATTGTGCAGGCTGATCAGGCGCAGTCCCAGAATCTCCTCGCACACGAACAGATGCCGCACGTAGGCGGTGGAGAAGCGGCTGCAGCATGCACAGCTGCACTCCGGGTCGAGCGGAACATCAGCCAGCCGGAACTGCGCGTTCTTGATATTGCGGCGGCCGTTGGCGGTAAAAAATGCGCCGGTGCGCCCCATGCGGGTGGGGGCCACACAGTCAAAGATATCAACGCCGCGGGCTACCCCTTCCACGAGATCTTCAGGGAATCCAACACCCATGAGATAACGCGGACGGTCTGCGGGCAGCAGCTCGTTGGTGACATCGAGCATGGCGTACATATCGGGTTTGGCTTCACCCACTGACAGGCCGCCAATACCGTAACCGGTCCAGTCACCGACGTCGCGAATGCCCAGTACCGACTCCCGGCGCAGTGAGGCGTGAATGCCGCCCTGCACAATGGGAAACAGCGCCTGCTGCGGAGACGGGACATCGGGATCGGATTCGCGCAACCGCGCAAACTCATCACGGCAGCGCTGCAGCCATCGCACGCTGCGCTCCATGGCTTCGCGCGCGAGCGGCTCACTGCTCTGTCCCGGTACGACATGATCAAACTGCATGATCACATCGGCGCCGAGATTGCGTTCAATAGCCATCACACTTTCGGGGGTGAAGCGACGCGGTGAGCCATCAATGTGGCTCTTGAACTCCACGCCGTCTTCATCAATCGTGCGCAGCCCTTCCAGCGAAAACACCTGAAAACCACCGGAGTCGGTGAGGATCGGACCGGGCCATTGCATGAAGCGATGCAAACCACCGAGTGTGCGCACCGTCTCGTCGGTGGGGCGCAGATGCAGGTGGTACGCGTTGGCGAGCACCATGGTGGCGCCCAGTGCGGTGAGGTCGTTGGGATCGAGTCCTTTTACAGACGCGAGCGTGCCCACCGGCATGAACTGCGGCGTGAGTACATCACCGTGCGGCGTGGTGAAGCGCGTGGCGCGTGCCGCACCGCTGGTGGCCTGCACTTCAAAGCCGAAGCCGGTGTCGGGGAGAATGCTTGCAGGCGTGCTCACAGGATACACATCGCGTCGCCGTACGAAAGAAAGCGGTATTGCTCGCTCACGGCGTCGTGGTAGGCGCGCATGGTGAGCTCATACGTGGCAAACGCGCTCACGAGCATGAGCAGCGTGGAGCGCGGCTGATGAAAGTTGGTGAGCAGCCTGTCTACCACGCGCAGCTTGTGCGGCGGTCGCAAAAAGAGATCGGTGGTGCGGGCACCGCTTTGTACCACGCCTTGCTCATCGGCCGCGCTTTCGAGTGTGCGTACCGCCGTTGTGCCAACCGCCCACACTCGTCCACCGGCCGCTTTGGTAGCGGCAATCTGTTGGGCGGCAGCCACCGGCACCTCGCACCATTCTTCGTGCATTACATGCTGCGCGGGATCATCGTCCTGCACCGGACGGAAGGTGCCTGCGCCGACATGCAGAATGACTTCTGCCGTATGCACGCCCATGCCGGCAATGCGTTCAAGCAGCGCCGGTGTGAAATGCAATCCGGCCGTTGGTGCGGCCACGCTGCCGGCCGCGCGGGCGTACACCGTTTGATACTGCGATGCATCGGCGGCGGTATCGGAGCGCGTGATGTACGGCGGCAACGGCACGTGGCCGCAGGTCGCGATCGCATCGGCAATTGAGGCGTGCACTGCCGGATCTACGATCAACTGTACAATGCGCGTGTGCAGCGGGGTGGTGTCGAGAATATCCACGTCAAAGCCGTTGGCCACATGCACGCGCCGCCCGGGTTTGAGCTTGGCGCCCGGCTGTACCATGGCTTCCCAGTACACGCTGTTGCGGTCAATCACCGTATGTCCTTCGGCTTCACCGGTGCGTGACACCGGACGCAGCAGAAAGATTTCCGCCGGCTGTCCCGATTGGCGTGTGGCCAGCAGACGCGCGCGAAACACCTCGGTGGCATTCACCACCAGCGTGTCGCCCGGCTGCAGATACTGCAACAGATCGGGAAAGCGGCGGTGCGTGATGCTTTGCGCGGCGCGGTCAAGCACCAGCAACCGACTGCTGTCGCGCGGCTCCGCTGGCGCTTGCGCGATCAGCGATTCGGGGAGGGCGTAGTCGTAGTCGGAGGTGCGGCTGCCGGGTTCGTGCATGACGGGCAAAGCTAGTGCGGCACGCGCGGAATTCAGAGGAGTGATCCCTGTTCCACGCTCGCCCGCGGCGGCTCGTAGCCAAAGTGACGATACGCATGCGCCGTGGCCTGACGCCCGCGCGGCGTGCGCTGCAGAAATCCCTGCTGCACAAGAAACGGCTCGTACACGTCTTCAATCGTTCCGGCGTCTTCCCCCACCGCTGCCGCGATGGTGGTAAGTCCTACCGGTCCGCCGTCAAACTTTTCAATGATGATGCGCAGCAACCGCGCGTCCATGTCATCAAGACCGAACTGGTCAACATCAAGCAGTTCAAGTGCAGCGCCGGCCACCGCGCGGCTGATGTGTCCGTCGGCCCTCACCTGCGCATAGTCGCGAACGCGGCGCAGCAGTCGATTGGCCACACGAGGAGTGCCACGTGAGCGGCGCGCGATTTCGTGGGCGCCGTCGTCGTCAATGCTCACCTTGATCACTTCGGCTGTGCGGCGCACAATGATTTCCAGCTCCGCCTCGGGATAGAACGCCAGCTGATGCACCAATCCGAAACGGGCGCGCAGCGGTGATGTGAGCATGCCCAGGCGGGTGGTGGCACCCACCAGCGTGAAGCGTTCAATGGGCATGGTGATGGTTTGCGCCTTGGGGCCTTCGCTCAGGCGGATGTCGATCTTGTAGTCTTCCATCGCGGGATAGAGAAACTCCTCGATCACCGGACGCAGGCGATGGATTTCGTCAATGAACAGCAGATCACCCTCACGCATGTTGGTAAGCGTACCAACAAGATCCCCCGGTTTTTCGAGTGCCGGACCGGAGGTGGTGCGGATGTTCACGCCGAGTTCACGCGCCATCAGTTCGGCCAGCGTGGTTTTTCCGAGACCCGGTGGACCAAAGAACAGCGTGTGATCAATCGGCTCGCGGCGCGCCCGGGCGGCGTCAATCGCGATCGACAGCCCTTCCTTGATCTTGGGCTGCCCGATGAACTCGGCCAGCCGCTGCGGGCGGAGCGAGAGTTCAACGACACTTTCGTCGTCGAGCACTTCAGGGGTGGTGATTTCGGCGCGGGACATCGCGTGAGATCGCGGGTGAAAGCCGGGCTGGAACCCGAAGGAGCAACCCGCAGCCGCTTCCGTTGGCACACGGCAATCGGCCGCGGTATTCCGAATGAACGGAACGAGAGGCGGTTACCCGGTGAATATATAGTGTCGTCCCGAACTTGCCCCGAACAGCGGGCGGCACATTCAGCATTTGATCTGCATTTGCGTACTTTACAAGATATCGGCTGAACAGTGGCCGTTCCTCGCACCCCCATCCGACCATGCTTCGACGTTTCTTTGCACGCTCCGGTGTTGCTGCCCGACGTGCCGTCCTGCTGACTGTGACGTCGGCATCGGCTGCGACACTGCTTCCCGCAGCGGCGCACGCTGATCCGGTCACGCCGCGACCGGCCGCGTCGCGCGTAAAAGCGCCCATCACCTTTGACGCCACGCTCGCCCGGGCCGGCATTTTTGTGCCCACGCTCTGGCACGCGGCGGCGTTTCATGCACCACTGCGCCTGCAGGCAGCGAAGCTTGAGGCACGGGCTGCCGAAGCGCGCGAACCGCGCACCGTGAATGCCGACGACGCGCCGCCAATTGATTGGCGACTGCTCGCCGGACTCGACTACCTCACCGGCAAGACCACTGATACGCTCAAGGCGCTCAACGGCAAGGAAGTGCGCGTTCCGGGGTTCGTGGTGCCGCTCGATGACTTCATGGAAGACGGAGCGGAGTTTTTGCTGGTGCCCTACTACGGCGCCTGTGTGCACACTCCGCCGCCACCTCCCAATCAGATCATCTTCGTACAGATGGCCAACAAGAAGGCGGTAAAGCTGACGTTGTTTGACGCCATCTGGATGCACGGCAAACTCAAGATCGCGACAGTGGAGAGCCCCTACGGTACCGTAGGCTTCACGCTCGACGGCACAAAAATGGAACCGTACAGCGCGCGATGAAGCACGACGCGGCCACACCGGCCGTCGCACTCTCCAACGTTCGCTTTGCGTACCGCGCAGGGACCGACGTTGTTGCCATTGACACACTCACCATTGCACGCGGTGAGACAGTGTTTCTTCACGGGCCGAGCGGCAGTGGTAAAACCACGCTGCTCGGCCTGTTGGCTGGAGTGCTGACCGCTACCTCCGGATCAGTGCGTATTCTCGGCACCGATTTGACCCCGCTCTCAAGCGGGGCGCGCGACGCCTTCCGGGCGCAGCATCTCGGATATGTGTTTCAGCAGTTCAATCTCATTCCGTATTTGTCGGTGCGCGAGAACATTCTGCTGCCGGTGCGACTCGACAAAGCACGCCGTGCACGACTCGGCTCAACCGATCCCGTCAAAGCCGCCGATGCACTGGCCCGCGACCTCGATATCGGCAGCGCGATCACGTCGCCTGTCACTGAGCTGTCGGTTGGTCAGCAGCAGCGTGTAGCGGTGGCACGTGCGCTAATCGGCTCACCTGAAGTTGTGATCTGCGATGAGCCCACATCGGCGCTGGACAGCGACCGTCGTCAGCGGTTTCTGGAGTTGCTGTTTGCTTCGTGCAACAAGGCCGGGTCAACGCTTGTGTTTGTAAGTCACGACTTCTCGTTGCAGCCGCTCTTTTCGCGCACGGTGGAGTTGCCGGAAATCAACACGGCGAGCGCAGTGCTCGCCTTGGAGAACTAGCGCGTGGGCACAATCTTCCGACTGGCCATGCAGTCGCTGCGCAGCCGCCTGTTCACGTCGCTGCTTACGGTGGCCAGCATTGCACTGAGTGTGACACTGCTCGTTGGCATTGAACATGTGCGCAGCGGTGTGCGCGAGAGCTTTGCCGGCACCATCCGCGGTGTGGATCTCATTGTGGGCGCGCGCGGTGGTTCGCTGCAGGTGCTGCTCTCTACCGTGTTTGGTATCGGTGCCTCGTCTACCGGCATCGGCTATGAAACATACGAGCGATGGGCGGAGCATCCGGCGGTGGGCTGGTCGATTCCGTTTGCACTGGGCGACAGTCATCGTGGCTACCGCGTGATTGGTACCACCGATGAGTTCTACGAACGCTATCGCTTTCGTGAAGACGGCCGGGTGACCTTTGCCAGCGGCGCGGCGCCGGCCGCTGATGATGAAGTGGTGCTGGGTGCCGAAGTTGCCGAACGACTTGGCTATACCCTTGGGTCACCGGTTGTTGTGACGCATGGTTTGCAGGGCGGGGGAATCGCAGATCATGAAACGAATCCGTTTACGGTGGTTGGCGTGCTGGAACGCACGTTCACGCCAATAGATCGCGCGATTTACGTGACGCTGGGCGGCATCGAGGCCATGCACGAGGATTTCGAGCAGGTGCCGGGCAGTGCACCGGCGCAACCGCCGGCCGGTACGCCTGCCATGCCGGGTGCTGCTGCACCGCCGCCGGGTACGCCTGTGATGCCGGGCGCTGCTGCACCGCCAGCAGGTACTCCGGCAATGCCCGGTTACGAGCCACCGCCCGGAACGCCTGTGATGCCCGGTTACGAACCACCGCCCGGTACGCCGACAATGCCCGGTGCCGAGCCACCGGCAGCCGCGCCGGCAACGGTGAGCAGCGCACAAAATGAGCCCGACAGCCAGCACAGCGACGAGCACGACGACGAGCATGACGACGAGCATGACGACGAGCTCGCTACCGGTTCAGATGCACAAAGCGGTGACGGCCACGCCGGACATGATCACGAGCCGGAGCAGATCTCGTCGTTCATGGTGGGCACGCGCAATCGTTTTGAAGCGCTGCAACTGCAACGCGAAATGAACACCGATTTGGCCGAGCCGCTCACCGCCATCATTCCCGGTGTGGCGTTGGGTGAACTGTGGGCCAATATCTCCAGCGCCGAAGTCGGACTGCGCATCGTTGCCCTGTTTG